>NZ_AFUR01000005.1:0-250280 GCF_000223355.1 Actinomyces sp. oral taxon 175 str. F0384
GCTCGCGCGGCGGCGTCGGCCCCTGGCGTCTCCTCGCCCGGCGCGTTCACTTGCCGACGGCCTCGGTCCAGGTGTTCAGCCACTCCTCGCGGTGGGTGGTGATCTCCTTGGGCTCGACCTTCACCGGCGACTTCGACAGCGGCCCAAACTTCGTGAGGGCCTCGGGCAGGGCGGCGTCGGGCAGGACCGGGTACATGTACATCTGTCCGGGGATGTCCTCCTGGACGGCCTTGGAGAGCATCCACGTCACGAAGGCCTTGCCACCCTCGGGGTTGGCGGCGCCCTTGAGGACCCCGGCGTACTCGACCTGGCGGAAGGCGGTGTCCAGCAGGGCGGAGGTGGAGCTGGAGCTCTTGTCCTTGGAGACCGTGAAGGAGGGCGAGGAGGCGTAGGACACGACGATGGGGTAGGTGCCCTTGCCGCTGCCGGAGAAGTCGGTCTCGTAGGCGGCGCTCCAGTCCTCGGCGATTCGGGCGCCGTTGGCCATGAGCTGCTTCCAGTATCCGGCGAAGGAGCCGGCGCCGAAGTGGCCGATGGTGGCCAGCAGCCAGGCCATGCCGGGCGAGGAGTTCGTGGGGTTGATGGCCACGAGCAGGCCCTTGTACTCGGGCTTGGTGAGGTCCTCGAAGGTGGCGGGGGGCGTCAGGCCCTTGCCGGTGAAGTAGCCGGTGTCGATGTTGAGGCAGACGTCACCGACGTCGATGGGCGCCAGGGCCGGGGTGTCGGCGACGACGTAGCTCTCGGCGCCCTTGGGGAGGGTGACGGTGGCGGAGGTGTCGATGACGCCCTGGTCGAGGGCGCGGGTGGCGTAGGTGTTGTCGATGCCGAAGACAGCGTCGCCCAGGGGCGCATCCTTGGTCAGGACGAGCTTGTTGACCAGGGCGCCGGCGTCCCCGGAGGTGGCGATCTTGAGGGTGTAGCCGGTCTCGGAGGTGAAGGCCTTCTGGAGGTCCTCCGAGACGTGGAAGGAGTCGTGGGTGACGACGGTGACGGTCTTGGAGTCGGCCTGGGAGCCGGCCTTCTTGCCCTTGCCGCAGGCGGCCAGGCTCAGGCCGACGGCGCCGGCGGCGGTTCCGGCGAGCAGGGCCCGGCGGCTGAGGGCCGGGCGGGGCCGGCCCGAACGGGGGTTGGACTGGATGCTCATGTGTGCCTCCTGGAAGGTTCTCCGGAGGGCCCGGCGACCACCTGCGGCGCGCCGGGGAGATGGTCTCGACTTCCTTCGCCGGTACTAACCGGAGCAGGTTCGAGGGTCTGCGGGCTTCCGCACTCTCAGCGCCGTCGGCGTCGGCCCGTCGGCCAGTGGCGGCCGGGCCGACGACGGGGCGCTCCCCTGTCGTTGCAGGTCAACTGTAGTTCGAGGGCGCCCGCTGACACCAACTCCATCCGGCCCGCGCCGCGCGCCCGAGCTCTGCCGCGGCTCCCGCACGTTCACCTTCCCGCGCCATCGCCTTTCCGCGCGATCGTAGGGTAATCCGCGAGGTCGTACCTTTAACCCTCGACAGCGCGACCTACGGTACGACCGCGCGCCGAGCAGCCAGAGCCTTGGCTGCGACAACGAGCGGATCCGTGGGCTCCCGGCCCAGCAGGTACGGGAGGTCATCACCCGTCCTGGCCAAGAACCCGTGCCGGATGACACTGGCGATCGAGAGCATCAAGGACTGGCGGAAGGCCGGCATCCCAACCTCGGCAAGCAGCTGCCGGTACTCACCCAGGCTGATGTCCCTCACCTCGCAGCCCAGACAGCCTGCGACGTCAGCGGCGGACACCGCACGGCTTCCCACCAACTCGTAGACCTTCCTTTCGTGCCCGCCCGGGTCACTGAGGACGGAAGCCGCCGCGCCGGCCAAGTCGTGCCGCGCCACCGCAGCCACGGCCCCGTTCCCCAGCGGTGACACAATTCTCAACGCTTCCCCGTGCTTCTCCCACGAGAGCGGAGCACCGAGAATCTCGGCGTAAACGCCGTTGCGCAGAATGGTCCACGTCATGCCGCTGGCCATGATGATTCCTTCGGTGACTCGGTGCGGCAGCGCCATTGACAGGTGGTCACCCGCACCAGTGAGGCTCGTGTAGACGAGATGGGAGACGCCGTCGCGCTCCGCGACCTCAACGGCAGCACGGTTGAAGGCAATCTGCCGGTCGTCCTCCTGCGCCCCGGCAGGCACCAGCAGCAGGGTGTCGACGCCGCTGAAGTCCAGGCTGTCCGGGACGCTGAAGTCAACATGCCGTTGCCCCTCCGACGGGGTGCGGCTGCCGCCCATCGCCGGAACGCCACGAGTGCGCAGTTCCGCCAGGAGAGCTGAGGAGAACCGTCCGCTTGCACCGGTCACCAAGATCATGAGTAGCCTCCTTCAGACTCAACCGCACCCCAGAAACCAGTTCCCGCGGCCACCGAACCTTCTGCGCATGAGCCTGAGGCATCGTGCACGCGCCTACAAGGAGGCAGTTTCTTGTCACCGACGCACAGCAATGTGACCACCGGCGATCCCAATCCGGCGCCTCTGGAGCGGTGCGCCCAGGCACACCGCGAGGATCCCGGCATCCGCGCGATCCATGACCGACTGGGGGACAAGTGGTCCCTGCTGGTCATCGTGGAGCTGACGCACGGTCCACTGCGCTTCCGTCAGCTGCAGCGCGCCGTCGGCGGCATCTCGCAGCGCATGCTCACCCTGACGGTGCGGCACCTGGAGCGCGACGGGCTGGTGCGCCGCACGGTCTACCCCACGGTTCCCGCCCAGGTCGACTACCGGCTCACCGAGATGGGGGCAAGCCTGACGCATCTGCTGAAAGCCCTTGCCGACTGGTCGCTGGCGCACCGGAAGGACATCGCCCGGGCCCAGACCGACTACGACCGCGCCCACCCGGGCAGGCCCGTGCGTTAGATCGCGGCGTGACCCTCCCGCCCGGACGGTCCGGCCACCTCACCCCAGGGAGGAGTCGGGGCACACGCCGTCGTCCGTAGGGTGGAGGGCCGGCTCCCACGAATCGTCCCAACGACGCTCACACCCACCGGCAGCCGCCTCCTAACCTGCTCATATGAGCGCAAGGCGGCACCAGCCGGCCCCGGTTCTATGATGAGCGCCGCCCCATCAGCACCCACCGTCCCGCGCCATGCCGGGAAGGCCCCGCCTTCCCCGCACCCAGGACAAACCCACCCCCTGCACCACGAGAGGAAGCCGCCCCATGAGCACCCCCTGGTTCCTCCCCGCTCCGCTGGTCGACGTCACCGCCCTAGCGCTGTGGTGGGGACTCCTCAGGCTCTCGCGGCGCCGCGACAACCGCCGGCTTCGCAACGGACTCCTGTTCCTGCTCCTGGTCGGCGCTACGGTGAGAGCACTGCTCCACCTGGCCTCCCTCATCCCCGTCCTCACGATCCCAGTGGGTCTGGGCAGTGTCGCCTTCTTCCTGCTCATCGCCCTCATGCCGTTCCTGCTCATGTTCAACGGCGTCGTCCTCATCCGCCGCGAGGGCCGGCGCCTGAGCAACCTGCTGTGCCTGGCGGCCGGCCTGGGACTCATCGCCACGCCGATGGCCGCGGTCGCCCTCGTGGCCACCGCCAACCCCTGGGCCCTGCTGGTTGCCGCGCTCATGTTCTGCGCCTGCGCCTACCTGGGCGTCTTCCTTCTCATCTTCCTGGGCCAGACGGCGGTACAGCGGATCTGGGGCGGGCGTCGGGCCATGCCGCACCCCGACGTCGTCGTGGTCCATGGCGCCGGGCTCATCAACGGAAAGGTCGGGCCGCTGCTGGGCTCGCGGATCAAGGGAGGCATCGATGCCTGGCAAGACGAGGAGGCTCTGCGCCCCGGGGCGCCGCTGCTGGTCATGAGCGGCGGGCAGGGCGCCGACGAGCCGGTCAGCGAGGCGCGCGCCATGGCCGACTACGCGATCGCCCGCGGCATCCCACCTGAGCGAATCCTCCTGGAGGACCGCTCGACGACGACCCGCACGAACATCTCCTACACCCGCGACCTGCTGGCCGAGCGCGGCATGACGGACCCGCAGGTGCTGCTGGTGACGAGCTCCTTCCACGCGGTGCGCACCGCGATCCTGGCCTCCGACATGGGGGTGCCGTGGGCGGTCGCGCCGGCGCGCACGGCCTGGTTCTACATCGTCAACGCCTGGCTGCGTGAGTACGTCGCCGTGCTGACCTACCGGCGCCGCCCGGCTCTGGCCTGCGCCGCCGTCGCCGGAGTCTTCGCCGTCCTGTACGCGCTGCTGGTCCTCGGCGCGCAGACGGGGCATATCGGCTGAGGGAGGCAGCCTTTCCCGCCCAAGAATTCCAGAACAGTTGTTCTTGACTGACTGTTCCAGAATGACTATTCTGGATTCATGGGACGACGACGCACCTTCATCGAGAGTGAGGTCATCGGCTCCGCCACGGCGGTCTTCGCCGAGCGCGGTTTCGCGGGAGCCTCTGTGGACGATCTGGTTCGGGCCACCGGCGTCAATCGCGCCAGCCTCTACGGGGTCTTCGGCTCCAAGGACGGGCTCTTCCAGCGCTGCCTCACTGAGGCACTGGCTGCTCTGAGTCCTGCGGCCACCCCCGGCGATTCCACCGACGCCGCAGGGACGGGACGCGAGGAGCTCGACCTGATCCTTGTGGCACTCATGGAGATCGCCCCCGGGGACCCGGCCGTGCGCGAGGCCCTCGAGGTCGCCTTGAACCGGGCGGGCATCACCGCCGAGGCGCTCGGCCGGCGACTGCTGGTGCGGGCCGGCGCCACGACGTCGGGCTCGGCCGCGTCAGCCCCGACGGCATCGGCCTCACCGCCGACGTAATCCGCTCCAGTCCCGCACTCACTAGCCAGACCACCAGCTCACTTCCACCCAACCGACCTGCCCGCGAGAGGAGCAGACATCATGAGCCGCAACACCGTCACCATCACCGACACCACCTTGAGCGTTGAGCCGCACGGGCTGGACAAGATGTGGTCCTACACCTCCCGGCTGGAGATCCCGCTCGCGCACGTACGCGGCGCCACGCACGACCCCGGCCTGCGCCACGAGCCCAAGGGCTGGCGCGGGCCCGGACTGCAGGCCGGCAGCAAGCTCTCCGGGACCTTCCACGCCGAGGGCACCGCGCAGTTCTGGAACATCTCCGGTTACGAGAACACCCTGGTCGTCACCCTGGAGGACGAGCGCTTCACGCACCTCTACCTCACGGTCGACGACCCCGCGGGCTTGGCCGCACAGATCAACGCCGCCATCCGTCCAGCCCAGGAGTGAGCCCAGGCCTGAGCCGCTGCCTCACCCAGGCCGCGGCTCAGCACCACACACCACGACACCCATCACTCTCCCGCGCGTTCGTGGGGTGGGGCGCCGCTTCGAGCCCTGACCCCCGAACGCGCGGCGCACAGTACGAACGCCCGGGCTCGGCAGTTGGCGCCACGCGAGCCCGGACTGGCTGCGCCGTCGGCCCGGGAGGTACCACACGCCCCGACCACCCTCACACATGAAGGGGGAGGCCACCTCCAAGCGCGGGTCCGGCGGCTGGCGTCACGCGGGCGGGCACTGGCTGCGCCGTCGGCCCGGGAGGTACCACACACTCCAACACCCTCACATACGAAGGGGGAGGCCACCTCCAGCCAACTGGCTCAACCAGATTGCTTCAGCCCCACCTTCTTTGAGGACCTCCAGGTTCGCCAGCAGGCGACTCCGACCAACAGAACCAGCGGCCCAATGACTCCCGCCGCGGAGCCGGCGTTCGTCCACATCGCCACCAAGGGCAGCGGCACGAGGAGAAGCGCGGCACCGACAGCCGCGGCGAAGGACTTTGAGTGAAGCGCCATCAATGCGCAGGCAATGACGGCAACAGAAGCCAGTGACAAGACTCGTCCCGAACCCGACCAGTTGACAGCAACAAAGAGCACTGCGAAAACAATGACAATGACATACGTCAGTAGGGCACTCACACTACTGTTCTCTCGCAGCATTCATGCACCCCCATCAAGCAAGCGCGGCACCTACTCTTCAGCAGACGAGCCCACCAGCAGGCACCCCCTGGAAATCCTGACTGTTCAAGACGAATCGAGAGACTTCCAACACCTCATGAAAGAAGGTAACAGGGCGAACTGACGAGTACAAGGCACCTGCCACTCAGTTTTCTGGGAACCACTGAGGCTCTCCCTGAAACGTCTTAACAATCCAATGCATTGATGCCATCCGCCCTGCTCGTTCAAGCGCCTGGCGCCACGAGAATCCCCCCAGCCGGGCCCGGCAGTTGGCACCACGCGGGCGGGCACTGGCTGCGCCGTCGGCCCGGGTACGGCATGATCGGGACGGAACGGACCGACTCCGTCGGCCCCACCACCAAGCAGGCAGGTACCCACGACACCGCCCGGCCCGGGCGCAAGGAGGACTCATGAGCGCACAGGACCCCGCCGAGATCGACCAGACCACCGACTTCATGTGGAAGGCGACCGCGGCCGTGGCCACGCTGGCCTCCGGGTTCGTGGCCGAGAAGGTCGTGGCACTCGGCTGGCGAGCCATCTCCGGCAAACCGGCCCCGCGCGAGGAGGACCAGCTCCTCAACTACAAGCTGGCTGAGATCGTCACCTTCGCCATCATCTCCGGGGCCACCGTCACCCTGGTACGTGAGCTCGGACTGCGCCAGGCCGCCAAGTGGTACAGCGCCCGCCGCCCCGACTCCCCCTACGCGCAGCGCGCCATCAGCGCCTGAGGACTCCATCGGTGCCGGCCCCAGTGCGGGGTCGGCACGCTTTTTTGCGGTCCCGTGTCACGATTGGCGACTTTTCCCGCCCGACCACCGTTCACGAGGGACCTCCACACACTCGACACCACAGCATCTTTGCAGGTCAGAGCCGATCTCCGGGGAACCGGCCGAACTCGCGGCCACCGGCCGCGCCTTGAAAAGTCGCCAATCGTGACACTTTTTCCTCTGCCGCGCCTCACCTGCCTCTTCCAGCTCCCCGCCGACCCACAGGTAGGCTGAAGGGAAGCGCCAACGGTGTGCCGCGCAGGCGACCCTCCGGGGCGCCACCGGCCACCTCCCAGCGCTTCCGCCTTTGCCTTCGGAGACCTGAGGAAACCCGCCCCGATGAGTGCCGTGCAGATCGCCTGTGTCGTCATCGTCGTCATTGCCACGACGATCGGTATCGCAGTTTTCGCACGCGCCTGTTGCACTATTGGCGCCCGCATGGCCGTGGGCCGCGCGACCGCACCGGAGCGCCTGCGCCCGGTCGGCCGGCGCCTGGCGCTCACACTGAGCGCACTCGTGGGCCACACCGCCTTCAAGGGTCGCCCCTTCGTCAAGGCCGCCCACTGGCTGGTCATGGTCTCCTTCCCCCTGCTGTTCCTCACGCTCGTGGCCGGCTACGGGCAGGTGCTGGGCGGTCCCGACTTCGCGCTGCCTCTCATCGGGCACGCCGCCTGGTGGGCCTGGATCGTTGAGCTCATCGCCTGGCTGTCCACCTTCGGGATCGTGGGGCTGACAATCCTGCGCTGGCGCCTGACCCGGGCCGGCCGGGCCGCCCCGCCCTACGCCCCGGACTCCGACGGCGGTAAGCGCCCGCGCACATCCCGCTTCGCCGGCTCGACGTCGGCCCAGGCGAAGTTCGTCGAGGCCACCATCATCGGCGTGGTCGCCTGCGTGCTGGCGCTGCGGATGCTGGAGCACGCCCACCTGGCCGCCTCCTCCGACCCGGCGCAGCGGGCCCTGGCCTCCTGGACGCACTTCCCCCTGACGGCATGGACCGGCCCGCTGCTCGCCCCCGCGAGCGCCGGCGCCCTGGCCAACGCGATCCTCGTCGTCGCCACCATCAAGGTGGTGCTGTCGATGACCTGGTTCGTCGTCGTGGGCCTGCAGCCCTCGATGGGGGTGGCCTGGCACCGGTTCCTGGCGATCCTCAACGTCTACGCGCGCCGCGAGGTGGACGGCTCCAAGGCGCTGGGCCCGCTTCAGCCGCTCATGGTCGGCGACGAGCCCCTGACCGAGGCCACCATGGACACGCTGGAGGAGGCCATGGAGGCCGCCGACTCCGGCGAGGGCCCCGAGGTGCGCCTGGGCGTGGGCCGCATCGAGGACTTCACCTGGAAGGGCCTGCTGGACTTCTCCACCTGCACCGAGTGCGGCCGCTGCCAGGACCTGTGCCCGGCGTGGAACACCGGCAAGCCCCTGTCCCCCAAGCTGTTCGTCATGGCGCTGCGCGACCACCACGCTGCGGCCGCCCCCTACCTGCGGGCCGCGAGCGCCCTGGGGGTCGAGCCCGACGACGTCACCGAGGAGATGGTGGCCTCCCGCCCCACCTCCGGCGGGCTGGTCGGCAAGGCGCTGGGCATGCACGACGGGCTGGCGCGCGAGACGAACCTGGGCCTGGTGCCGGGTACCGCCCACACCGGCGACGTGCTCGGCGCGCTGCTGGCGGCCAAGGCGGCCCCCACCGAGACGGGTGTGGCCACGCGGCCGGCGCCCCTGGCCGGGGAGGTCATCCCCGCCGACGTCCTGTGGGCCTGCACCACCTGCGGGGCCTGCGTGGACCAGTGCCCGGTGGACATCGAGCACGTCGACCACGTCGTCGATGTGCGCCGCCAGCAGGTGCTCATGGAGTCGGCCTTCCCCAAGGAGCTCGGCGGCATGTTCCGCAAAATGGAGTCCAAGGGGAACCCGTGGGGGCTGCCGGCACGCAAGCGCCTGGACTGGGCCAAGAACCTGGACTTCGAGGTGCCGGTCATCGGCGACGACGTCGAGAGCGCCGCGGACGTCGACTACCTGTTCTGGGTGGGTTGCGCCGGCGCCTACGAGGACCGGGCCAAGAAGACGACGCGGGCGGTGGCCGAGCTGCTGCACACCGCGGGGGTGAGCTTCGCGGTCCTGGGCGACGCCGAGACCTGCACCGGCGACCCGGCCCGCCGCGCCGGCAACGAGATCCTCTACCAGATGCTCGCCGCTCAGAACGTGGAGACCCTGGGCGAGGTCGGGGCGCAGCGGATCGTGGTGACCTGCGCGCACTGCTTCAACACGATCTCGCGGGAGTACCCGCAGATCGGGGGCCGCTACGAGGTCGTCCACTACACCCAGCTGCTCAACCGGCTCGTGCGCGAGGGCCGGCTGCGTCCGGCGCCGCCGCAGGCCGCGGGTGGTTCGACGGCGCCCGACGCCCCGTCCGCCTCCGACGCCCCGGCCACGCCGGCACCCGCCGCCGGGCAGGACGGGGGCTCACTGACCGAGGACGCCCCGACGTCGAGCACCGAGGCCGCCGAGCCGCAGGCCGAGGCCCCGGCGGCGCCATCGGGCGGGGAGACCGCCAGCAAGGCAACGGGCGAGTCGGTCATCCCGACGGTCACCTACCACGACGCCTGCTACCTGGGCCGCCATAACCAGGTCTACTCCCCGCCGCGCGAGCTGCTGGAGGCGACCGGCGCGACCACGGTGGAGATGCCGCGCAGCCGCGAGCGGGGCTTCTGCTGCGGCGGCGGCGGGGCGCGCGCCTTCATGGAGGAGACCATCGGGACGCGCATCGCCGTCGAGCGCTCGCGCGAGGCCATCGGCACCGGCGCGCAGGTCATCGCCACGGCCTGCCCGTTCTGCACCACGATGCTCTCCGACGGTGTCGCCTCCGAGGGCGCCGACGTGCGGGTCACGGACGTGGCCACCCTCATGCTGGAGGCCGTGCGCCGCGGCGGGGAGTAGGCGGACGTCGGCCTCACCCCGTCGGCTCGGCTGGGGGCACTCCACGCGGCCGGGGACACTCCCCTCCTCCCACCGGGGACATCACACGCGGTGGGGGACATTCCCCTCCGGCCGGGGACATCCTGCGCGTGCGGGGACCGGATTCCTGTCCCCAAACGCGCGAACCGCACCCGGCCGCACAGAAGTGTCCCCGACGGCGTCGATTGTCCCCGGCCGGGGCAGTACGTGTACGCGATGACGGAACGCCGGAGAGCTACACACCGCCCGACAGGCAGGACAATTCCCACCATCGGGCTGACATGGCCCCTCCACCCGGGGGAGACTACGAGGTGCGCGGCCCCGCTGCCGACCCCCGCACACGGGGCCGCCCGCGACACGACCGGCAGGACCGGCGGCGTCCCACCACGGCGCCTCCACTCGGGAGGACACACCCCATGACCTTCACCTACACGCTCACCTGCACACTCGACACCACCACAGCCCTCCCACCCGTGGCCGGCAGTGAGGAGCAGCGCGCCTACTGGGTCACCCCCACCATCCTGGCGTGGCCGCTGTCGCTGCTGCCCCGGGGGATGGACCGCGAGGTCGTCGTCACCGACGCCGGCGCCCCCCTCCCCGGCTCCGGCCTCGCCCTGCGTCTCATCACGGCGCCCGACGGCGGCGCCGCAGCCATCCACGGCCGGATCCTGGGCGCGGACGGCATGCCCGCCCCGACGGTCACGCCCCTGCGCATCGTCGGGAACCTTCCCGGCGAGGTCCTCGCCGCGCACCCCCACCTGGAGGGCTACATCGCCCTGAGTGCGACCGACGCCGCCGGCACTCCCCTGCTCGACGACGCCGCCGTCGCCTCCGCCCTGACCGGCCAGGTCGCCATCGCCCAGTACGTCGGGCTCCCGGACCCCACCGAGGACGCCGACGTCAGTGGCGCCCGCCTCGACGCCTTCACCGGGGTGCAGACCGCCATCCTCCTGGACCATCTCTACGCCGAGGCCGCCACCCGCGCCGAGCTGGGCGTCACCTTCACCGACGGTCTCCCCTCCTTCGCCCTGTGGGCACCCACCGCGCAGGCCGTCACCCTCCTGACCTGGGAGACCGGCGACCCGCTGGGATCGGTGCCGGAGGTCCCCGGCCCGCCGCGACGCACCCCGGCCGTCCGCAAAGGCGACGGCCGCTGGGTCGTGGCCAACCGCCCCGATTCCCCGGCCGACGCCGCCTCGAGCACCCCCGGCGGCGAGCCCGGCCCGAGCCGGCCCGCCGCCCCCATCACTGCCGGCTGCCAGTACCTGTGGGAAGTGCGGGTCTACGTACCCAGCACTCGGCGCGTGGAGACCAACGTCGTCACCGACCCCTACTCGACGACGCTGACAACGGACTCGACCCGCTCGGTCGCCGTCGACCTGGCCGACCCCCGCCTGGCCCCCGAGCAATGGGCCACCACCCGGGCTCCGGCGGTCCGCAACGACTCGGCCCGCAGCATCTACGAGCTCCACCTGCGGGACTTCTCCGCTGCCGACGGCACCGTCCCGCCCGAGCTGCGCGGCACCTACCGGGCCTTCACGGTGGCGGGCTCAGCGGGCGTGCGCCACCTGGCCGAGCTGGCCCGGGCCGGCATGAACACGATCCACCTGCTGCCCACCTTCGACATCGCCACCATCCCCGAGCACCGCGGCTCCCAGCGCCACCCCGACATCCCCGACGGCGCGCACCCGGCCTCGGCCGACCAGCAGGCGGCCATCGCGGAGGTGGCCGACCACGACGCCTACAACTGGGGCTACGACCCGCTCCACTGGGGCGCCCCCGAGGGCTCCTACGCGACCGAGGGCCACCAGGACGGCGGGGCGCGCGTCGTCGAGTTCCGCGAGATGGTGGGGGCCCTGCACGACCTGGGCCTCCAGGTGGTCCTCGACCAGGTCTACAACCACACG
This sequence comes from Actinomyces sp. oral taxon 175 str. F0384, assembly GCF_000223355.1. NCBI lineage: Bacteria > Bacillati > Actinomycetota > Actinomycetes > Actinomycetales > Actinomycetaceae > Actinomyces > Actinomyces sp. oral taxon 175. Next base: position 11,572 of record NZ_AFUR01000005.1, read on the forward strand.
GCCGCCTGCGGGCAGGACCCGCGCAGCGTCCTGGACCGGGTGGTGCCGGGCTACTACCACCGTCTCGACGCCGTCGGGCGGGTGACGAGCTCGACCTGCTGCGCCAACACGGCCACGGAGAACGCCCTGTGCGCGCGCCTCATGGTCGACTCGGTGGTGCGCTGGGCGCGCTGGTACCGGGTCGACGGCTTCCGATTCGACCTCATGGGCCACCACCCGCGCGCCGTCATGGAGCGCGTGCGGGCGGCCCTGGACGAGCTGACGCTGGAGACCGACGGCGTCGACGGCCGCTCCATCTACCTGTACGGGGAGGGCTGGAACTTCGGCGAGGTCGCAGGCAACGCCCTGTTCGTGCAGGCCACCCAGGGTCAGCTCGACGGCACCGGGATCGGTGCCTTCAACGACCGCCTGCGCGACGCCGTCCACGGCGGGGGCGCCTTCGACCCCGACCACCGCGTCTTCCAGGGCTTCGGCACCGGCCTGCTCACGCAGCCCAGCGGCCTGGACCATCGAGGCTGGCACGAGCAGTCGGCGGACCTGGCCCACCGCACCGACCTGGTGCGCTTAGGGCTGGCGGGCAACCTCAAGGACTATGTCATGACGATCTCGGACGGGTCGGTGCGCCGCGGCATCGACCTCATCCACAACGGGGCGCCGGCGGCCTTCGCCTCCCACCCCCAGGAGAACGTCAACTACGTCGACGCCCACGACAACGAGACGCTCTACGACCTGCTGGCCTACAAGCTGCCCCAGGGCATGCCGGTGGCCGAGCGGGTGCGCATGAACACCGTGTGCCTGGCCACGGTGGCGCTGGCGCAGTCACCGGCCTTCTGGAGCGCGGGCACTGAGCTGCTGCGCAGCAAGTCGCTGGACCGGGACTCCTACAACTCGGGGGACTGGTTCAACGCCATTGACTTCACGGGGCAGTCCAACGGTTTCGGGCGGGGCCTGCCGCCGGCCAGCCGCAACGAGGGCTCCTGGGCGATCCAGGGACCACTGCTGCAGGACGACTGGCTGCGGCCCTCACCCGAGGAGATCGCGGCGGCCCGCTCCCAGGCCCTGGATCTGCTGAGGCTGCGCGCCTCGACGCCGCTGTTCAGCCTGGGCTCGGCCCGCCTCATCCAGGACAAGCTGAGCTTCCCGGGGGCGGGCTTCGGGGCGCCGGCGGGAGTGATCGTCATGCTCATCGACGACACCCGGGGCGCAAGCGACGTGGACCCCGAGCTCGACGCCGTCCTGGTGGTCTTCAACGCCTCGGGGCAGACGCTCACTCAGTCGCTGCCCGAGCTGGCGGGCCGGGACTTCCACCTCTCCCCCATTCAGGCCGAGGGGGCCGATGAGGTGGTGCGCCGCACCGGTTTCGACCGTGCCAGCGGGACGATCTCGGTGCCGGCGCGCACCGTGGCCGTCCTGGTAGAACCCCAGAGCCGCTGAGGCGGCGCGCGAGTTCCCGGACGGCTCCTCGATGAGGAAAACTGTCACGTTTGGCGACTTTTCCCCGGCCTTAGGTACCCCGCGGCAACCAGCAAACCGTCCTAACCTGGGCATATGCTCACGAACCGCGGAGGACCGAGGAGGCGATCAGCTCTAAAAGTCGCCCGCAGTGACACGAAGCGGCCCCGGACGGCTGATTCACAGGGCATGCGCGGGCTCAGTCCCCGCCTAAGACGTCAGCGGGGTCGACGACACCGCCGCGCAGGGCCAGCAGCACCAGCTGAACCCGGTCTCGGCAGCCGGTTGTGGACAGCAGGTGGCTCACGTGAGTTGTGACCGTGGGCATGGACAGCCACTTCCGGTCGCAGATCTCCTGGTTGGTGAGCCCCAGGGCGATGAGCGCCAGGATTTCGCGCTCGCGTTGGGTCAGGCCCGCGACCTGCTGGGAGGCCTCGGCGGCCCGGAGTGCCTCGACTGAGTCCTCTGAGGCGTGGCGCCCGGCCCCCTCCCTGGCCCGTACACCACTGACGTGGCCGGTACGCGCGGCGGTGAGCAGCCGGCGTGTGGGCCCCGGGGAGATGACGGAGCTGCCGTCGTGGACGGCACGGATCGCGGCGGCGAGCTCCTGGGGTGGGGTGCTTGTGAGCAGGAGGCCGGAGGCACCGGCCTCGATGGCGTCCATGACGGGGCCGTCGGTGTCGGAGGCGGTCAGGATGACGACTCTGCCGGTCGCACCGCGGGCCATGAGCTCGCGGGTGGTGGCCGGGCCGCTCAGGCCCGGCATCTGCACGTCGAGGAGGAGGACATCGGCCGGGTCGGCGGCGTTGCGCGCGAGCGCTTCCTTGCCGTCGGCGGCCCGCCAGATGATCTCCATGTCCGGCTGCGCCCCCAGCAGCGTGGCCAGGCCCATGATGTGCAGTGGCTCGTCGTCAGCCAGACCCAGACGGATCACAGGCGCCTCCCCTTCTTGACGGCAACTCACCGGAAGTATCCGCCCTTCCGGTTCGGCCGGTGCGGTTTTGTCCTGATGAAGTGCCGACGGCGCCCTGCGAGGTTCGCCATATCAGAGTGATTGGCTCTCACTGTGACCAGGCGGGGAGCCTTACTGCCACCCACCACCCCGGCGGAGCCGGCCAATCCGACCGACCCCGCCGGCGCCCGGCCCTCACGCGCCCTTGGCGAAGTGGTTGAGCAAGGAGTCGATGTCCTGCTGGATGCGGCCCCAGCGCACGACGTGGGCGCCGGTGTCCTCGTAGCGCTCGTAGCCGATGCCAGCGCCGTCGAGCACCTTCTCGAAGTTCTGCTGGCTGGGCAGCACGATGCTCTCGTAGCGATCGCTCTCGGTGCCGCAGACGAGGAAGACGCGCTTGCCGCGGTAGCTCTCCACGTGCTCGACCGGATTGTCGGCACTCACCCGCGCCTGGTCCCACGGGATCCCGTAGATGGTGCCGCCCTTGAGGTCAGTGGCGCTGGCGGTGAAGTTCGCCCAGTGGACCACCGCCCCGTCCTGGATGCGCAGGTCGGCCGGCCCCGAGTGGCTGGAGACCGACGCGAAGAGCTCGGGGTACTTCGCGGCGTACTTCAATGCCCCGAAACCGCCCATCGAGAAGCCGGAGATCGCGCGACGGGAGGCCTGCCCGGTGGTGGCGAAGGTGGCATCGACCCAGGGGAGGAGCTCCTTGATGTGGAAGGTCTCCCAGTTGCGCGGCCCCACGTTGGAGGACTCGGGGTCGCAGTACCAGCCGGCCGCCCCGCCGTCGGGCATGACGACGATGAGGTCGCGCCCCGCGGTGTGGTTGCGGATGTCGTACTTCGTGTCGAAGGTCGAGTAGTTCTCGCCGCCGCCGTGCAGCAGGAAGAGCACCGGGTAGCGGCGCGAGGTGTCGTAGCCGTCGGGCAGCAGCACGTTGACGCGTGGCAGCCAGCCGATCGAGGACGTGGTCAGCTTGTAGTACTGCATGCGGCCGTGATCCTCGTGCTCGGCCACCGTGAGGGCGGCCTGGGCCGGGGCCGCTCCGGCGACGACGGCGCCGCCCCCGATGACGGAGGCGGCGGCGAGACCACCCACCCCCTTGAGCAGGGTCCGGCGGCTGAGCCGGTGGACGCAGGCACGGTTGGGCTGAAGGTGGGATGGCGAGTCAGCGGGCGGGGTCTGTGCACTGAAAGGCATGGTGTGTCCTTGGATGTCGACGGTGACGGGCATGGCGGGGCGGACCTGCCACCCCGAGGACCGGCCGGCCGACGGGCACCGGCCGACCCTTGCGACAGGGCCTCACGGCGGCGCCTCCATCGGCATCCACCTATGAGACTTGCTTCACACCATACGCTAACCGATCGGTTAATACCACCCCTTGTCGTGTCCGGCCCGGAGGAGCTCAGGCGTCGAGCAGGGCGCGCAGGTTGTGCACGTACCGCTCGAAGGCCACGCGCCCCTCAGGGGTCAGCGCCAGGTAGGTGGCAGGACTGCGCCCGGCGTAGGTCTTGTTCTGCTGCACGTATCCCGCCCCCTCCAGCTTGGACAGATGGGTGGACAGGTTGCCCGCCGTCATGTCCAGCAGCTCGCGCAGCCGCGGGAAGTGCAGCTCGTCGCCAACGGGCACGGCGGCCAGGGTCGCCATGATCCGCAGGCGGGCCTGGGCGTGAATGACGGGGTCGATGTCGACGGCGGAGGCCGTCGCGACAGCCGGAGCTTCAGCACCGCCCGGCTCCGCCGACTCCCCCGCCCTGCCGGCATCCTCCGGTTCCCCAGGCCGCTGAGCCCGCGCTTCTCCGGTCACCTCACGCACCTCGCTTCGATTCTGCGGCAGCAGCGACGACGGCGGCCACCAACATGCCGCCCCCACCGGCCACGGACATGATCCACCAGGCCCAGGGCATCCCGACAATCGTGACCACGAGGGTCACCAGGAGGATCCATCCGCCCAGGACGCCCATGACCGCCTCATTCCACAGTGCGGCACTCATGAGGAAGATGACGCCGACGACGAGGCAGGGCACGGCGTTGGACACCACGCTCATCACCTCATTGGCCTCACTTGTGTTGAGGGTACCCAGGAAGGCGTTGACCCGGCTGAGGATAATGGCCCCCAGCGGCATCCCGAGGAACCAGGCGAGACTGTAGTAGGTGCCCTCTCGGCTGCTCCGGCCACGGATGCCGCGCACCTTGGGGACGATATAGGCGAAGGTGAACAGCAGGGCCGCCGCGAGGCAGCCGCAGAAGAACAGGTAGGGCACCAGCGGCAGGCTGTAGTCCGCCCTGCGGGAGAGGGCCAGGGCGGCATAGCCGATCAGCCAGGCCAGCCCCCAGGCGACCAGGACCGGAGTCGCCTTGACCCTGTGCCGCTTGAGATAGGCGCTCCGCTGGGCCTCGACGACGGCGAGGGCCTCATCGGGCCCCGCCGGAATCCGCTGATCCTCAGTGGCAGCACTCATGGTGAACCTCCTCGTCAACAGGGGTTTGCGTTTCAAACCAACTCCAGGATAGCGCCCATCGGTTTGTGTCGCAAACTACTTTGAACAAGCCAACGCCGCCGCGCGGCTCCTTCCGGCGTAGGAGGGTCCGCCCAGGCTCTCCCCCTAGAATCGGCGTCATGACAGATGCGGCACCAGGGTCGCCCCCGCCGGCCGGCGACCTCGACCACGCCTCGACGCTCACCTCGCCTCCTGGCGAGTCCCCCACCGCCGTCGACCAGCAGGCATCTGCGGCCGCCGTCCCGTCGGCCACCTCGTCCACCTCCGCGCCCTCCGCGGAATCGACCTCCACCTCTCCGGTCGGCATCCCGGTCATCGGGGTCGCCCCCATGGCCGAGCCCACCCCGGCCTCCGGCCCTGCCGCCCCCCGCTCAACGACGCTCCTGGTGGACACCACCGCGCACCGCCTGCGCCGCACGGAGGACCTGCTCGACCTGACCCTGACGCTCCTGGGCATCTTCGCCGTCCTCGTCCTGGCGATCTACGCCCACGAGACCACCACCGGCGTCACCCAGGACGTCCAGAACGCCCTGGCGGTGGTCCTGCGCCGCATCCTCGTCTTCCCCCTGCAGACCGTTGAGGGCCTGGTCACCTTCATCGTGCCGCTGGCGGTTCTGCTGGACCGGGTGCTGCGCCGCTCCTGGCGGTCCTTGGGCCAGGCCGTCCTGTCGGGGATCGCCGGCCACCTGGTCGCCGTCGCCGCCATGACCGGCCTCGTGGCCTGGGGCCCCACCGCCCTGGTCATGGGGCTGACGGTCACCGCCTCGGGCACCGCCCAGCTGGGCATCTCCACGGTCTTCGCCTCCATGGCCGGCCTGCTCACGGGCGCCGGCGACCGCAACAGCTCCACCGTGATGCGCTCGGGCTGGGCGTCCCTGTGGGTGGTCCTGGGCATGGCGGTCCTGCGCGGCGCCCTGACCCTGCCGGGCGCGGTGCTGTCCCTGCTGCTGGGCCGCGTCGTCGGCCTGCTGGTCCGTTACGTCTTCGGGGTCGAGGACCGCCGCGCCCACGGGGTCACACTCGTGCGCGCCCTGCGCCGGGCCGGGATCGACGCCGTACGCGTGGTCCGTATGGACCGCGCCCCCGAGGCGCGCGCCTGGGTCGTCACCACCGATGCCCCCCTGGGCTACACCGAGCAGGTTCGTGAGCAGGTGCGTGAGCAGGTTCGTGAGGAGGTGAGCGAGAACCCGCTGGCCCCGGCCCCGCAGGAGCCGGCGGGCCTCGAGCCCACCACCGACGACGCCTCCGCCCCCACCGACGCGCAGGTCACCGACACACCTACCGGCTCATCGAGCGGCGAGACCGCCTCCCCCCTCGACTCGACGCCGTTGGACACGGCCGGGACCGGGGGCCCTGGGGCGCCGGCGGGCGCGAACACGATCAGGCCGGCCACCGACGTCGACCTGGCCGCCGTCCTGGCCGAGGCCTCCAGCGAGGCCCTGTCCCAGGAGCGCGCCTCGGTCCACCGCATGTACGCCGTATGGGACTCGGCCGGTGAGCGCCACAACGTCACCCTCCTCGACGCCGACCGGCAGGTGGCCGGATTCCTCTCCAACATCTGGGACCAGATCCGCGTTCGGGGCCTGTCCCCCACCCGCGACCTGTCCCTGCGCCCGGCCGCCGAGCACGCCGCCCTCATGACGATGGAGGCCCGCCGCGCCCGCGTGCGCACCCCCGGCCTGCTGGGGATGGCCGAGGCCGCCGAGTCCGTGCTGCTGGTGACCGACCACGTCGTGGGCGCCCGGTCCATCAGCGACCTGGGGGCCGAGGTGGACGACGACATCCTGGACCAGCTGTGGAGCCAGCTCCAGCGCGCTCACGCCGCGGGGCTGGCGCACGGCAGCATCGACGCCTCGAGCGTCGTCGTCGACGAGTCCGGGCGGCTGTGGCTCCTGGACTGGGCCTCGGGCGAGACGATCTCCACCGAGCTCTCCCGCCGCGTGGACCTGGCTCAGGCCCTGGCGCTGACGGCGCTGGCGGTCGGTGCCCAGCGGGCCATCGACGCCGCCTCCCGCTCACTGACCACCGCCCAGCTGGCCTCGATCGCCCCCATGCTCCAGCGGGTGGTGCTGCCACGCCAGACCCGCGAGGTCATGGGGCGGCGCGGAGCGAGCCGGCAGGTCCTCCAGGATCTGCGCGACGCCCTCGTGGCGCTGACCCCCACGGCCGACGCCGAGCCGGCCCGCCTCAACCGCTTCTCCACGCGCACCGTCCTCATGGCCGTGGTGGCCCTGGTGGCGGTATGGACGCTGCTGGCCCAGCTGGACTTCCAGCAGGTCTCCGCGGCCGTCTCGCAGGCCAACATCTGGTGGATGCTGGCGGCCCTATTCTTCTCGGTGGCGACCTACGTGGGCGCGGGGCTCACGCTGGTGGCCTTCAGCCCCGAGCGGCTCTCCCTGTGGCGCTCCACCGAGGTGCACCTGGCCAGCGCCGTCGTCTCACTCGTGGCCCCGGCCGGTGTGGGCGGGGCGGCCATCAACCTGCGCTTCCTCAACCGCAAGGGGGTGCCCACCGCGGTCGGCGTGGCCACGGTGGCCCTGGTCCAGGTGGTCCAGTTCGTCGTCACCGTGGTGCTGCTCGTGGTGCTGGCGGCCATGACCGGCCAGTCGACCGGACTGACCCTGCCGTCCGGCTGGGTGCTGGTCGCCGCGGGCGCCGTCGTCGTGGTGGCGGCGGTGGTCCTGACCATCCCCAAGGCACGTACCTGGGCCTGGGCCAAGATCGAGCCCACCTACCGCCAGGTGTGGCCGCGGCTCGTGTGGGTCATGTCCAACCCGGTGCGCCTGGTGCTGGGGGTCGGCGGCGCGCTCATGCTGACCCTGTCCTACATCCTGTCCTTCAGTGCGAGCCTGTGGGCCTTCGGCTACACGGTGCCCTTCGCGGTCCTGGCCATCACCTACCTGGCCTCCAACACGGTGGGCTCGATCGTGCCCTCCCCCGGCGGTATCGGGCCTGTCGAGCTCGCCCTGACCGCCGGGCTCGTCGCCGCCGGCGTCCCCTACGGGGTGGCGCTGTCCACGGCGATCGTCTACCGCCTGGTGACCTTCTGGATCCCGATCCCGGTGGGCTGGCTCAGCCTCCAGCGCCTCCAGAAGGTCGGGGACCTGTAGAGCGCGCGCAGGGACACGGCTCTAACACGAAGGCGTCTTCGGTGCTGGCTAGTCACGCCCGGGCCGAGACACACACTCGATAGATAGCCCACAGTCACCGTGCGTCAATGGGCTCGTCAGCAACACGGTTGTCACCCTCAATCCAGGCGTAGGGGGCAAAGGGACCCCTATGCCTGACTTGGCTCATTGTGGGGTGGTTGGGTTGCTTGGGGGCTGGTTGTTGTTGGGATTGTGGGGGTTGCGTGGGTTGGGGTGCGCACTAACGTGGGGGTATGAGTCCGTACGTTCGCACGGTCAGGACGGCGTCGGGGGCCCGTGCGGTGCAGATTGTGCACTCCTCCCGGAAGGGGCGCGCAGCATCGAGCACATTGGCTCGGCCCATGATGACGCTGAGCTGGCGGTGCTCAAGGAGGTCGCCAGGCAACGGCTCAACGCCGGCCAGCTCAGCTTCGACCTGCTGGGCCTGAACAGCGAGAACGACGCAGGTTCTGCGCCGCAGGAACCGGCTGGGACGGGGTGCGTGGCACCTATCGCCTCCAACCGGATGGGAGTGCTCCTGGAGGCCCTGGAGGTGGCTTGGAAGGCGGTGGGGCTGGACAGGCTCGATGGTGCTGACGAGGTCTTCCGCCAGCTCGTTACCGCCAGACTGATTGAGCCGACCAGCAAGCAGGACTCGTTGCGGGTCCTTACCGAGGCGGGCCTGTCACCGGTGTCCTACGCGACAGTCAAGCGTCATCTGCCCAGCTACGCCGCTGAGGACTTCACCCGGAACCTGTCACGCCTGCTGGCCGGGTACGCCCGCATCGGCCGGGCCTCGCTGGTCCTGTTCGACGCGTATGACCCTGTACTTCGAGACCGACAAGGCCGACGGCTTTCGCGAGCCGGGCTTCTCCAAGGAAAGACGCCTGGAGCCGCAGATCACGGTAGGGCTGCTCACCGACGAGACAGGGTTCCCTCTACGGGCCGGGGCTTTCGAGGGCAAGCAAGGCCGAGACCGCCACCATGATCCCGATGATCAACGACTTCATGGACGCCTACGACCTCGACGACGTGGTGGTCGTGGCTGACGCCGGGATGATCAGCGCCGCCAACAGGCAGGCCCTGGAGAGAGCCTGCCTGTCCTACGTGCTGGGCTCACGTACCTCACGCGTCCCCCACGTGATCAGCTCCTGGCACGACAACCACCCCGACCAGGACGTCCCCGACGGGCTGACCCTGACCCAGCCCTGGCCCGCCGGCCCCAGTGACCAGCGCCGCGACGAGACCATCTACTACCGCTACAGCGCCGACAGAGCCCGACGCACCCTACGCGGGATCGACACCCAGGTCGCCAAGGCCGAGAAAGCCGTCGCAGGAAAGATCCCCGTCAAGCGCAACCGCTTCGTGCACCTGTCCGGCGCCACCCGGAGCATCAACCGCGACCTGGAGAAAAGGGCCCGCACCCTGGCCGGGTGGAAGGGCTACGTCACCAACCTGCCCAACCCCGACCCCGAGACAGTCGTCAGCGCCTACCACCGCCTGTACAACATCGAGAAGTCCTTTGCGTATGTTCAAGTCCGACCTGCGAGCACGCCCCATCTACCACCACCTGCGCCAGTCCATCGAGGCCCACCTGACCATCGTCACTGCAGCCCTTGCCATGGCCCGCTGGCTGGAGACCACCACCGACTGGTCCATCAGACGCCTGATCACCACCGCACGCCGCTACCGCACCATCACCATCAATATCGCCGGACACACCCTCACAGCCGCTGACCCTCTCCCACCCGACCTCACCCAAACCCTCCACAACATCCACCACGACACTAAATGAGCCAACTCAGGAGGCGACCCATCATGAGGGCGGGTCTGCTCGGCGTTCTGGTTTCCCTCGATGGGGTGGATCCTCATTTTCTTGGTCGTCAGGCTCGGTGCCCCGAAGAGCGATCGGCTCGCTTTCTTGCGGTCCACGTACAGCTTTGTTCTCTTTCCCCTTGAGGAGCCACATGCGCCTCGTCTCGGCCTCGTGCTCCACGCGGACCTCGTCGTCGGTACAGGGCTCCCGGCCGTCCTGGAGCAGGCCGGCGACCTGGTCCCGGGTCTCGGCCATCCGCCTGGTGATGGCCTTCTCGTCGCGGCGCTCCACGAACGGGTCGGGGAGCAGAGGCTCATGCCCGACAAGCGCATGAGCAGCCAGTATGAGGACTCCGACCTGTACTCGACGCCGAATCTGATCAGGCGCGACATCCTCAAGGAGCCGGAACGTCCCAGAGCTCGGCCCAGGCGCCCGCCTCCGATGGCGGCTTGTTAAAAATCTCCTCCCGCTCCTCCTTCTGCGCCCTCCTGAGCTTTGCCGCGTTCCTGCCCACGGCGTGACCGGTTACCACGGAGCTCAGTCTGCGCCTCCGCCACTGTGACAGCCACTTGCGCACTGTCTTCTCGGCCCGCTCGACCATCTCCATGATAATATCCAGGCCGACGCCGCGGGCAGCGTACGCAATCGCCTCCGCCTTCATTCTCACAAGCCTGTAGGTGTCCGAATAATTCTTCCACCTGATGAGGACGCCTCGCTCCTCGTTTGTCATGTCGATCTGCACGAGGCGATCCTCATGCGCGATCCCCGTAAATACCAGCCAGCAATCTCGCAGCAGCCGCCCCAGAATGTCGTTTTGTTTAATTCCGGCCATGGGACCCAGACAAATTACCGACCCCGGCAGGGGGTGGGATACCGGAGAGCGGGGTGGCTGGAGGTGGCTGAGGTTCGGCTGGGGGAGGGCTGAGAGTGGTTGAGGCGGTTGGCGCGGCATGGCCGGGTGGAGGCGACTGCGGCGGCCCTCAGCCGGCGGCCAGGGCCATGTCCCCCGGTTTGATCCAGCCGCGGGCCCGCATGAGCTCGCTGATCCCCAGGGTCAGCAGCGCGGGGATGAGGATCTGGAAGACGACTATGAGGGCGATGAGCCGCCCGGTGGAGGTGGAGCCCGACATTGTCTGGAAGGTCATGATCTGGCCCACGAGCCCCGCCGAACCCATGCCCGAGCCGATGGCATTGGACTGCATGCCCAGCACCATGGTGGTGATGGGGCCCAAGATCGCCGAGGCCAGGGTGGGCGGCACCCAGATGAGGGGGTGGCGCACGATATTGGGCACCTGAAGCATGGAGGTGCCCAAACCCTGGGCGATGAGCCCGGCGAAGCGGTTCTCCCGATAGCTGGCCACGGCGAAGCCCACCATCTGCGTGGTGCAGCCGATGGTGGCCGCCCCGGCCGCCAGGCCCGAGAGGTCCAGGATGATGCCCAGGGCCGCCGAGGAGATCGGCAGGGTCAGGATGATGCCCATGAGGGCAGAGACGATGATGCCCATGAGCAGGGGCTGGCGCTCGGTACCCCAGTTGACCAGCTGGCCCAGGCTGATCATGAGGCGCGAGATCGGCGGGCCCACCAGCAGGCCCGCGCTGCCGCCGGCGCATACGGACAGGGTGGGGGTGACGAGGATGTCCAGGCTGGTGCGGCCCGCCACCAGGCGCCCGGCCTCCACTGCTGCCCAGGCGGCGATGAAGGCGCCCAGTGGCTCGCCGGGGCCGTTGAGAACCAGGGCCGGTGCTCCGCCGTCGGACTGCAGGGCGGTGCCCGACAGCAGGGCCGCGGCGCGGGCGCCCACCTGCCCGGCCACCATGGCGCCCACGACGACGAAGGTTGGCGCCTTGAGGCGGTGGGCCACACCGACGCCGATGCCCGCCCCGGTCAGGGAGGTGGCGATCGCCCCCAGGAGAGTGAGCCAGGTGCCGGCGGCGCCGGGCAGGAGCCTGCCGAGCTGGCCCAGGATCGTTCCCAGGATGAGGGAGGCGAACAGGCCGTGGGCCATGCCGGTCATGGCGTCGATGAGGACGCGGTGGGCCAGGGCGCGCAGTGCGGGCAGGAGGTGGCGCAGCAGGGAGGCTGCGGAGGTGGTGGCGGTGCTTGCGGCGCTGGTGGCGGGTGTGCGGTTGGTGGTCACGGGGCTGCCTTGGAGTCGAAGGGGGGGCGAGGCCCATGGGTGTCAAGACACCTGGCAGCCTATCCCTCGGATGCCGTCAGTGTCATGACACATGGGTGGGATGCGTGTCACGGAGGCAGGGGTGGCCTGGGGCGTGGGGGAGTGCGCTGCGGGAAACGGGCGGGACACTACCGCAGGAAGCCGAGCTCCCCCATCCGGGCCTCGACCGCATCGAGGGCGGCCTCGTCGTCGGCCTCGATGGTGTGGGTGTGCCAGCCGTTGGTCAACTCGGACAGGGCCGTGGACCGGGGCAGGCGCGCCAGGAAGTGGGCGAGGTCCTCGGGGCTGCGGATGAGCAGGTCGACGGTGATCTGCCCGTAGAGGCGGTGCTCCACCGAGACGTCCAGAACGCTCCCCCCGACCTTGATGATGGCGCTCAGCTCGATGGCGATGTCCTCGCGGGTGTGCTGGACGAAGATGGAGCGGTGCGGCCGGGTGGCGGGACGGGCCAGCACGTAGCCGCGGTTGGTGGCGCGGATGGGGTGGCCCTCGGCGCGCAGGAGGGCGACGTCGCCGACGATGACCTGGCGCGAGACGCCCAGCTGCGCGCCCAGGCGGGTGGCGGCCAGGGGCCTGCGCGTGGCCGCGAGGCGGTCGAGGATCTCCTGACGGCGTATCCCGGCGTCCATGGGCGGTCCTTTCTTCTCGGGGCCTCTCAGGCTCGTGGTGCGGCCGCCCTGCGGTGGCCAGCGCGGGGACCGTGGCGGTAAGCCTATGCGCGGTGAGGGGGCTGCGGGGAGGGCGAGCGGCGGAGCCTGTGCGGCGGTGACTGGCGCCTTGCGGTTGGCGGGCTGAGGGCTGGTGGGCTGGCGGCTGCTGGTTGGTGGGCTGGCGGCGGTGGCGACCTACGTGGGCGCGGGGCTCACGCTGGTGGCCTTCAGCCCCGAGCGGCTCTCCCTGTGGCGCTCCACCGAGGTGCACCTGGCCAGCGCCGTCGTCTCACTCGTGGCCCCGGCCGGTGTGGGCGGGGCGGCCATCAACCTGCGCTTCCTCAACCGCAAGGGGGTGCCCACCGCGGTCGGCGTGGCCACGGTGGCCCTGGTCCAGGTGGTCCAGTTCGTCGTCACCGTGGTGCTGCTCGTGGTGCTGGCGGCCATGACCGGCCAGTCGACCGGACTGACCCTGCCGTCCGGCTGGGTGCTGGTCGCCGCGGGCGCCGTCGTCGTGGTGGCGGCGGTGGTCCTGACCATCCCCAAGGCACGTACCTGGGCCTGGGCCAAGATCGAGCCCACCTACCGCCAGGTGTGGCCGCGGCTCGTGTGGGTCATGTCCAACCCGGTGCGCCTGGTGCTGGGGGTCGGCGGCGCGCTCATGCTGACCCTGTCCTACATCCTGTCCTTCAGTGCGAGCCTGTGGGCCTTCGGCTACACGGTGCCCTTCGCGGTCCTGGCCATCACCTACCTGGCCTCCAACACGGTGGGCTCGATCGTGCCCTCCCCCGGCGGTATCGGGCCGGTCGAGCTCGCCCTGACCGCCGGGCTCGTCGCCGCCGGCGTCCCCTACGGGGTGGCGCTGTCCACGGCGATCGTCTACCGCCTGGTGACCTTCTGGATCCCGATTCCGGTGGGCTGGCTCAGCCTCCAGCGCCTTCAGAAGGTCGGGGACCTGTAGGTCCGACGACGCCTGACGGCGCCCTGCGGGCATCTCGCCCGCACTGCACCCACGAGCACCCATGTGCGCCCTCCAGTCAGGTATATCGGCCTTCACCCGATCCCTCTCGCCGTGCCGGTGGCGATCGGCCTCGCGCTGACCGGGACGGGGACAGCGACGCTGCTGACACATGTGCCGGCGGTCTGACTCCTGCCGCACGCCCTGGTCACCTGCACGACGCAGATCGGAGCGACCAGCAAGGGCGCCACCCTTGTCCTCGCCGCCCAGGAGGTCACCTGGACGAGCGCTGCCGTCACGAGTGCCACCAGCGCAGCACTGGGCGCCTTCGTCGTCCTGGCCACCTCGGCGATGCTCGGCCGCACCGACGCGCGGAACTCAAGGCGCCCTTCCGCACCGACGACGTGAAGGGCGCTCGGGCTTCACGTCGATGCGGCGAGCAGAGCTCGAGTGATCGTCGTTGAGATGTTGAAAGTGGGGTGAAGGTGCTCCTCTCCTGGCCATGCACGGACTTCTGCAACCCGCACTGGCCTAGGAAAAGGAGCACCTTCATTGCCTATTCACTGCTGTTGTCGAGGTGGCCGCCAGCAGGGGCTGCACGTTGGTGACGGTCCGCATTTCCGCCGGCCAGAGATGAGACGACCGAACCTGCACCCCTCCTCAATGACTATTGAAAACCATATTACTTGCGCCTCTTTCCAAATGAGACTCCAAATGCCACAATCGAAATGATAATAATTCCGATAGACAAACCTTGAAGCCAGTGGTTGCCGAGAGTAACTGCAATCGCCTCAATCCCCATTCCGACAAGAAACAGACTCCAGGCTAGATTACGCGAAGACGAGGTAGTCATTTTGCTTTCCTTTCATGAAAGATAAACGCACTGTGAAGGGCTGAGCGAGATGATTACTCGCAACCCACCCAGCCCTTCACAATCGCGATTGTCAACGATGAGTCAGGTCAAGGCAGCGGCGCCAACTCCGACTGCGATGAGGCCGACGCCGACTCCAACACCCGCCTCGAAGTCCCCCCAACCGGGGGCATCCAGGTCCTCCAGGGGAGTGATCGTGGTGCACTGCTTAGTGATCATGATGTTCCTCTCTTCCAGTTAACGACTGATTCACGTCAAGGCGAGACCAATGCCGGCGGCAGCGGCTGCACCAAGCGCACCGACTCCAACGCCTTTGGCGAAATCACCCCATTCGGAGGGTGCATCAAGAGGCTCGAGCTCGATGATGTGAGGGCTCATGTTCATGAGAAGTTCTCCTTGTATCTCGTGATGGTTCTTGTCTGCCCGTTTGCCGGACGGAGCCCGTCCCTCCGGACTGACATGTGCTATTCAACCCAACAGTTACCGGCTGGGGATCAGTCAACCGGGGGGGTCGATTGGCGGAAATTTGAGTGATTCATTCTCCCCCCATTGCGCCGTGGACATAGCACCATGGGAACTACGCAAGCGCAGGACGGTTGAGTCTTGCGCTGGGCAACTATGAGCATGAAGCAGACCTGCAGATGAGCGTCAGTCGTGGAGCTAGTCCCGGTCGGTGACGGCACGCAGACTGCCTACTGTCCACAGAACCGACAGTGCCGAGACAGTCCACTTGCTGGGTTCACAAACTGGCGGAATCAAGCCGGTTTGCTGGCCATGCCCCCCAACGAGGCCCTACATCCCCATCGACAGGGGAACCGGGGTAAGAGCCCCTCCGCATGACTGAACCGATCGGCCGATGACCTCAGGCACTCGCCGGTGCCAACCTGTCACATGACAACACGTTCGTCCAGCAGAAGAAAGGACAGGCCGATGTCCAGGGTGCTATCAGTCAACCACCTCACCAAGCGGTTCGGCTCCACTACAGCAGTTGAAGAGATCAACTTCAGCATCGAACCCGGCCAGGCCCTAGGCCTTCTGGGGCCCAACGGCGCAGGCAAGACCACCACCATGCGCATCCTTCAGGGCGCCCTACGACCTACCAGCGGCTCGATCTCCATCTTCGGGCATGCACCTCTGTCCGTGCCGAACATTAATCGGCACGTCGGCTTCGCCTTCGATGCCTCCGGTTTGCCGACTTCCCAGACAGTAAGCAGCCATCTCACCGCGTACCGCTTCGCCAACGGCCTTACTCGACGAGAGATCGGAGATCTGATCGACCGGTTCGATCTCTCTCGCCTACTGAGACGCCGCATCAAGCAGCTGTCCACCGGGGAGCGCAAGCGCGTGAGTCTAGCAACCGCGATGGCATGCCGGCCCCATCTTCTCGTTCTAGACGAGCCCACAAACGGCCTAGATGTAGAAAGCTGCCACTGGCTGCGTCAGATTCTTTTACAACACGTTGCAAGCGGCGGCTCCCTTCTCATTTCCAGTCACATTCTGAGCGAGGTTGAGCAGGTCGTTGACAGCATAGTCACCATTAAGCGCACCCAGCTGTTCCATGGCAGCCTCAACGAGCTGCGCAGTCACGGCGGCCCTACTCTCGAGGACGCCTACCTCTCCCTTGTCAGCACCACAACCAACACAACGAGGTTTGCAGCATGAGCACTGTCACCACCACTCGGACCAGCCCATCTCTCAGTACTATGGCCACCCGCCACTCCGTACAAAGGAATAGGACAGCCCCAGAACCCCATGGGCACTCCATCTGGGCACTCATATACTCAAACCTCACTGACAGCTCTCTCATCTGGTTCCTGCTCATCGGCATCAGCCTGACAGTACTGAGCGCAGTCGGTTCAGCCAGCAAGATCGTTGATAACCTCAACACCTCCAATCAGAACGCCGTTGATGAAGCTGGCCTACATTTCTTGCGACTCGGATTCGCGCTCCTACTCTTCGTCGCTATGTGGGGAGCCGGCCGAATCACCAAGGAGTTCCAAGACGCCACCATCGCAACCCACATTGCCGAGCACGGAGGAACAGGCCGCCTCATCCTCCACTACGCCCTTGCCTCCCTGCCAGGCGGTATCCTCTTCGGCGTCGCCGGACTGTTCAGCGGCGCAGTACCCGGATATCTCATCCTACACCGGCACGGCGCTGCAATGACCATCGACGGCGACGTCTACCGAACGGCCCTGGGAATCATTCTAGTCTCGACACTCGCGGCACCCTGGGGAACCTGCTTCGGCTGGTTACTACGCCGCGCTATTCCCAGCGCCCTTGTTCTGATCGCTTGGACCACCTTCCTCGAGCCCATCGTAGTGAACTGGCTACCTGAGCGCGTGGGTAAGTACCTTCCCGGGAACCTTCAATCAGTACTCGTCCTCGACCCGAAGGCGACCGGTGATATCCACCAGGCTCCAGCAGCCGCACTGCTCATAGCTTGGACTGTCACGCTGAGCGTCATTGCCTTCATCGGGACCAGAAGCCGTGATCTCCGTGGCTGACAAGACCATTACCCCGGCCCATCTCCATCTCGCGACAGGGGTGGAAATCCATCCCCCCACGGAGGAAGGGATGGGGTGGGTGGTCCGACGAACAGACCAGCGTCTCCTCAAGGTCAGCCCCGAGCTCGGAGAACTTCTTCAAGCTCTGCAGAATGCGCCCCAGTCCCCCACTATCGCAGAGTTGGCGGACTTGGTTCCGGAACCCTGGAGCCCGGAGGAGGTGACGATGGCCGTTCGGGCCATGGAGCCTCACGGACTTCTTGCTGGAGCGACGCAACCAGTCCCGTGTCGGCATCATCGGTTCAGTCTCGACCACGACGGAGCCTTTATCTTCAAGATCTGCGACAACGGCGCCCAGGCCTTATTCCAGCGTCTGGCGCCCTGGGCGGCACGGCTGCGGCACTCGCCCCTGCGATGGGCTCCGCTCCTTGTCTCATTGGCAGGGCTTCTACCTCTCGCGCATACCGTCATCGCCCCGGAGGGAGCGCTCTACCAGCCTCTCGCGGCCATGACTTACCTGGGTGTCGCTGCGGCACTCATCTTGACCACTGCGGTCCATGAGTTCGCACACGGTTTGACGCTCACAGCCTGTGGCCGTACCCCCCGTCGATTCGGGATCATGCTTTTCTACTTCTCACCCGCGGCCTTCTGCGACGTCACAGATGCCTGGATGCTGCGACGCCACGAGCGCGTTGCAGTAGCCTCAGCGGGCATTATCGCCCAGACCTGCTTGGGGGCTAGCTGCCTGTTCGTCGCCCCCGCGTTCGACGGTGATCTAGCCGTAGGACTGACCTGGTACGGCACCATGACCTACCTAGGCGCAATGGCTAACATGTTGCCCTTCATCAAGCTCGACGGCTACATCGCCCTTGTTGGTTGGCTGAACCACTCAAACCTGCGCGCGAACTCGATGCGGGCACTGCGCAACAGACTTGCAGGTATTCGTCAAGACGACGCCACAGCACCTCGCTGGCTCGCCCCGTTCGGCCTGGGATGCGTACTGGTTCCCGTCTTCCTGGTGTGGTTGAGCCTGACTGCGCTCTCCCCCACCCTCATCCAGTTCGGCACGGCGGGGAGAGGGGCTTTCATCGTGCTACTCGTCGCTGTCATTCTCGCTGCAGCAGTTCAGGGGACCAGAGCACTTGTCTCAGTTCCCACGGGGCACCGACTCCGACTGGCGATCGCAGGCACCCTCCTGGCAGGGCTCGTCCTGCTCCTACCCATAGGTACCAGTGACTCGCACGGCTTCATCTCACAGCGGGATGGAACGCTTCTCGCTCCGATGGTGGTCACCGACCCCGCACCTGCCACAGGTACCTCGGTCGACATCCACCGAGGAGGTCTGCTGACCGGCCCGTCTCTCACCACCGGCACAGTCACAGGAACTCAGCGCTGCCGCGTTCCTGCGACTGCAGCCTCCCCGATCCGCTCCGAGATGCTCATGCCCGAGAGCACCTGTCTGCGGATCACCCCTGCGACCGTTCAACCCGCCGGCTCCACAGGCCGGATCACGATCAACCATCCACCACGCCCCCTCGGCCTCGTCACTTGGAATCAGGCCGAGTCCCTGATCCGAGCCCTGATCACCACTTAAAGCAAGCACTTTTACAGAAAGGCGCCGTCATGATCGACCACAATCCCTCCTCCGGCCTGAGTGACCTCCATCGTTACCTCATCGCAAGTCCCACCCAGCGCCATATCGTCTGGCTGGGCGAGGGCGTCCCCTACGTTCCGGACACATTGCCCGACTCGGCTCTCATCATTTCCACCGAGTCCGCCGAGTCCATCGAGACAGCACCCGGGCATGAGGTACTCCAGCGTGAGGGAGAGCTCGATGCAGACTGCGAGCAACTCATCATCGACAACGCCTTCGAGATCAGTGTCATGAGTTACACCCTGTCCGCATATCTCCCATGCGTTGGCCCCGTCCTCGTCCGGCTGTCCAGCGAGGAGGACTGGCAGGCCTTTCTCACGGACGCCGACGACGCCGTTGCCACCGGATTCGTTCCCGACCAGCTCCTCCACCTACCGGCTGTCTTGGAGGACAGTGAGGCTCTGCGCACAGGCACACCAAACACGAACCGCCTCACCATCACCACCGAGGGCACCACTCGCCATCTGCCGGGCACGGACCTGAGTCCGACCCGCCGCGACACCGGTGGTCGGTACTGGCTCCCCCGTTACCTGACGATCCTGAACGTCCTGCGCAGCCTCAGCCTGAAGGAGCCCGGACCAGTCGAAGTCTCCGGCTTGGGCATGCGTCTGAGCGATAGCTCTCCCGACAGCCTCGTTGAGCCCCCCGATGCACCCATCGTGCTGCGCTCGCCGTCAGGTTTACGCTGCGTCTGCCCGGATAGCGGACGTTTCTTCGCCCTTCCAGAATCCGCGGCCACCGCCATCGAGCTCATCGGTGCCCTGGGTGCGAACGCGGAAGAGCTTCCTGACCTGCTTCATGTCCCCTCCGCCATGGCATCCCAGACGGTCGCCGCCCTCGTCGACCAGAGGCTTGTCTCTCCCGAGGTGGTCTACCATGGCTGAGCCATCAGCAGCAGGGCATGTACCCAGTCTTTACCGCGGCGTCGGCGCTCAGCGCTACCATGATCTCTCACACCAGGACGGCACGGAGATTGCCTCAGTCCTCGGTTTGCTTGAGAACCTGCCCGATCAGGCACTGGCCGGACTGCGAGTCCTCGAGCTCGCTTGCGGCTCGGGACGCGTTACTCTACCCATGGCGGCCGCCGGGCACCGAGTGCTCGCCACAGACCTGAGCACCGACATGCTCAGCCTTCTCGCCAAGCGGTTGACTGAACCGCGGGCCATCCAGTTAGGAATCGCGGACCGGATCGAGATCCAGCAGGCGGACATGGTCTCCTTCGACATCAAGGAGTCCTTCAAGGCGATATGCCTCCCCACCGCATCCATCACGCTCCTGAATCCTGAACAGCGACGAACCGCCTTACAACACGCGGCCGCCCATATGGCGACCGGCGGTGCCCTCATTATCTCCACTGATCGTGTACTGCCTGAAGCAGCCGCAACCAGCACCGTCTGGCTTCGACCGGGTATCCGTCTCACTGAGGAGATCGACCATGCGGGCCGCAGACGACGCACCATCCTGCGCTGTCATGACGAGGAGTACGTCTCCGAGCTCTACCTCGTCACACCTGAGGACCTCGTCAACGACCTTCGGGAGGTTGGCCTGTTCGTGACCACTCAGCACTCCACCCCCGATCCAGTTCTGCCCCATCACATCAACGTCATCCTGGGCGCTGTCAACCAGCGGTGACCGGGACGACCAACAACCAGGAGGAGCTCTCATGCCTGGCACAACCCAGTTCTTCACCCCGCCAAGCAGCTTCACTGCCTCATCCATACCAATCAGCGCCCATGGCACCACCATCACCTATGCGGACGGCTCCCAGTGCCTTGATGGGATCTCCGGCCTATGGAACGTCCCTCTTGGCTACGGGCACCAAGGGGTGGCCGACGCCGTGCATCAAGCGCTCCTGGAGGCCTCCTACCTGACCTGTTTCCGCTCCACCCACAGGTGGGCCGAGCGCGCTAGCGACGCTCTATTGAAGGCAGCCGGCCCGGGGCGCTATGGGCGCACAATCCACGCCACATCCGGGTCCGCGGCCCTCGACTCCACGATGAAAGTCGTCCGTCAGATCCAGATACTGCGCGACGAGCCGAACCGCCGCGTGATCGTATCCCTCAAAGGCTCCTACCACGGCACCACCCTGGGCGCCATGTCCCTCACGGGAGAGGACCTGGGGCAAAAGATGTACGGCATCGATACCCGCATGATCCGCCACGTCGATCACCACCGCCCTCGCGACCTCGAGCGTCTTCTGGACCGAGAGGGCGACAGGATCGCCGCTGTCGTCCTGGAGCCGGTGCAGGGCTCCGGCACCCACGTCGTCGGTGAGCAGTTCCTCGCAGCAGTATTCGAGGGGCGCAGACGTCATGGCTACCTGATTGTCGCCGATGAGGTGGCCACAGGATTCGGCCGCACTGGACCGCTGTTCGCCAGCCAGGCGTGGGCAGAGGACCCGGACATCCTCGTCACGTCCAAGGGCCTCACCAACGGAACCCAAGCCGCCTCGGCTATCCTTCTGTCACACACGGTGACCCAGACACTCGATGAGACCGACTCCCCCTTCATGCACGGGGAGACCCAGGCCGGGTCCCCCGCCTCCTGTGCAGCTATCCTCGCCACTCTGCGCGCCTTCGAGGAGGAGGACATCCTCGGCCACGGACGCCTCGTCGCGGCCCATCTCGACGCCCGCATCCGAGCAGTGGTGGAACGTGTTCCCGGCGCCAGCTCGACCGGCACCGGATGCTTCCGCTCCATACGGCTCCCCGGCAACAGCGATATTCCCGGCATCGTCTCTCGGTGCCGGGCCCACGGGGCCGTCGTCCAACCCGGCCCCTCCTCTATCCAACTCGTTCCAGCCCTGGTCTACACACCCTCCGCGCTCGATCACCTCATGGATCGGGTTGAGGACACTATCGCGAGTCTCAAAGACTCGCACGGGACGGTAGCCGCATGAGTACCACCCCCCTTGTCGCTCAGGCGGGCCCTGAACTCGGTATCGGCTCCTGGCAAGCCGCGATCCCCCCGGGCAGCGGAGTCGTGCTCATCGACGATGCCGTGAGGGAATCAGTCGCGTCCGCCCTGCCTTGTGACACCCTTATCATTCCGGTGCATCAGACCACAGACGCCAGGACCGTACGCGCCACCGCGCTTCTCATCGAACGAGCTGACCCAACCTGGGTCGTCGGCATCGGAGGCGGCGCGACCATGGACCTCGCCAAACTCGCCGCAGTCGCTGCTGAGTGCCCGGGTTTCATGACTCATATTGAGCGCGCCTCCATCAGATGCGGCCATATCCGTCTTCCCCGAGCCAGACGCCGTCGTCGCCTCCACCTCGTCCCCACCACCATAGGCACAGGTTCTGAGTCGAGTCAGGGCGCATGCTTCGATCACCCTTTGGAGCCAAGAACTCCTGGGGAGAGAGCCCGGACACTCGTGACCAGCCCTGCCCTCGCAGCCAATCAGGCATGGCTCGACTCCTCCTTGCTGACCAGCCTCCCCGAGATCCTTGTCCGCGAGGGACTTGTCGAGGCGCTCAGCCGGGTCCTCGTCAGCGCCGTCGTCTCGCCCTCGTTCCTGGCGCCCCCGGAGTGGGAGGCGGAGATGCTCACCAGTAGACTCCTAGCGCTCCTGAGCAGAATTTCCGGCACTCACTCCCTTGACGAGCGTTTTCTCAGAGAGGCCTCCATCGCCTCGACACTCACTCACCGAGGTACCAGCCTCTTAGGGCGCGGCCCCGCACCCTCACCGCTCTGGTTCGTTGCCACGGAGATGTCAATGACAGCGCACACCCGTAAAAATCAGGCCATCTGTGCCCTTCTCGGACACTGGGCCAGGCTGGTCATGGACGGCCACCACGAATGGGGAGACCCTGAGCGCCTCACCTCCGTGTGGCCGCTGCGGGGAGAAGACCCCAGAACCGTCATCCGCCGCTGGGGGCTGGTCGATCATGTGACCTGCGCTCCTGGCATGACACTTCGCTCCGTGGAGCGCATTGAGCAACGTTGGGGCGGGAGACTACCTATGATGTCACGCTTTTCTCGCCCACAGCTCCTCACTCTTGTCAAAGGGGCCATGAAGGAGCGAAATGATGGCTGATTTCCGAGTTGTATTTGACCCCGCCTCCGGATTGGTAGACCAGGTCCACGTACGCCCACCCGTACCCGGTTGCCGGATGCTGTGGTCGATAGGGGCGACTCTCGGTCCGGCACCTCAAGAAGAGTCCTTCCGCATCGACCTGGCTGGGGCGTGCGGCCCACGCCGCAGCGAGACTCTCGTGCGCGCCGCCGGTGAGATCGTCGAGCGCTGGGGGGTTACAGCGCAGGAGCACCATGGCCCAGCACCCACGTACCCTGACGCCGGTCCGTCAGGAGCCGCGGCCGGACCGAGCACCACATTCTGTCGTGATCGCGGACTAGGTGAACTAATTGAGCGAGACGCCGCAATGCGGGGGTGGTACACGTGCGAGGGGATCGTTGAGCTCGACTCCGCCACTCTCCTGCCTGAGCTCGGCGATCTGCGCCAGCCCGTGGAGTCCTGCTGCGAGCAGGGTGCCCAACTCATCATGCTGGCACTGCCCTCGCGATGCAGGGACCTGGAGGTCATCATGGGAGTGCTCGTGCACTCAGAACCCGGCATCGTCGCCTGCGGGTTGGGATGCGCATCCACCCGCCGACAGGCTTCCCAGACAGCGGTACGGGAAGCCTGCCAGATCCACGACCTCTACACGGAGATGCAGCAGGCACTAGGACGTCCGAGCACGCCCACAGCTATCCGTGACGACCGCGACCGGGCATGGTGGTGGGGCTCTCCACAAAACGAGGCGGCCTTGAGGCACTGGCTCACGCTCGTCCGTGAACGTTCCGGCAGCGGGAGCGAGCTGGAAGTTCTGGGCTGGGACGAGCTACTCGAGTCATCCGTTTTCGTGGACCTCACAGACCTCCTACCGGAACCGGTTCGCCGGACCGGATGGTGCGCAGGTAGGACTGAGAGCCCAGATCTGGTCCCCCTCGTCATGGATGAAACCGCCGCTCCCGCTCGAGCGCTCAGCAGCAGCGCCCCGCACAATCTGCCGCATCCGATCATCTGATCCGGATGCGGCAGGCCACGGGGCCGGACCTCCATCCGCGCAGCCAATCGCTCATGGAACGCCCCCACACGCACAGCGCCAGCCCTCAGCTACGCACACCACCCGACTAGCTGCGTCACGAGAACCTCTTGACATACTCACGATTCATCCGGTAGCAAAGTTTCGTGAGAATCCTCTCTTGCCCTCCTTTCCCTACTTTCACCCACAGCCACAGGTGGTCGGGTGGGCGTCTACGGAGCGCATCCCGATCCCAGCAACGATACATTGCTATCGGAGCCATGGTTGGTGTCGCCAACCTGGTACTCATGCTCACCCTTACCGACTCACCCAGCACAGAACGCCTCATTTTTCTTCTCTTAACAGTTATCATTCTGTCCTTGATTCCTGCATACCCCATACCAGGATCCCTCTGCTACCTGGCCCTCTGGTTTGCGCTCCTTCAGGTACCGCACGTTCCAGCCAGCGACATGACTATCACCAACGCAACCTTCTTTTTTTCTTGGCGATATTTCTCCCATTGCGGGTGGCAGTCATTCTCGCGACAATCGTCCCGGTGACGATCATCATACCAACAGGCCCTATCTCGGATGCAGTTTCTCAGTCGTTCCTCGCAGCCTGCATGTTTCTTTCCGGGAAAATGCTGAAACGTACGGAGACGAGGTTAGAAGAAGAGGTCTCCGCCGTGACGGGGCAACTGGCATCCGTTCGCACCGAGATTGCGCGCGAGATGCACGATCTCGTCGCATACTCGATGTCTCAAACCGCATTGCGAGCACAACGCGCAGCCGCAGACTCCTCCTTCCCTCCTGCCGCCCGACAGGAGTTCACCAGGATCAGTTCCACCGCAACCGACGCGCTTCACGAACTGCGGCTGGTGCTACGCGCCCTGCGAAACAACGATGAAAACTCTGACCGAACACACGCCACCGGGTTGGGAACCGTGGTGCTGGATCTTGAAGAATCGATCCGAGCTGTTGCCGATGACCTGTCCGCATCCGGTTACTCCGTGACCTATCAGTGCAGGGGAGGCGGGCACTACAACCGTCTTCAAACCGCTATCCTCTCCCGGGTACTTCGGGAGATGAGCTCCAACGTTCTCAGGCACGCGGACCACCATCGACCAGTCACCATCACCTTAAGCCAGGAGGTGGATAAAGCTCGCCTAGTGGTGACCAATGGGGTCTCCCTTTCACATCATACGTTCCCCTCCTCCGGGATGGGGATTCTTGGTATGCAGGAAAGACTTTCAGCCATTGGCGGCTCACTCGATACGCTAATGGACAACGGCACCTGGCTAGCATCCGCCTCCATCCCTCTCTCACAGCCACCTACACTCGCAATAGAGGATGAGTCATGATCCGTATTGGTATCGCAGACGACGACGCCCTGGTTCGTCAGACACTGGGGGATCTTCTCTCCAACCAGGACGACATTGTCGTTGCCTGGACAGCCAAGGACGGCCAGGAGGCACTCGACCTCTTCCGCTCCTCGAAGGTCGACGACGAGGTTCGGGCCGTTCTCGTGGACATCCAGATGCCCAAGATGGATGGGCTTACACTGGCTAAAGCACTTCTCGAGGAGAACCCAGATATTGCGATCCTTATCCTGGCCACCTTCACGGCCGACTCCATCGTTGACGACGCCATAGCGTTGGGGGCACGTGGATTCGTCGCTAAGGAGGATGGCGCGTCATCCTTGGCCGGCGCCATCCGACAAGCGGTCGCGGGCAATCTCGTCCTGTCGCCAACATCGTCGGCCATCATCAGCGACCAGGCCAGACTATGGATGAACGGCTCTGCCCATCCCCAGGAGTCCACCGCGAGGCCGACACAGACACGCCAGCCCCCTCCTCAGCTCCCCTATGGAATCACCCTCTCAGAGCGAGAGCACGAAGTACTGACACTTGTCGTCGACGCTAAGACCAACAAGCAGATCGCAACCCGGCTGGGGCTCAGTGAGGCCACGATCAAGACTCACGTCTCCACGATCATTGCCAAACTCGGAGTCCAGGACAGGGTGGGAGCAGTAGTCTACGCCCTGCAGCACAATCTGATTTGAGCGGGCTCATCCGATCTGCCTATCCGGATGGGTGATCCACTCGTTCACCCAGCACGAGATACTTGGTACGTTACCAACATCGACATCCGGAAAGGTAGAATCATGCCCTACTTCACCCTCTCACTTACCTCTGCTCCTTTCAGCAAGAGATTCGACTGGTTAAGCTTCTGGAAATGGAGCATCCTTCTTTAATCTGAAAAAATTCATAAGATATGATTTCTCACAGCACTAGGCAAGAAGATCCGACATTGCTGAGTCAACATCAACTATCGCTCCCAAACCAACTGATATCTCTCTCTGCACCGCTGCGTCCCTTCATTGGCCGTACGCGACGCCTCACACATCGCTTCGGTCTACTGGTCACGGTGTTAGCAGCATTCACCGCCTTCGGCCCCTCGGCCTACTCGGTGCCCCTGGAGCCTTCGCCTCCCAACGGCACCTACGTGGCCCTGGGCGACTCCTACGCCTCCGGAGTCGGGGCACCGCCCTACGCCAGTGGCACGGATGTCCAAGGCGGTAACGGGTGCAAGCGGGCCGCGGGTGCCTACGCCCACCAAGTGGCCGGCCAGACCGGCAAGACACTCGACTTCGGCGCCTGCTCAGGAGCCCGGATCCCCGACTTCTACAACCCCAGGACCTCCTGGAACGAGCCCGCCCAGCTCAACCACCTGAACTCCTCCACGAGCCTGGTCACCTTCTCCATCGGTGGCAACGACGCCGGCTTCTCCACGATCCTCACCAAGTGCATCACCGCCGCCCCCTTCACCACCTGCTCCGGCAACAAAGAGGTCTCCGAGCAGGTTGACGGCGCCATCAGCGCCCTGGCCGGCAAGACCACGCGCGCGGGTATCACCAGCTATGACACGCTCGTGGCCGACATCGCCGCCCGCGCCCCGGGCGCAACCGTCGTCGCCGTCGGCTACCCGCGCATGTTCACCCCGCAGGGAGCCGGCCAGATCCTCCCAGTACCGGGGCGCTGCGAAGGCGTCACCAAGGTGGATCAGCGCTGGATCAACGCCAAGACCAACGAGATCAACGCCGCCGCCAAGGCCGCGGCCCAGCGCCACGGCTACCGGTTCGCCGACCCCTCCGGTTCCTTCGCCGGACACGAGCTGTGCGGCAAGCAGTCCTCCTGGTTCGACGGCCTCATCAACGACGGACGCTTCCACCCCAACGCCGCCGGCCACAAAGCCATCGCCGGCTCCGTCATGGGCGTCCTGAAGGAGCAGCCGGCCGCCGCACAGGAGCTGCCCGCCGCCGCACACGCGCAGGTGGACAACACGCGCCCCGCCGGTTCCTTCACCCTTGCCCGCAATGGCGACCAGCTGGCCCTGGACGCCTCGGCCTCCACCGACTCCGACGGCACGATCGCAAACATCGACTGGTACATCCAGCGCGCTGACGGCTCCGAGGAGATCCTCACCGGGGCCCAGGCCACCGCCACCGTGCCCGCCGATGAGCAGGTCTCCGTCACCGCCGTCATCACTGACAACCAGGGCAAGGAGGACTTCACCACCCAGATCGCCCCCGCCGCCTGAGCCGCCACGCGTTCCTCCCGGCGGGTCGCCCCTGCGCGGCCCCGGTCGTCGAACGCACACCCTCAGTGACGTGAGCGGGCGGGCCGAGTGCACCTCGGCCCGCCCGCTGACTCGTTGGCTACGCGCCTACTCGTTGCCGTGGCAGGTCAGACCCTTCTTGGGCATGGTGCCGGAGATCAGGTAGGCGTCGACGGCGTCGTTGACGCAGGAGGCGTCGCCGCCGTAGGCGGTGTGCCCATTGCCCTCCCAGGTCAGCAGCTGGCCGGAGTCGAGCTGCTCGGCCAGGGACTTCGACCAGGCGTACGGGGTGGCCGGGTCCCCGGTGGTTCCCACCACGAGGATCGGCGCCGCCCCGCGGGCATGGATCTGCGTGGGCTTGCGGGTCCCGTTGTGCCCCCACACGCTGCACACCAGGTCCATGCCGACCGCGGTGTTCCCGAAGACCGGGGCCTCTCGCTGGGCCTGCTCGTACTGCGCGGCCCAGGTCGTCTTGTCGCCCTCCACCGGGTAGTCCAGGCAGGTGACGGCCTGGAAGGCCCCACCGCCGTCATCCTTCGAGGAGGTGTCCTGCTCCTCGGAGGCCGCGAAGGCTGAGCCGTCGCGGTGGTTGATGGCCTGGTCGAGGGCCTTGTTCAGGGGCTCCCAGTTCTGCTCGGTGGTGTAGAGGTACTCGCTCAGGGCGGTGACAATGTCCGCGCCGGTCACGGTGCGGTTCGGGTCACCGGTCGCCAGGGGCGTGCTGTTGGCGGAGGTGATGAGGTCGCGGATCTGCTGGACTCCGGCGTCAGTGCCCCCGCTCAGCGGGCAGCCGGTGGAGTTCTGGCAGTAGTCCACGTAGGTGCGCAGCGCCTGCTCGAAGCCCTTGGCCTGCCCCAGTCCCTGCTCGGCGAGGGATAGAGAGGGGTCGATGGCGCCGTCGAGCACCATGCGGCCCGTGTTGCCGGGGAAGGTCTCGGCGTAGACGGAGGCGAGGTAGGTGCCGTAGGAGAAGCCCAGGTAGTTCAGCTTCTCCTGGCCGGCCAGCGCCCGCAGGATGTCGAGGTCCCGGGCTGCGGAGACGGTGTCGACGTGGTCGAGCAGGGCGGCGGGCTCGGTGTTGGCGGCGCACTTCTCGGTCAGCTCCTGGAAGGACTGCCGGGTCGACTCCGCCCACTCCTCGTAGGAGTCGCCGCCCGAAGCGGTCCCGGCGGAGGCCTCCGCGGAGGGCTCAGTACCTGCCGACGGCGTGCCCGAGGCCGACGGCGAGGCCGTGGCCCCAGCCGAGGCGGAGGGCTCAGCGGTGCCGGAGGATGAGTCGTCGTCGCTGGAGCAGGTGATGGCCGTGGAGGAGCCGACCCCGCGCGGGTCGAAACCGATGATGTCGTAGGCCTCGAGCAGATCGGGGCTGAAGGCGTTGCCCGCCCGCTCGGCGAAGGAGACCCCGGAGTCGCCGGGACCACCGGGGTTGATGAACAGGGCGCCCTGGGCGTGGCCGCCGGTGGCGGCGCGCTTCTTCACGGCGATCGAGATGGTCTCGCCCTTGGGATTGGCGTAGTCCAGGGGGACGGTGATGACGGCGCAGCTGAAGGTGGCCGTGTCGGTCTCCTCCTCGGAGGAGCCGGCCGTCCCGGTCGCGCCGGTCGCGCCGTCGGCGCTCGGGGTGGCGGTGGTCTGCGCCGGGGCCGTGGCGGCCGTCGTGAAGGCGCTCGCCTGGGCGGTCTTCTCGGAGGCCTTCTCCACGCCGTCGGTGGCGGCGCAGGGGTACCAGGTGACGGCCTGGCGGTAGAAGGACTCCAGGCCGGAGGGAATCGGGCCCGGGACGGTGGCCGAGCCGCCCGCTGCGGCGGACAGTCCCGTCCCGCAGGCGCTCAGGCACCCGCCGACGAGGACCGCCAGGGCACTGATGCCCGTGCGACGACGGCGCGGTGCGCCGCCTGTCATCGAGGACTGCGCGGACGTCTGCGCCGCGCTGGCGCGCCCTGGATCGACCGGACGCCGCCTTGGTGTTCTTGTCATGCGCGGCATCTTACGAAGGCCACCTGTGTCCCCCATATGCCCGGCGTGTTCGTCGGGTAAGTCACGCGGTCGTACTCTGAACTCTCTCGCGGCATCACCCTCGTCCGCGCGGGAGCACGATCACGAGGCGAACAGGTGCGAGACCTCTCGCTTCTGGCGCCGCCCGGGGACGGTCAGGGCCAGGTGGATCGCGACGGCGAGCATCACCGCGGCCCCCGCCCCCAGGCTGACGCTGAGCCCCGCATCCGTGGCGGAGCGGACCAGCGGTGCCAGGTGGGAGCGCATGTCAGCCGTCATGGCGGTGGGCCAGCCGTCCAGGGCCCGCAGCCCCTTGCCGGAGGCCACCAGGGAGATGAGACGCTCCCGATCCGCGGCCCGCCCCAGGACACCGATCTGCGGGGCCGTCGTCATCACGCTCCGGATGACGCGCTCATAGCTCACACCCATGACCGCGACCCCCATGACGATGCCGAGCTGCCGGGCCGAGGCGGAGAATCCTGAGGTCATCCCCGCGGTGTCCTCATCGGCCGAGGAGACCGCCAGCTGGTTGACGATCGTCCCGGTGGCCCCGGTGGCGGCCCCCGCCAGGACGAGCCCGGGAATGAGGACCAGCCAGGTACTCGAACCGCGCAGGAGCATGAGCAGGCAGGAGCCGACGACGCCGCCCAGCACGATTCCCAGCAGGCTCGCCCTGGCTCCGTGGCGTCTGACCGCTCCCCCGCAGGTGGCGGCCACGATGAGGGCGGAGGCGCTGAAGGGCAGGAAGCACAGTCCGGTCTGGGCGGGGGTGAGCCGGTAGATGTTCTGCGCGTACAGGGACAGGAAGGCCATCGGGCCAATGAGGGCCGCCTGGATGATGAAGCCGACCAGGACGCTGCCGGCATAGGTGGGTTCGGTGAGGATCGAGACGTCGACCATGGGGCTGGCCGATCGTCTCTCGACGAGGCAGAACGCGGCGAGCAGCACCGCCGAGCCGGCCAGCAGGGAGACGATCACGGGCGAGGCCCATCCCCACGTGTTGCCCTGGAGGAGCGCCAGTGTGAGCGCCCCCGTCATGGCGACGCACAGCACCGTGCCCGGCCAGTCGACCTTCCTGGATGCCGCCTTGCCCGCAGCGCCGCCCCGGTCCGCGCCGACCTCGGGAACCCAGCGCGATCCGAGCCAGACCGCCAGGCCCACCGGGACGTTGACCCAGAAGATCGAGCGCCAGCCCGCCATCAGCACGAGCCCTCCGCCAAGGAGCGGGCCCAGGGCGATCGCCGCACCGGAGACCGCGCCGTAGACACCGATCGCCCGCGCCCGGGCGGGGCCGGCCTGGTAGCGGTCCGAGATCATGGGGACGCCCACGCCCAGGAAGATCGCGCCACCGACCCCCTGAATGAAGCGGCTCCAGTCCAGGACACCGACCGACGGCGCCAGCGCGCAGACCAGGGAACCGGCCGTGAACAGGACAACGCCCCAGCGGAAGAGGCGCAGCCGCCCCACCGACCCGCTCAGCGTCGCCGCCGACATGAGGAGTGTCCCCAGCGGCAGGGTGTAGGCGTTGACGACCCATTGGAGCTCGCTCAGCGACGCCCCCAGTGCGGCCCCCATGTCAGGCAGCGCGACGGAGACGACCGTGACGTCCAGGACGTTCATGAAGCTGGCGGTGCAGATCAGCAGCAAAACGAGTGTCTGCCTCACATGGCGCACCTTTCGCGAGGGTTCCCGGGTGGTGGCACGCGCCCCCAGACCTAAACGACCGCCACACAGATTAACACCGGGGCGACCACCTGTGCGCAGCGCTCACCCGGCTGCACGACCGCGCGGTCGTAGGGTAGGTCGCGCGGTCGCACCCTTGAACCCTCGATCTCGAGGCACAAGGCACGACCGCGCGAAGGCGGGCGCCTGGCCCGCCGCAGAGAGCCTCAGGCCCCGACGGCGCGCAGGTGCCCCAGCACCTCGGCGTGGGCGGTCGGGGTGCCCACGAGGAGCGAGCCGGCGCGGCGCACGTCGAAGGGCGCCCCGTCCATCCGGGTGAGGACCGCGCCGGTCTCGGTGCACAGCAGCGCACCGGCCGCGACGTCCCAGGGCTGGAGCCGCGGCTGGGCGTAGACGACCGCGCCGCCCGCGGCCACCTCCGCCATCTCCAGGGCGGCCGCCCCGTAGCAGCGCATGCCGCGCGAGGCCTCGATGGCCTGGCCGATGCCCGCGTCCTGCGTGAGCTGGTAGTGGGCGATGAGCATGCCCTCGCTCAAGGGCAGGTCCTCCAGCCGCTCCAGGGCCCGCGGCTCCGCGTCGCCGGTGCCCGCCGACCCCGCCAGAAGCGGCTGCACCCATGCGCCCCGCCCGCGGATGGCCGTGTAGAGCCGGCCCGCCACGGGGTCGGCGAGGACGGCGAGCGTGGGCACGCCGTCGTCGACCAGGGCCAGGGAGATGGCCCAGTCGCGGTGGGTGGCCACGTAGTTGAGGGTCCCGTCGATGGGGTCGAGCACCCAGGCCCGCCCGCGGTAGGTCTCGAAGTCCTCGACACGGTGCGCCTCCTCACCGTGGATGGGGACGCCCGTGGCCTCCAGGTGGCCGGCGATGCGCTCCTCGACGCCGCGATCGACCTGGGTGACCAGGTCGTTGCGGTGGGCCTTGGCCTCGATGCGCAGCTCCTCACCCGGGTCCAGGGCGAAGGCGGCCGCCTGGCGGACCGCAGCCACCCCGCGGGCGAGCAGCTCCTCCAGGCAGGCCGACGACGTCGGCCCGTCCGACGGCTCCGGTGTCACTGACCCACCACCGGCACTCACGACTGGAGCTCCTGCTGCCTGGCGAGCCGGCGGCTGTGGACGAACCAGGCCACGCCCAGCGTCACCAGCCACAGGGGGGCGGCGAAGAAGACCGCGACACGGGTCTCGAACGCCAGGGTGAGAGTCCAGATGACGAAGAGGAAGAAGGCCAGGCTCAGCCATGCCGTCACCCGCCCACCGGGCATGCGGAAGACGCTGGCCTCGTGCAGCTCGGGCCGCAGGGTGCGGAAGCGCAGGTAGCTCACGACGATGATGCACCACACGAGGATGAACAGGACGATGGCCACCGACGTCACCTTCGTGAAGGCCTCGATGATGGAGTCGGATGTATAGAGCAGCGGGATCGAGGTGAGCAGGCTGGCGCAGGTGACGGCCAGGGACACACCCGGCACCGAGCGGGTCGTCAGCCTGCGGAAGACGTGGGGGGCGTTGTCCGCCCAGGACAGGCCGAAGAGCATGCGGGAGGTGGAGTAGACCCCGGAGTTGGTGGATGACGCCGCGGCCGTGAGCACCACGAAGTTGACGACGCCGGCGGCCACACCGAGCCCCGCCAGCGAGAACATGGCCACGAAGGGGCTTGCCTCGGGGTTGATCTCCCGCCACGGCGTGACGGCCATGATGGCCGCCAGCGCCCCCAGATAGAACAGGACAATGCGCACCGGGATGGCGTTAATGGCCCGGGGAAGGGTCACCTCCGGGTCCTTGGCCTCGGCGGCCGCGGTTCCCACGAGCTCGGTGCCCACGAAGGCGAAGATGGCGATCTGGAAGGCCCCGAAGAACCCGCTCGCACCCTTGGGGAACAGGCCTCCGCTCCAGATGTTGGAGATCTGGGCGTGGGCGCCGTTGGGCGCTGTGAAGCCCATCACCACCATGACGATGCCGACGGCGACGAGCGCCATGATGGCCACGATCTTGATGATGGAGAACCAGAACTCGATCTCCCCGAAGGCCTTGACGGTGGCGAGGTTGAGGACGAACAGCAGGACCACGGTGGCCACCGGTGTGACCCACTGAGGCAGGTCCGGCCACCAAAAGTCCATGTATCCGGTGATGACGATGACCTCGACCACGGCCGTCACCAGCCAGCACACGTAGTAGGTCCAGCCCACGAAGAAGCCGGCCCACGGCCCGATGAGGTCGTGGGCGACGTCGGCGAAGGACTTGTAGGACAGGTTGGACAGCAGCACCTCGCCCAGGGCCCGCATGACCAGGAAGAGGAAGAAGCCGATGACCGTGTAGACGAGGAACACACCGGGGCCGGCCAGGGAGATCGTCTTCCCCGACCCCATGAACAGCCCGGTTCCGATGGCCCCGCCGATGGCGATGAGCTGGACGTGGCGGTTGGTGAGGTGGCGCTGGAGCTGGGGCTCGGCGTCGTGGTCCACCATCTGGTCGAGGTCAGGCCGCTGAGGCGGCGAGAACTCGGCCGCCGAGGTGGAATCGGCGGGCGGCGGCGTGAGGGGCATCTCGTCTCCTGATCGTGGGTGACGCCACGAGCCTAGCGCTACCAGGTTCATCCCCGATTCACACGGGTAGGCTCGGCGCCGTGAACCTCAAGGAGCAGATCCGCCACTCGATTCCGGCTGCGATCGTCGTCGTCATCGGCGCCTGGGTGATGATCTACTACTCGATCGTCCAGTGGGAGACGATGAAGCCGGTGCCCAGCTGGGATCTGGCGATCTTCTCCGAGCTGGCCAAGGCCTACGCCCACTTCCAGACCCCGATCGTGCCGGTCAAGGGTGACGGATACAACCTCCTGGGTGACCACTTCCACCCGATCCTCATTCTGCTGGGGCCGATCTGGAGGCTCTTCCCCACGCCCCTGAGCCTGCTCATCACTCAGGACCTGCTGCTGGCGTTCTCGGCCTGGCCGCTGACCCGCCTGGCCAGCCGCCTGACGAATCAGTGGGTGGCCGGCGGGCTGGGGCTCGTCTACGTCCTGTCCTGGGGGATGCAGGGGGCCGTGGCGGCACAGTTCCATGAGATCGCCTTCGCGATGCCGCTGCTGGCCTACGCCTCGGTGGCCTTCGTGGAGCGGCGCTGGGGGGCGGTGACGGCCTGGTCGGTGCCCCTGGTCCTGGTCAAGGAGGACATGGGGTTGACGGTGCTCATGATCGGGGTGGCCGTCATCCTCACCTCAGCGGTCCCGGCCTGGTACCGCACGTGCACGGTCATCCGGCCCGGTGGCCGCGGGGCCGACGGCCTCGACGCCGCTGGGGATGCCGCTGGGAACGCCGCTGGAAGCGCTCCCCAGGACGACACCGCCCGCAACCGGCGGCGGGGGCTGCGCCTGGGCGTGGGCATGATCGTCGGCGGGATCGCGGCCTTCCTCTTCGCGATCCAGGTGTTCCTGCCGGCCTTCAACATCAATGGGGTGTGGGACTACGGCCTGAGCTCACAGGACCAGCCCACCTCACCCGACGCCCTGACCCAGAAGGCCACGGTGGTCGTCATGCTGATCCTCACCAGCGGAATCATCGGGGTCACCTCGCCGTGGCTGCTCGTGGTGCTACCGACGCTGGCGTGGCGGTTCCTGGGGCCGGTGGAGTTCTACTGGGTGTGGGACAACTGGCACTACAACGCCACCCTCATGCCCATCGCGCTGGGGGCGCTGCTCGACGTCGTCGCCCGGCGCCGGGCGCACGGCTCCTACGTGGCCGACCACCCCGTCAGGCAGGTGGGGGTCGATGGCCGAGCGGTCATGGGGCGCTCCGCCCGGGCCGCCCTGGCCGCCGGGGCCACCGGGGAGGCAGGGGAGGCAGGCACCGCCGATGAGTCCGACGTCGACGGCCCGCGCCGGCGCCCGACCGCCTTCCCCACCTGGCTCACGGTGCCGATGCGGCACCGCTTCGTGGTGGCCACGAGCATCCTCACCGCGGTGGCCACCGGGGTGCTGACCGCCCCCTACCTCCCGCTGTGGCAGGCCACCAACAAGAACTTCGACCCGCTCGCCGCCGAGGCCAAGCAGAGCGACGAGGCGAAGAGAACCGAGACGCATCGGGTGGCCGTCGCCCACGAGGTCATCGCCACGATCCCCGAGGGGGCCACGGTGGTCACCGATCTGTCGCTGCTGGCTTACCTGGTGCCCCGGGCCGAGGTCTCCTGGGCGGGCACGAGCGGCCCCGACAAGGAGTACATCGTCATGACCCCGACCAGCGCCAACCAGTGGGGCAGTAGCGATGCCGCCGCCTGGGGCAAGAAGCACTCCAAGCAGGGGGCCACCTACACCCTCATCTACAACAAGGACAACTACCAGATCGCCAAGCGCAATGGCTGAGGCAGTCCCCGGCGCCGGCGCCGGAACTCGCGGCGCCTCCGAGGCCGGAGGCGGGGATGCTCCCGCGCCGGGGGCGGTCGCCCGCCCGGGGACCGGGCCGGGCACCGGGCCGGGGACTGAGCCGGCCCCAGCCATGGCCCCCTCCCCACCGGCGGCCGGCTCCCCCTCAGGAGCCGCCGCAGACTCCCCGCCGGCAGCCGGGCGGGCCTCATCCGTGGCTGCGTCCCTCGCCCCGTCCATGGCTGCGTCCCCCTCTGCAGCCCGCTCCCCACCAGCGGCCGGCTCCCCCTCGGCAACCGGGCGAGCCCCGTCCGTGGCCGCCTCCCTGGCCCTGGTCGCCACGTGCGGATGCACGGGCACGCTGGTGCGCGCTGCCCTGGAGCGGGCCTGGCCCGCCTCCCCCGGGCACCTGCCGGTCACGACCCTGGCCCTCAACGTCGTCGGGGCCCTCGCCCTGGGGCTGCTGCTCGGGGCGCTCGGCGAAGGCCGCCCGCGCCTGCGACTGGCCCTGGGCACGGGGGTGCTGGGCGGGCTGACGACGCACTCGACCTTCATCCTGGAGAGCCACCGGCTCCTGACCTCCGGCGGGGACGGCGGCCACCCGGTCCTCGGCGCCGCCTACCTGGTGGGGTCGATGGTGGCCGGGCTGGTGGCGGCCGGGCTCGGGCTGTGGCTGGCCGGCCGTCTGCGCCACCCGGACGGCGCGGGCAGTGTGAGCCGAGCGGGCCGTGCAGGCAGCGACCCCCTCCCGGAGGCGTCATGAGCGGGGCCGCCGCCGGGCTGGGGACCTGGCTCACCGACTGGCTCCCCCTGGCGCTGGCCGGCGGGGTGGGGGCGGCCTGCCGCTGGGGCGTGGACACCTCCGTCAGCCGCCTCAGCGGCCGAGTCGCCCGGGAGGCTGCGGCGGGAGGCCGGCAGCGGCGTCGTTCCGGGCTGCGGGCGCCCTGGATGTCACGGATGCTGCGGATGCCGTGGGGCACGGTCGTCGTCAACGTGACCGCCTGCCTCCTCATGGGCCTGCTCGTGGGCTGGACGGCAGACCCGCCGCACTCCGGGACCTGGGCCGCCACCGCGCTGACCGTCCTGGGCACCGGCTTCCTGGGCGGGTACTCGACCTTCTCCACGGCCTGCGTGGAGGGGGCGCGCCTGCTGCTGGCCGGGCGGTGGGGGCCGGCCCTGGCGCACGCGACCCTCATGACGGCGGCGACGCTGGGCGCCGTCGGACTCGGGCTGGCTGCCGGCGCAGCCCTGCGTTAGAGCGCCGCTGGGCCGGGACCCCGCCTCACTTCGACCAAAACTTCACAAACGACGCGGCTCCGGGTCGATTATGAAGATTCGGTCGAAGTGTGTGGGTCGGGGATGGGCGACGGCGCCTCCGGGGCCGATGATTTTCGGTGACCTTCGTGAGCGCGCCGTAAGCGGCTCGTGAGCGCCCCGTGAGGTTGGCGGGCCTGCCGAGATCGGCCTGAGACGGCTGTGACGAACTGTGCTCTCATCAGCCATATCAGGCGTATTGCGGGGCCTGTCTCCTCTGACAGACTCGCTGCCATGAGTGTTCAGCCGCCTTCTTCGACGCCGACGCAGACGCAGTCGAAGACCAACCGCGCCACGGTCATCACCCTCGTGGTCATCGCCGTCATCCTGGCCGTCCTCGCCGCAGTGCTGCTGCAGAACGTCGCCTCCCGCCGCCATCAAGCCGCCGCCGCCAGCCAGGCGCCCGCCTCCTCCTCCGATTCGGCCGCCGCGGTCCCCGAGCCCGTACCGGCCCCGCCGGTCGCCGACCAGCAGACCCTCGAGCTCATCCACTCCGAGATCCACCGCGACCCGGCCGACGGCCAGGCCAAGGGCAAGGTCGACGCGCCGGTCGTCATGGTCATCTACTCCGACTTCGCCTGCCCCTTCTGCACCCAGTTCGCCCAGAACGTCGAGCCCGAGCTGAACAAGCTGGTGAAGGAGGGCACGCTGCGCATCGAGTGGCGCGACCTGGCCCAGATCAGCGAGACCTCGCCCCTGGCCGCCCAGGCCGGGCGGGCCGCCGCCAAGCAGGGCAAGTTCTGGGAGTTCCACGACGCCGTCTACGCCGCCGCCGACCCCAAGGGCCACCCGGCCTACACCGAGGACTCCCTGGTCGACTTCGCCAAGAAGGCCGGGGTGGCGGACCTGTCGAAGTTCCGCACCGACATGACTGCCGCCGAGACCGTCAAGGCCGTCTCCGAGTCCACCCAGCACGTCCACTCCATCGGCATTCAGGGAACCCCGTTCATGATCGTGGGCGAGACCTACATCAACGGGTACAAGGACGCCGACTACATGACGGCCGTCGTCAAGAGCCAGGCCGCCAAGGCCAAGGAGGCCAAGGGAGCCCAGGGCACTACCGGGACCGCGAGCCCGACGAGCCCGGCGGCACCGGCGTCGGCGCACTGACCGCCGCGCAGCGGAGCGCCGACGGCGCCCCTCGGCGCCCGCGCGCCCACCCCACCGGGGCTCCTCCCCCGACTCGCCCCATGGGCGGGCCGGGGGACGCTATTCTTCCACCACCTATCCCATTGATCGTCTGACGAGCAGCGACGCAAGCAGCGACATCAGCAACGGTCGTTTCACCAAGGAGCGCGAGCATGGCACTGAGCATCGGAGTGGATGTCGGCGGAACGAAGATCGCGGCCGGCGTCGTCGACGACGAGGGGAAGGTTCTTCAGACGATTCGGCGCGACTCCCCCGCCGCCGACCGCCAAGCGATCATTGACACGATCACGACGGTGGTGCGTCGGCTGCGGGAGGACTTCCCCGACGTGGCCACCGTGGGCATCGGGGCGGCGGGCTTCGTGTCCTCCGACCGCAACACGATGGCGCACGGCACCAACCTGGACTGGACCGGGATGCGGATCGGCGACGTCGTCTCCGAAGGCGTGGGCCTGCCCGTCGTCGTGGAGAACGACGCCAATGCCTTCGGGTGGGCCGAGGCCCGTTTCGGGGCGGCCCGCGGCAAGCGCAACGCCCTCATCGTGGCCATCGGCACCGGCGTGGGCGGGGCCATCATCGTCGACGGACACCTCCTGCGCGGGGCGGCCGGATTCGGCGGGGAGATCGGGCACATCAACGTCGTCCCCGGCGGGCGCCCCTGCGGGTGCGGCCTGCGCGGGTGCCTGGAGCGCTACAGCGCCGGCACGGCCCTGGGTGTCAACGCCTGGGAGCTGGCGCAGTTCCGCCCCGACTACGCAGCCCGCATCATCGAGCTCTCCGGCGGCAACCCGGAGCACATCTCCGGCAAGGCCGTCACCGCAGCCGCCCGCGAGGGGGACCCCGCCGCCCTGGAGTGCTACGAGCAGCTCACCCACTGGCTGGGGGTGGGGCTGGCCGATATGTGCGCGCTGCTGGACCCCGAGGTCATCGTCATCGCCGGCGGCCTGGCCGAGGCCGGCGACATCCTGCTCGCCCCCACACGCAAGGCCTTCGCCGAGAACCTCACGGCCGGTACCCACCGCCCCGCCATCCCGGTGGTCCTGGCCGAGGGCGGTCAGGAGGCCGGGCTCGTCGGCGCCGCGGACCTGGCCCGCCAGCCCTGAACCACCCGGGCACCATCCTCGGGTCGGCCTGGAAACCATCAGCCATCCGGGCTCTTACGGGAACCTTGCGAGATGACGCGGCGTCAGCGTGCGCTATTGCACCGACCCTCCTATTGTTAGGTATGCCTTACCTCGGTTAGCGTCAGCCTGTTCGACCGATCTCTCCTGATCGGCTCTACCAGAGAAGAGGCCTCGTGACCGTCTCACGCAAGTCATTCATCCTTGGCACCGCGTCCCTGTCCACTACCACTCTCCTGGCGGCCTGCGGCCGCTCCAAGAGCGCATCGTCCACCACCTCCGGCAAGACCATTTCGATCAAGCACGTCTACGGCACCACCGAGGTTCCCGCAGACGCCACCAAGGTCGCCACCGTTGCCTGGGCCAACCAGGACGTCCTCCTGGCGCTGGGCATCATGCCGCTGGGCTTCTCCAAGCAGACCTGGGGAGTGACCGACGGCTCCGGCATGCTGCCCTGGACCAAGGAGAAGGTCGACGAGCTGACCGCTAACGGTGCCGCCCAGCCCAAGCTCTTCGACGACGACGGTGGCGTCAAGATCAACCCCCAAGCCGTTAACGCCACCAAGCCCGAGGTCATCCTGGCCGTCTACTCCGGCATGTCCAAGGAGGAGTACGAGACGCTGAGCAAGATCGCCCCCACCGTGGCCTACCCGAAGGTCGCCTGGGGCACACCCTGGCGCGAGACTAT
Source organism: Actinomyces sp. oral taxon 175 str. F0384 (assembly GCF_000223355.1). Taxonomy (NCBI): domain Bacteria; kingdom Bacillati; phylum Actinomycetota; class Actinomycetes; order Actinomycetales; family Actinomycetaceae; genus Actinomyces; species Actinomyces sp. oral taxon 175. The sequence continues at coordinate 51,181 of NZ_AFUR01000005.1, forward strand.
CGCGATCAACGCCACAGCCGTCGGCAAAAAGGCCGAGGGCGAGAAGCTCGTGGCTGACCTGGAGAAGCAGGTGGCCGATGCCGTCGCCAAGCACCCGCAGATCAAGGGCAAGGCCGCTGCCTTCTGCTACACCGCCGAAGGCGATGCGACCAAGTTCGGCTACTACACCACCGCCGACCCTCGTACCGCCTTCCTGTCCGACCTGGGGATGAAGGTGCCGGCCTCCGTGGAGAAGGCCTCCAAGGAGAACGCCTCGGCCTTCAATGTGGACGTCTCCACCGAGAACGCGGACTCGCTCAACGACTTCGACCTCATCGTCATGTACGGCACCGAGTCCGACCTGGCAGCCATGCAGGCCAACAGCCTCCTGAGCCAGGTGCGCGCCATCAAGAACGGCGCAGTCGCCTTCGTGGGCAATAGCGATCCGATGGCTGCCTCCACCAACCCCGGCCCGCTGTCGATCCCGTGGGGCATCGAGAAGTACGTGGGGCTCATCGCCACCGCGGCGGGCAAGGTGAAGTGAGTACCAGGGCCCGGTGAGTACCTCAACAGCGACAACCGATCCAAGCACTGGCGTCAGCAGGCAGGTGCGCCGGTGCCTGGCCGCCCTGATCCTTCTGACGGCGCTCGCCGTCACCGCTGCCCTGTGCTCGATCGCCTTCGGTACTCGGGTCGTGGGGATTGGGGAGATCATCGGAGGCCTGTCCGGCTCGCGCACCGACATCGGCGCGCTGGTGGTCGCCGAGCGTCTGCCGCGCACCGCCGTCGCCCTTGTGGCCGGGGCAGCCCTCGGGGTCTCCGGCGCCCTCATGCAGGCGGTGACCCGCAACCCCATCGCCGACCCCGGGATCCTCGGCGTCAACACCGGTGCCTCGCTGGCGATTCTCATTGGTGTCGCCTTCCTCGACATCTCGGGGGCCTCACAGTTCCTATGGTTCGCCCTCATCGGGGCGACCCTGACGGCGGTGTTCGTCTACGCCGTCGGCTCCCTGGGTCCGGGCGGTCCGACGCCGGTCAAGCTCGCCCTAGCAGGTGTGGCCACGAGCGCCGCCCTGTCCTGCGCCATCAGCGCCGTCATGCTTCCGCGCGCTCAGGGCCTCGACGACTACCGCTTCTGGCAGATGGGTTCCCTGGGGCGCGGCAACTGGAGCTCCCTGACGACGATCGCCCCCTTCCTGGCCGTGGCTACCGTCCTGGCGCTTCTGGTCGCAGGCCCTCTCAACTCACTGGCGCTGGGCGAGGAGATGGCCATCGGGCTGGGTGTCAACGTCACCCGTACGCGCCTGGCGGCGGCGAGCGCCGGCGTGCTCCTGTGCTCGGCGGTGACCGCCGTCATTGGCCCCATCGGGTTCGTCGGACTCATGGTCCCCCACACGGTGCGCATGCTCTGCGGCTCCGATCACCGCTGGCTGCTGCCGCTATCCGCCCTGTGCGGAGCCGACCTGCTGACCCTGTCCGATGTCGTCGGGCGGGTCGTCTCCCGCCCCTCGGCCGCGTTGCCGGTGGCGGTGGTGACCGCCTTCATCGGCGCCCCCATCCTCATCATGATCGTCCGTGGAACGAAGGTGCGCGAGCTATGAGCACCCCGAGCATCACCGAGGCCACCACCAGCGCTCCCAACATCCAGTCTCTGCATCCGGGCTTCTCCATCGCCGGTCGCCGACGCCGCACCCTCCGCTTTGCAGCCGTCACCATCGCCCTGGCTCTGACAGCCGCAGCGCTGTGGGTGGCCATGATCCTGGTCGGCGAGACCTGGTACAGCCCGGATGAGGTGCTTGCGGTGCTCTCCGGCAACATCGTGCCGGGAGCCTCCTTCGACGTCGGAGAGATCCGACTGCCCCGAGCGATCATCGGACTGCTGGCCGGGATGGCCTTCGGAATGGCCGGAACGACCTCCCAGACAATGCTTCGCAACCAGCTGGCCAGCCCCGACATCATCGGCATCACCTCGGGCGCCTCGGCCTCGGCGGTCTTCGCCATCCTGGTGCTGGGCTGGTCTCCCGCCGGCATCGGCGTCAACATCCTGACCATCGCCTGCGGTCTGGGCACCGCGCTCACCATCTTCCTACTGTCCGGTCAGGGGCGCTCCCAGGGCGGGCGGCTCATTCTTATCGGCATCGGCGTGTCAGCGATGTTCACCTCCCTCATCTCCTATCTCCAGCTTCAGGGCAACGTGTACAAGGCCATCGAGGCGATGCGCTGGCTGACCGGCTCACTGGACTCGGTCAGCTGGAACCAGGTGCCGGTGCTGGCTGCGGCGATGGCGGTGTGCGGGGCACTGCTGCTCGTCATCGGCCGTGATCTGGGGCCCCTGACCCTGGGCGAGGAGACCGCCACCGGACTGGGCGTGCCCGTGGACCGGGCCCGCCTGGCGCTTGTCATCACGATGGTGGCGCTGTCGGCCTTCGCCACGGCGGCCACCGGTCCCATCGCCTTCGTCTCCTTCCTGGCCGGGCCAATGGCGGCCAGGCTCATCGGGCAGACCGACCGCAGCCTGTTGGTGCCAGCGGCACTCATGGGCGCGGTCATCGTGCTGGGATGCGATCTGGTAGCCCAGTGCTTTCTGTCCGCCGCACTGCCCGTGGGCGTGGTCACCGGCCTCATGGGCGCCCCTTACCTCATCAGCCAGCTCATCCGCATCAACAGACAGGGCGCCTCGGCATGACCTCCTCTGCGACCTCCGCCCCCTCCCCGGTCCCCGAGCTCGCCACACAGGGCCTGCGTTCCGGATACGGTCGGCACATCGTCGTCGACGGCGTGGACGCGACGATCCCCAGCGGCAGAATCACCGTCATCGTGGGGGCAAACGCCTGTGGGAAGTCAACGCTTCTCAAGACCATGGCCCGGATCCTGGCGCCGACGTCGGGCCAGGTCCTGCTCGACGGCAAGCCCATCGACCAGATCCCCACCCGAAGGCTGGCAACGCGACTCGGTCTGCTACCCCAGCAGCCGATCGCACCTGAGGGGATCGCTGTGGCCGACCTCGTGAGGCGTGGGCGCCACCCACACCAGTCCATGTTCCGCTCCACGGGCGCCGAGGACCGTCGGATCGTAGAGGAGTCGTTGCTGGCGACCCGCACCGCCGAACTGGCCGACCGATCCATCGACGAGCTCTCCGGCGGTCAACGCCAGCGCGTGTGGATCGCCATGGCACTGGCCCAGCGCACACCGGTGCTGCTGCTGGACGAGCCCACGACCTTCCTGGACCTCACCCACCAGGTGGAGGTCCTCGATCTGCTCACCGACCTCAACCGCGAGCGCGGCACCACCGTGGTCATGGTGCTGCACGACATCAACCTGTCGGCCCGCTACGCCGACCACATCATCGCTATGCGCGCCGGCAAGGTTGTGGCCGCGGGACCACCGCAGGAGGTGATCGACGCGGAACTGGTGGCGACAGTCTTCGACCTGGACTCCGATGTCATCACCGACCCGGTCTCCGGCACCCCCCTCATCCTGCCCAAGGGCCGCCACCACGTACGCGAGGCCTCACACGGCAGCTGACCCAAAGGAGCATCAATGAGCCCAGCCAGACCGTCCGCCTCACCGACATCTCCGTTCCGCTTCTTCCATGTCACGGTGGCGGCAGTCCGCGACGTGACGCCGTCCATGCGGCGCTTCACCTTCATCGGGGATGATCTGGTCCACTACGCCGACCCGGGCTGGGACCAGCGGATCAAGCTGGTGCTGCCGGCGCCGGCGTCGGGTTACAAGCAGCTACCCGACGGCGAGGACTGGTACGGCCGGTTGATGAAGCTGCCCGAGGAGCACCGGTGCCCGATCCGTACCTACACGACGCGCACGGTTCGCCACGAGGTGGAGGTTCCGGACGGAACGCGTGCGGAGGTGGACGTCGACATGGTGGTGCACGATCCGCTCGGCCCGGCCTCTCGGTGGATCCTTGAGGCTGAGGTCGGTACCGAGGCGGTCCTGCTGGGGCCGAACCGGCAGTGGGACGGCGATGCCGGGGGCGTGGACTTCGTACCTCCGCAAGTGACCGAGCGCTACCTGCTGGGCGGTGACGAGACGGCGGCACCGGCGATCGCCCGGATCCTAGAGGACCTGCCCGCGAGCGCGCGGGGAGTCGCCGTCGTCGAGATGCCCGGTGACGCGGATGCCCCTTACCTGCCTACGCACCCCGGGATCGAGGTGCGGGTGGCGGGGCGCAACGGCCGCTCGCACGGGGAGTTGCTCGTCGAGGGTGTACGCCGGGCCGCCGAGGAGCTGTGTCCGGTAGGGGTGCCGCAGGAGGTCGAGGAGATCGACGTCGACCGTGAGCTGCTGTGGGACGTGCCGCGCCACGCCAAGGGCGGGGACGCACTCAAGCGCACCACCCTGTACGCATGGCTCGCCGGGGAGGCGGCTGCGGTGCGGACGATGCGTCGCCACCTGGTCAGCGAACGTGGCATCGACCGGCGCTCTGTGGCCTTCATGGGCTACTGGCGCCAGGGCCGAGCCGAGGCCTGAGCCCGAGGGCTCCCGCACCGGCCAGCTGAACGGCAGATCGCGTCATCGAGAACGTACTTTCTGCACGAGGACTGCGTTCTCCTCCAGATGACTGGGGACGGACCTCAGTGATCTGGAGGAGAAGTACGTTCTCGGGGCGAAACGCAGTCGCCGATTCCCTGAGCGCCAGGCTCGCCCTGCGGCCATCAGTGCGCCGGGGCGCAGGCCTGAGCTCAGTCCTTGGTGGCCCGGCTCGAGTCCGCGGGCGCGGAGACCTCGACGTCGTCGCCGTCCCCACCGCTGCTGGCGCGCGTGGCCGACTTGCCGGCCTTCTCACGCTCCTTGATGACCTCAGCGCGCTTCTCGACGACGGCCCGGCCGTAGTCGGGGTCGGCCTCGCCGACGCCGTCGCCGTCGAGGTCGAGCTCGTCGAGCACGCCCTGGTCGAGCTCATCGGGGTCGCGCACGGGCGAGTCGCCGGCGGACAGGAAGATCCCCACCCAGCGCGAGCGCGGGTCGGAGTCGATGAGGAGGGCCTTGACGAACAGGGTCAGCGGCACCGCCAGGATCGTCCCCAACGCACCGGTGACGGTGGACCAGAACAGCAGGCACAGGAAGGTCGTCGTCGTGTTGAGCCCCACCGCGTCCCCAGTGAACTTGGGCTGGATGAGGGACTGGATGACGAAGTTGGCCGCCGTGTAGGACAGCACCACCCACAGCGCCGTCCAGGGGCCGGAGTCCACCAGCCCCAGGATCGCCGGCGGCACCACGCCCAGGACGAAGCCGATATTCGGGATGTAGTTGGTGATGAAGGAGACCACGCCCCAGGTGATGGCCATCGGCACGTTCAGGTACCACAGGGTGACCGCGTTGATGACGGCCACGATGAGACCGAAGACCGTTGAGACCATCCAGTAGGAGCGCACCGCCTCACAGAAGGACACCAGGGCGGAGGCCATGCCCGGCTTGAGGACACCCAGGGCCGCGGTGCGGATCTCGATCTTGGCGGTGTCGAACATAAGGAAGACGACCACCATCGACATGACGCCCATCATCGCGCTGGCCGAGGTCAGCTGCCCCAGGACCGACTGAGCCACCATGACGAGCTGGGAGGTGTCCAGGACGTTGGTGACCTGTTTGAGCACCGCGGACTGGTCGACCCCCATGCCGTTGAGCTGGGTCTCGACCTGCTTCCAGATCGCCTGGAACTTGGGGGCGTACTGCGGCAGGGTGTCGACGAGCTGGGCGACGGCGACGGCCAGGGCCGCGAACAGCAGGACGACGAAGGCGAAGATGAGCGCGATCGCCGCCGTCGCCGCGACCACGCGCGGCACCCGGTGGCGCGTCATCCAGGACACCAGCGGCCGGACCGTCACCACGAGAGTGAGGGCGAAGAAGGCCGGGGCGAAGAGGTCTTGGATGAGGTAGAGCCCCACCGCGCCAATGGTCAGTGCCGCCAGGAGATAGGCGATGGTTTCCCCCTGCGTGCGTTCCCCGGGGAGGGGAACGGCGGCCTTCCGAGCTTTTTCCGACACAACTGCCATGGGCGCATCCTCCCACGGACGGGCGGCGCACTGCGCCCCGACGGGCCTGTGCGCGCCGTGGGAGCTCTCCCCCTTTTCCGCGGTCACGGTGGTGGCGCGGCAGTGGCGCGACGGCGCGGCGACGGCAGTCCGGCGGCCGGGTGGAGACCTGGTGGCCTGCAGTCCCGCCTCAGCCCACCGGCAGGACCTCGGCCAGCCAGGTGTCGACGGCGCGGTAGAAGGCCTGCGGGTCGCTGCGACGCACCTGGTGGCCGGCCCCGGGCACGAGGACCGGGGTGATGCGGGGGTTGCGGGCGGCGGCGGCCAGGCCCTCGCTGCCCACGCGGGCGCTGCCGGGCCGGTCGCCGGTGAGCAGCAGGGCGGGGACCTCGAGGGCGGCCATGGCCTCGTCCCAGGGGACCTCGGGGGCGACGACGCCGGAGAGCAGCAGGCCCGGGTCGGTGCGCTGGGAGGCCCACACGCCCGGGAGGGCCTCGGCGTCGGGCATGGTCTCCAGGGCGCGGCCGACGGCGGCCGGCAGGTCGGCCACCTCGGCGGCGCGGGCCCGCTCCCGGGCGGCGCCGCGGGCCAGGAGCTCGCGCGGGCTGCGGGTGCCGAAGCGGGCCGGGTCCTCCAGGACGACGCCGCAAAGCAGGTCGGGGCGACGGACGGCGGCCACCATGGCGGTGGCCGCGCCCATCGAGTGGCCGATGACCACTGGGGCGGGCGGCGTCGGCAGGCCCAGGGCGGCCCGGCCGCGCGAGGCTGCCTCCAACTCCTCCAGGACGGCGATGAGGTCCTCCACAAGGACCTCCCCGGCCCGCTCGAGCTGGGCCGGCTCCCACCGCGGGGACAGGCCGTGCCCGCGGGCGTCGGCCGCTATGACCCGGTAGCCGCGGCCCACCCAGTGGTCGATGGCCTCGGCCAGGGAGACCGCGGAGCCGGTGATGCCGTGGAGCAGGACCAGGGTGGGGGCGTCGTCGGGCCCCGCGATGATGCGCGCCAGTGAAGTCATGCCCCCATCCTGCCTCGTGACCGCCCCGTAGGCTGAGCCCATGAGCGAGACGAGCCAGCAGAGCACGCCGAGGATGAACGTCGAGTCCTTCAACCTGGACCACACCAAGGTGGCCGCGCCCTACGTGCGCGTCGCCGACCGCAAGGAGCTGCCCGGCGGGGACGTGCTCGTCAAGTACGACGTGCGCTTCTGCCAGCCCAACCACGAGCACCTGGAGATGGAGGCCGTGCACTCCATCGAGCACCTGAGCGCCGAGCTCATGCGCAACCACACCGACCGGCTCATCGACTTCTCCCCCATGGGCTGCCAGACCGGCTTCTACGCCCTCATGCTGGGGGTGGAGACCGAGGAGTTCCTGCCGCTGCTGGAGGCGACCTTCCGCGACATCCTCACTGCTCAGGAGGTGCCGGCGGCCAACGAGGTCCAGTGCGGCTGGGGGGCGAACCACTCGCTGGCCGCCGCCCAGGAGGCGGTGCGCGACTTCCTCGCCGCCCGCGAGGAGTGGACGCAGGTCATGGCCTGACGCAGCCGCGCGGCCCTGTGTCGCCCGGCCGGGGACACTCCCTCCCAGCCGGGGACAACCTGCGCGTGCGGGGACACTCCCTCCCAGCCGGGGACAACCTGCGCGTGCGGGGACATTCCCTCACGGCCGGGGACATCCTGCGCGCCCGGGGACACTCCCTCCCAGCCGGGGACAACCTGCGCGTGCGGGGACATTCCCTCACGGCCGGGGACATCCTGCGCGCCCGGGGACAGGATTCCGGTCCCCGACGGCGTCGAATGCCCCCGGCTGGAACGAGACGCACCCGGCCGCGCGGAATGCCCCCGTCGGCGGGACGAGGAGCCGGCACAACCAGGCGCCACCGAGACCAGGAACCACTGAGACCAGGCGCCACCGAGATCAGACACCACCGAGACCAGGAACCACTGAGACCAGGAACCGCGGAGAGGACAGTCCTCACAGTCTGGCAACACCGGGCCTGGCACAGTCATGGAGCGGGACGGCGCGCCGTCGCCGGGCTCCGACGTCGGGCCCGGTCCAACACCGACACCAACCGCATCCCGAATCGCACTCAGCCCCCGCCCACCCTGTGCCCGCGCCGCGAGGCACCGAGACGAAGAGAACCTGACGCACGTGGAGAGCATCGAGACCGTCACCATCACCAACCCTGCCAACCCCATCCTCATCTGGTGGGTCATCGCCCAGCCGCTGCTGCTCCTGCTGTCCTTCCTCGTGGGGCGGCTGACGCGGTTCCTGCTGCGCGGGCGAGTCTCCGTGTCGGGTGCGGCGGCCACGCTCATCGCGCTTGTCGGCCTGTGGCTGGGGCTGCTGCTGGCGGGGTGGATCTTCGACGAGGGCGACCTGTTCTCGTTCAAGATGCTGGCGACCTCCTGCGGCGTGGCGGTCGTGGTGCTGGTGGCAACCTCCGCGGTGCTGGCGCGCGTCCAGCACCATCCCACACTGCTGCCGATCGCGGAGGTCGCCCAGATGGGCGAGTCCGACCGCCTGGAGTTCAAGTCCTCGGCGCGCTGGAACCTGCGCACGGACAAGCGCGATGAGGCCATGGAGGAGATCGTGGCCAAGACGGTGGCGGCCTTCATGAACTCCGCGGGCGGCACGCTCCTGCTCGGCGTCGATGACGGCGGCAACCTCATCGGGCTCGGCCCCGACTACACGACCCTCAAGCAGCCCGACGCCGACCGTTTCGAGCTGTGGCTGCGCGGCATGTGGCGCACCCGCATGGGCACGAACGCGGCGGCACTGCCCCGGGTGGACTTCGCGCCCACCCCGGACGGGACCGCGGAGGTGTGCCGGGTGACCGCGCCCCCATCCCCACTGCCGGTCTACCTCAAGCCGGCCAAGGGGCGCGACGGGGCGGCGCTGTGGGTGCGGGTCGGCAACTCGACGCGGCACCTGGAGGTGGACGACGCGGTCGACTACGTCATGCTGCGTTGGCCGCGGATCAACCACGTGGCCTGGCCGATCCGGCTGGGGAACTTCCTGCTGCGCCGCGACCAGTCGCGCCGGGCACTGCCCATCAACCCGGCCGCGGCCGTCACCGCCGCCACGGGCTCCCGGGACGACGAGGGCGCGGGTCAGTAGGGCGTCGTAGACCATGGGGCACCGGAACACAGTGGGGCCCCGGACCTGGTGATGGGGTGCGGCAAGGCACGGCAGACACGGCAAAGCCCGGCAGTGGGGCGAAGCAGGACAAGGCCCGGCGGACGCGACGGACTGGCCCGATACGTACGGGGACATCTGCGCGTCCGGGGACACGTCCGCACCACCGGGGACATCCTGCGCCTGCGGGGACCGTATTCCTGTCCCCGACGGCGTCGAACGCCCCCGCCCGGAACGACACGCACCCGGCCGCGCGGAATGTCCCCGGCAAGGGCGGGCCGGCAGCGATCAACCTGCCCCGCCCTCGCCAGACCCCGCGAGTGCGGGCTCAGGACACGACAGCGGCCTGCCTGTCCTCGGCGTCCGCGGCGCCCTCAGCATCCTCGGCCTCATCGCCCGAGCTGTCCGTCACCGGTCGGGCGGACTCGCCTGCGGCGGCCTCCTCCTGCTCCAGTGCCTGCTCCAGGCCCTCCCCCTCGACGTCGACGACGGGGAGCAGCCGGTCCAGCCATGCCGGCAGCCACCAGGCCTTCTCTCCCAGCGCCGCCATGAGCGCAGGGATGAGGGTCATGCGCACGAGGAAGGCGTCGGCAGCGATCCCGACGGTCAGGCCAAGGGCGATGGGCTTGACGTACACGTTGTCGGTGTGGACGAAGGCCATGAAGACGCCGATCATGATGACGGCCGCCGCGACCACAACCTTCGCGCTGCCCAGGAATCCGGTCTCGACCGCCGCCACGGCCACCTCACGGCGAGCCTCAAGCGTCACATCAGTCGCGTCGCCGCGCCGTCGGCTCCACTCCTCGCGCATGCGTGAAACGAGGAAGACCTGGTAGTCCATGGCCAGCCCGAACAGGACTCCCATGACGATGACCGGCAGGAAGGAGATGACGGCGCCGACCTTGGAGACGGCCAGGAGGTCGGCAGCCCAGCCCCAGCCGAAGACGGCCCCCACGGCGCCCATGCCCGCGCCCAGAGACAGCAGGTACCCGAGGGTCGCGGTCACGGGAACGGCGATGGAGCGGAAGACCACCATGAGGAGGATGAGCGAGAGGCCCACCACCACGATGCCGAAGGGGATGAGGGCGGCGTTGAGCTCCTCGGCGACGTCGATCGCGACAGCGGTCTGACCGGTGACCATGACGTTGCTGAGCCCATAGCGGCTCTCATAGTCACCGGCGTGGGAGCGGATGTTGCGCACGAGCTCCATCGTGGAGGGGTCGGCCTGCGATTTCTCGGGGCGGAGCTGGACGAAGGCGAGGGTCCCGTCCTCGTTGGGAGTGGCCAGGGAGACACCCTCGACGCCGTCGAGCTGGGAGAGGTCACGGGCCAGACCCTGGACCGCGGCAACGGAGCCGGAGGGCTGAGAGATGTCAGCGATCACGACGATCGGAGAGTTGTAGCCCTCTCCGTAGGCCGCGGCGACGGCGTCGTAGGTCTCGCGCTGCTGCGATCCCTTCTCGGCAAAGCCGTTGTCGGTCAGGGCGAGGCGCAGGCCGCTGACGGGGACGGCGCACAGTCCCAGAAGGACGACGACGGCGCCGATGGTCACCCAGGGGCGACGGGTCACCGTGCGCACCCAGCGGGAGGCCGGCCTCCGGTCCACGTCCGCGCCGACGCCGGCGGCCCTACGACGCCGCGGGAGCAGGCGCTGACCGAGGAGGCCGATGAGAGCGGGCACGACCGTCAGCGCCACGAGCACGGCCACTGCCACGACCGCCGCCGAGGCCAGCCCCATCGTGGTCAGGAACCTGATGCCTGCCACGCTCAAACCACACAGGGCCACGATGACCGTGGTGCCGGCGAAGACGACGGCCCCTCCGGAGGTGGCGGTGGCCCGCCCCGCGGCCTCGGCCGGATCGACACCGTCGGCGAGGTACTCGCGCGCCCGCGAGACGATGAATAGGGCGTAGTCGATGCCGACCGCCAGTCCGATCATGACGGCCAGGACCGGGGTGGTGGAGTTGATGTCGGTGAAGCTTGCTGTCGCGAGGATGCCGAGCATGCCGACGCCCACGCCGACGGCGGCGGCGATGAGCGGGGTACCCGCGGCCACGAAGGAGCCGAAGGTGATGAGCAGGACGATCGCGGCGATGGCGACGCCGACGAGCTCAACGGCGGAGATGCCGATCCCCACCTCCTGGTCGATGTTGCCGCTGCGCTGGACCGTCAGAGACGGGTCCATGGCCTCGGCGCGCTCGGCGAGGGTGTCGAGGTCCTGGGCGACGGTCTTGGCCTTCGACGTGGTTCCGGTGGTGATGGAGCCGACCGAGGCGTCCGTCTGCACCTGGACGAGTACGTGGGTACCGTCCGCGGAGACGGATGACGCAACGCCGGCGGTCTTGTCACCGAAGGGCGGGGAAACCGTGGCGACGCCGTCGATCTGCGATGCCCGAAGAGCAAAGGCGTTGACCGCCGGGGCGTGGTTCTCGATGCGGCCGTTGGAGCTGGTGATGAGGACCTGCTCGCTGGTGCCCGCCGCCTGGGGAAGCCGATCGGTGAGGACCTCCAGGCCGCGCATCGACTCAGTGCCGGAAATGGTGAAGGTGTCGTCGAGCTGGATACCGGTGGTGGCGACGACGCCGCCGAGGGCAGCGATGAGCAGCGCCCAGGCCGCGAGGACCCGGGTGGCGTGACGAGCGCACCATCGCCCCAGGGATAAGAGGAAAGTGGACATGACGGACCTTTCAAAAGGTACGGAGATGATCGAATTCGATACGCAAACGTACTGGATACATTTATGTATTGAAACCCAGGACGTTGTGACTCCTCGCACCCCTATGGCGCCGGTAAGGTGGGCGGTCTCATGACACCGAGCACCGACCCGCCCGCCGCCGAGCGCACGCTGCGCAAGCGGGAGAACACCCGCGCCCGCCTCATCGAGGCGGCTGCGGACATCGTCGCCTCCAAGGGCATCGCCAGCACTCGCATTGACGACGTCGTCAAGCAGGCCGGCTTCACCCGGGGCGCCTTCTACTCCAACTACTCCTCGCTCCAGGACATCCTGACCGAGGCCATCGTCATGCGCTCCAACACCTTGCTGTCACGGGTCACGCAGGCCATCGACTCCTTCGAGGGCACCCCCACGATGGACTCGCTCGTGGAGCTGCTCGAGGCCATCCGCCCCGAGGCCCGCACCATCTACCTGCTGACCACCGAGTACTCCCTCTTCCAGCTGCGCAACCCCGACAGCCCGACGATCCCCGGGACGGCGCGCGCCGACTTCACCGCCAGACTGTCCGGAACGGTCGAGAAGGTTCTCGCCCGCATGGGGCGCCGCCCCACCGTCCCCACGGCGAGCCTGGCCGACCTCGTCAGCCTGCTCTTCATGGACTCGATCACTGAGAACACGGACTGCGACAGGCTGCGAGACCTCATCGAGGCGGTCATCACCGGGCTGAGCACGCCGACGCAGACCGGCGACGCCTGAGGTCGCTCCACACCAGAGCTTGCCTACTGGCGAAGCGAGGATTCCACCCCGACAGAAGGCCACCGCCCCACCGACCCCCACTGCACGCTCTCTACAGCGCCTCGACAGAGTTGCCGTGCGGCGAATCTGTCCAGATGGGACGACTTTGAATCACGGCACCCGCACCGCGGTCTACAAAAGCCCAGGTCATCGCCCTGTTACTTCCTGATAGTGGCTGCGATCGGCCGTCAAAGCCGTCCCCTCTGGACAAAACGGACACACCTCAGTCCACAACCCCCCACTCCAGCAAGGCGCGTTTTGATGATGTTTGACATCATTTAGGTATGGATAAGTCATCCAGGATCGAGGGACTGCTGGCGCGTCTCGCCGCTTACCAGGGAGCAGCGCGCCTGAGCACGCTGTGCAGCACGCGGACCGAGCGTCGTCTGGTTGCCCGAGCCGCCGCCGACGGGCTCGTCACTCTTCACCCGAACCACGTGGCCGCGCTGAAGGGCGCCGACCCTCGTTTCATCCTCTGCCGACGCATCAGGGGTGTCATCACCTGTGCCCACGCGATGCGGCACTACGGCCTACCGCTGCAATCAGCGCCCACAACGTTGCATATCGCCATCCCCTGCAACCAGGGTCACATACCGGACGCAATCGGACGCGTCGTCACCCATCGGTTGAGTGGACTCATTCTGCCCGCCGCAGATGCGGCACCGGTGGCACCCGTGGAGCCAGCACTCATCTGTTACCTGCGTTGTGCGGATGAGCTTGATGCACTCATCGCGCTCGATGCGGCCCTTCGACTTGGTCTGACGACCCGTTCTCAGCTTGAGAGCCTCCTACGGGGTCCGCGAAACCACCGCTCCCGCACGCTTGTGTCGCGGTCGCTCCCCGATGCCCGCTCTCTTCTGGAGACGATCGCTCGTTACGAGCTGGAAGAGGCGGGATACCGGCCGGCGACGGCAGTGTTCGTCCCGGGCGTTGGAGAGGTGGATCTGGTGCTGACAGCTCATCCACACGACCTCATCCCCGGTCTCACGCCCGACACCAAGGCGCTTCGAGCAGACAGTCACCCAGCACTTCTCATCGAGACGGACGGCTACGCCTTTCATTCCTCCCATCTCGACTGGGAGCACGACCACCTGCGCGACCAGGCCGCACTCACCGCGAGTCACGTTCCAGTGCGTCTGACTAGCCGACAGGTCCTCCAGCACAGCACGGTCGATATTGTCGCCCCCATCGCCATGCGCATGGGGATCACCCCGATCATCCCGCTCCAGGCAGGGTGATGGCACTCTTACCTCATAGGTTCCGAGTGCGACGGGCACGGCAGATGAACCGGAGGGAACCGTCACCTGGATCGTTGGCGGGCGCATCCCGCCGCATCTGCCCCGCCCAGGAACCAGACGCCCCAGCTCTTGACCCGCGGACGTATGACGGCAGCATGTCTTCAGAGCAACGACACCGGCAGAGTCACCATGCAGCGATTCTGTCCATCTGGGACGACTTTGAATCACGGCACCCGCACCGCGGTCTACAAAAGCCCAGGTCATCGCCCTGTTACTTCCTGATAGTGGCTGCGATCGGCCGTCAAAGCCGTCCCCTCTGGACACTTTCAGGGCTCGGCCGCCCCTGTAGGCTCGGCGCGTGAGTCGCACCAGTGCCGCGCCTGTCATCGTCTCCTGCGCCATGGCCGAGGAGGCCCAGCCCTTCCTGGACGCCCTGCCCAAGCGCGCGGCTGCCCAGGCGCCGACCCTGCCGGGGGCCGCACGCGCCTGGTCCCTCCAGCTTCCCGACGGCGAGCGCGAGCTCATCGTCGTGCGCAGCGGCATTGGGCTCGTGGCGGCCGCGAGCGCACTGGCGACGGTCCTGGCTCAGGTCCGCCCCAGCGCCGTCGTCTCGGCGGGAACCACCGGCGGGCTCAGCCGCCAGGTCGAGGTCGGCGACGTGTGCGCCTCGGCGACCCTGGCCTACACCGACGCCGACGCCACCGCCTTCGGCTACGCCCGCGGCCAGACCCCGGGCCAGCCGGAGACCTTCGCCGGAGATGCGGCCCTGCTGGAGCAACTGGAGCAGGTGGGCCAGGAGGCCCTGCGCGGCGCCACGGCGTCGTCGGGCTCGGCGCGACTGCGCGTCGGTCAGATGCTGGCCGGCAACTCCTTCGTGACGGCCGCGAACGTCGCCGACACCCGTGAGGTCTTCCCCGCGGCACTGAGCACGGACATGGAGTCGACGGCGCTGGCGCAGGTAGCAGCGGGCGCCGGCGTCCCCTTCGTCTCGGTGCGCGGCGTGTCCGACCTGTGCGGCCCCGAGGCGGGCCAGGACTTCCACATCGCCGCCGAGGAGGCCGCCGCCCGCAGCGCCGCGGTCGTCCTGGCCCTGCTCAGCTGAGTCGCTGACGCCGCCCGCGCCTCCCTCCCCACCCACACTTCGACAGAATCTTCAGAATCGACCCGGAGCCGCGTCGTTTCTGAAGTTTTGGTCGATTTGCCGGGCGCCGCTCAGTCGGCCTGGCGCAGGCGGGCCTCGACGCGCTCGACCTTCGCGGTCATCTGGCCGGTCCAGCCGGGGCGGATGTCGGCCTTGAGGACGAGCGCCACGCGCGGGCTCACCTCGGCGACCGCCTCGCAGGCCCGCTTGACCACGTCCATGCACTCATCCCACTCGCCCTCGACCGTGGTGAACATCGAGGTCGTCTCATAAGGCAGGCCGGAGTCGCGCACCACGCGCACGGCCCGGGCCACCGCCTCGGAGACAGACCCGTCGGGAGCGTCAGTGGTGGTCGGGGATACGGAGAAGGCGACAAGCATGCAGCCAGGCTAGCCCCGCGCCGCCGCCCGGGGCCGCCCTCAACGTGGGGCTGACCCGTGAGGAGATCGTCGAGGCAATCCTGCACGCCTCGGTCTACGCAGGTTTCCCGCGCGCACTCAACGCCACTTTCGTGGCCCGCGAGGTCTTCGCCGGGCGCGACGCGACCGACTGATCGTCCGCACCGCCCCGTCGCACGGCCACAGCAGGTCGCCAAAGAGGCGTGCGTGTCCACATCGGAGACAAAGGCGGGCTCCACGTGCACACCGCCGCCAAGAAACCGCATGATTCCGCGGTTCTATTGACGGCCTCATCGGGTCGCGGGCTTCTTTGTCTCCGATGTGGACATCGAGGGCTCACTCGGACCGGCTCCGGCGGCCCGGAGACGCTCCCCCTCCCACCGCCACCAGGTTCCGCGCCTACAGCGCCACGAGGACCTGAACCATGACGATCTTGACGACGATGGCCAGGGCGAACAGGGTCGCGTAGCCGGCCTCGATGCGCTCGTCATCGCGTTTGGACAGGGCGAAGGCGAGGATCGCGGGCTGCCCGACGAGTCCGGCCAGGCCACCGGAGGCGCGCTGCGCGGACACCCCGGCCCACCGCGCCCCGGCCAGCAGGACGATCGCGTTGACCACCACGATGAGCGCGGCGAGCACCCCCACCTTGAGCCCCGTCATCGAGAAGGCCGAGGCCGCGAAGTCCGGCCCCGAGGCCAGCCCGATCGCGGCCAGGAAGAACAGCAGCCCCAGCTGGCGAATGGTGGAGTTGGCGGCATGCGGCAGCCCCCACACGAAGGGCCCGGTGCGCCCCACCCACCCCAGGACCATGCCGACGACGAGCGGCCCGGCCGCCACCCCAAGCCGCAGCGTGATGCCACCGGGCAGCGGTATCGCCACCAGCCCCAGGAGCACGCCGAGCGCCATGCCTGCCCCGACGGAGAAGGCGTCGATCTGGGCGATGGAGCGCTCGGAGTCGCCGAACCAGTCGGCGGCCTTCTCCAGCTCGTCGCTGGGGACGACCGCCAGCACCCGGTCGCCGAGCTCCAGGACGAGGTCCTCGCGGGCCAGCAGGTCCAGGTCACCGCGCTTGACGCGGGTGATGACGCCCTGGAAGCGCCCGGGCATATCCACCTCGGCGATCGTGCGCCCGGCCACCCGTGTCGAGGAGACGGTCAGGCGCCGGAAGTCGACGGCGGTGCGGTCCTTGGCCAGGCAGTTGTGGAGCCCGGTGCCCAGGTCGTGCATGGCGGACTCGACGGCGGCCGGCGCCCCGACGATGACGACCTTGTCCCCGGGAAGCAGCTCCTCACCGGGGGCCACGACCCGGGTCTCGCCGTCGCGCTCCAGGTAGGATATGCGGATGCGGCCCTCCTTGAAGGCCTTCATCTCGCCCAGGGCCACCCGCTGCAGGAGGTAGACGCTGGTGGCGGTGATGCCGTCGGCGCTGGCGGGCCGCGGGTCGCGCCGCCCGGGCCAGGTGCGCCCCACGACCCCGGCCACGATGAGGATGGCGACGGCGACGCCCACGGGGTATGCCAGGGCGTAGCCGACGGCGGGCTCCTGAGTCCCGGCCGCCTCGATGGCGGCGTCGAGCACCGGTGAGGTCAGGGCCCCCGCGTAGGCGCCGGAGTCCATGGCGGGGTTCACCCCGGTCAGGTGGGAATAGAGGCCGCCCGCCGCGCCGGCGATCACGAGCGCGACGACGCACAGGGCCATGAGCGGCAGCTGCCTGCGCAGGTCGCGGAAGAAGGTGTTGCCGGCGGCCAGCCCCACGGTGTAGCAGAACAGGGCCAGGCCGAGGCTGCGCAGCAGGGTGAGGTCGGCGCCGAGCCGGGGGTCGAGGGCGCCCACCGCGAGGCCCACGAAGAGCGCCCCGGCGGCGCCGAAGCGGATCGGCCCCAGCGGGATCTGCCCGACGGCGGTCCCCAGGCCGATGACGAGGAAGACGGTGAGGATCGGCGCCTGCGCGAGGACGTCGAGAACGGGATGAAGCACGGACACGACGCCAGGTTAGCCGCAGGCCCCGGGCACCCCGAACCCCGAGCACCGGTCCCGACCCGGGCCCGCCGGCATCATGCGCGACGCCGCACAGCAGCCACCGGAAGCATTATTCGATGGGTGGGATAAATGGTGCTGATATCGGAGCAGAAAGACGAACGCCCCGCCGTTGGTCTCACGATTGCTTCCTTTCCGCCACCAGGAGGAATACCCTGGGAGAGTCACCGCAGACGATGACGTCACACCTTTTCTCGACGACGAGAACGGAATCCCGATGCCCCAGAAAGAAGCCTCTCTGCCGACCTACTCACCGGAGGAGGAGAAGCGGATCATCCGCAACGCCGACGGCGTCCCCGTCGGCATACGTCCTGACAATCGATGGACACCCGCTCGGATCGCCACATGGGTGGCCATCACCGCCCTGGGCGTCCTGGGGTGGTGGATGCTGGCGGTCGTGCGCGGCGAGCACGTCAACACCATCTGGTTCGTGGTCACCGCCGTGTGCACCTACGCGATCGGGTACCGCTTCTACGGCCTCTACATCCAGCGGCGCATCATGCGCCCCGACGACACCAACGCCACCCCGGCCGAGCGCATCAACAACGGGCGCGATTTCGACCCCACCCACCGCGTCGTCCTCTACGGCCACCACTTCGCGGCCATCGCCGGCGCCGGCCCGCTGGTCGGCCCGGTCCTGGCCGCCCAGATGGGCTACCTGCCCGGCACCCTGTGGATCATCATCGGAGTGCTCGTGGCCGGCGCCGTCCAGGACATGCTCGTCCTGTTCTTCTCCATGCGCCGCGGCGGCCGCTCCCTGGGCCAGATGGCCACTGACGAGATCGGCCGGATCGGCGGCATCGTGGCGACCATCGTCGTCTTCGTCATGCTCATGATCGTCCTGGCGGTCCTGGCCATGGTCTGCGTCAACGCCCTGGCCGCCTCCCCCTGGGGAGTCTTCTCGGTAGGCATGACCATCCCGATCGCCATCGGAATGGGCCTGTGGCTGCGCTTCGTCCAGCCCGGCAAGATCACCCAGGTCTCCTTCGTCGGCTTCGGCCTGCTCATCGCCGTCATCATCGGCGGGCGCTGGGTGGCCGAGTCCTCCTTCGGCCACTACCTGCACCTGTCCCCCAAGACCCTGGTGTGGGCCATGATCATCTACGGCTTCCTGGCCGCGGTCCTGCCGGTGTGGGTCCTGCTCACCCCGCGCGACTACCTGTCGACCTTCATGAAGGTCGGCACGATCACGATCCTGGCCCTGGGCATCATCATCGTGCGCCCCCTGGTGGAGATGTCCGCCGTCACCGAGTTCGCCTTCAACACCGCGGGCCCGGTCTTCGCCGGCACCCTCTTCCCCTTCCTGTTCATCACCATCGCCTGCGGCGCCCTGTCCGGCATGCACGCCATGGTCTCCTCGGGCACCAGCCCCAAGATGGTGGAGAAGGAGACCCAGGTCCGCATGATCGGCTACGGCGGCATGCTCATGGAGTCCTTCGTGGCGATCATGGCGCTGGCCGCCGCGGTCTCGCTGAGCCCGGGCATCTACTTCTCCATGAACACCTCGACGGCGACCATGAACAAGCTCGCCGGCCCCGAGACGGTGGCCGCGGCCCCCTGCAAGACCACCGACGACCCCGAGCACCACTGCGAGAAGCTCGCCGAGGTCGCCGTCGGCAACCTCGGTGTCACCGACGCCCAGGGCCACAAGCCCACCCCCAAGTGGGACTCCTGGGACGACAACGGCAACCCCAAGACCTACACGGGTGCCGAGGCCCTGGAGCGCCTGGCCAGCGACGTCGGCGAGCCCAACGTCGTCTCGCGCACCGGCGGCGCCCCCACCCTGTCGGTGGGCATCGCCCACATCCTCCACCAGATCGGCGGAGGCCGGGCCATGATGGGCTTCTGGTACCACTTCGCCATCATGTTCGAGGCCCTGTTCATCCTCTCGGCCGTCGACGCCGTCACCCGCGTGGCCCGCTTCCAGCTCTCCGACGCGCTGGGCAACGCCTTCCCCAAGTTCAAGGACCCGTCCTGGCACGTGGGCGCCTGGGGGACCACGGCGGTCGTCGTCGCCTCCTGGGGGGCGCTGCTCCTCATGGGTGTCACCGATCCGCGCGGCGGCATCCAGACGCTCTACCCGCTGTTCGGTATCGCCAACCAGCTCATCGCGGCCGTGGCGCTTCTGGTGGTCACCGTCATGGTGGTGCGCAAGGGCTACACGAAGTGGGTGTGGATCCCCGCGATCCCGCTGGTCTTCGACACGGCCGTCACCTTCACGGCCTCGTGGCAGAAGATCTTCTCCAGCGACCCGCTCGTGGGCTACTTCCAGCAGCATCAGGAGGCCGTGGCCAAGCTGGGCACGCTCACCGACCCGGCCAAGATCGAGGAGACCCGGGCGATCGTGCGCAACACGATGATTCAGGGGACGCTGTCGATCATCTTCCTGGTCATGGTGGCCTTCGTCATGGTCTGCGCCCTCATCCGTATCGTCCAGACGCTCCGCAACCGGGACACGACGACGTCGGAGGACCCGTACCAGGAGTCCAACTTCTACGCGCCCGAGACGATGATCGCCTCCTCGCTCATGAAGAAGGTCTCCCGGGAGTACGAGCAGGTGGGCGACCCGGCCCTCATCCCGCACAAGGCCCACGCGGAGAAGTCATGACACCTTCTCCTTCGACGCCGCAGCAGGCGGATCGGGCAAGCGCCCGACATCGGGTCCGCCAGGTCCTGACCCGAGCCCGCACCCTGTGGCGGGACATGACCGGGGAGTCCGCCTATGACCGCTACCTGGAGCGCTACGCCCGCGAGCACGCGCAGTGCCCCCACGGACACGGGGGCGCCCACGGTTCTGAGCACGGCTCGGGGCACGGTCCCATGAGTGAGCGCGAGTTCTGGCGCGCCCGGGCCAAGCAGGCCGAGACGGAGATCAACGCCAGCTGCTGCTGAGCCGGGACACGTTCCTGCGCCCCGATGTGCTCTGATCGTTACCGCCCGCCTTCCGGGGTTCCCGGAGGGCGGGCGGTAGCGTCGTGAGCGTGCCCGCCCAGCAGCCCGTGCCCGACGCACTGACGTCCGCCGAGTCCCCTGACACCTCCTGGGGGACATCACCGGCGTCGGCCGCTTCGCCGTCGGCCGGCCGCGCCACGGACCTCCAGCCCTCCAAGACTCATCCCCCGGACCGGGCCTCCTACGAGCGGATCGCCCGTGTCGCGGCGGTCATCCTCCTGGCCATCGTCTGCGTGGCGGTGGTGTGGCCCTCCGGGCGCGAGGTCGCCGAGCTCAAGGACACCATGGGACCGGGCTTCCTCAGCTCCGAGGGCAAGGACATCGTTCTCAACCTGGTGATGCTGGCGCCGGCCACCTTCTGCGCGGTCGTGGGCTGGCGGGACATCCCCTGGTGGATGTGGGCGCTGGTCGGCTGCGTGGTCGGGCTGAGCGCCGAGGTGCTCCAGAGCCTCCTGCCGATGCTGGAACGGCGCCCCTCGCTGGCCAATGTCGGTCAGAACGCCGTCGGCGCCTGGATCGGGGCCCTGGCCGCCTGGTACCTCCTGCGCCGCCTGCACGCGCGCCCCGTCTCCGCCTGACTCCCCCGTCACACGGGAACGACGCCGCACCGTCCCGCAGCGGGCCCCGAACAAGGCGGCCAACCAGGAACCGGAGACAGCGAAAGGCCCGGACCATGTGGTCCGGGCCTTTCCGTTCTGTGCGCGGGGGGGGACTCGAACCCCCATGATCGTAAGATCACACGGACCTGAACCGTGCGCGTCTACCAATTCCGCCACTCGCGCGAGAAGCGAGCATGAGACTAGCCTGCCATCCCCGCCCGCGTCCAATCCTCACCGCCATATCCGGCCGTGAGACCGCTCACGACACAATTACCTCACACAGAGGGGGCCGTCTTCCCTGCGATGGCTTCGCTACCGTTACGATGGGAACGGTATCGGCCTGCACGCAGGTCCGTGCAGGCCCATAGCGAGGCGGGACAGTCCCGTCTCCCGGCTCCATCCCGGGGGCCGCCACACCATATTTGGGGGAGGTACTGTCCATGGGATTCCTGGACAAGTTCGAGAAGGGCGTCGAGAACGTCACGAACCGCGCCATGTCCCGTTTCTCGGACGACATCGAGCCCATCGAGATCGCCTCGAAGCTCCGCGAGACCATGGACAAGCGCGCCGCGTCCTTCGCCCGCGACCGCTCCGTGGTTCCCAACATCTTCCGCATCCACCTCACCCCGCCGAGTATTGAGCGCATCACCGCCTGGGGCCAGGACGAGATGGTGCGTCAGATGGAGGAGGTCGCCACCTCGCACGCCGCGGACCAGGGCTACTCCTTCGTCGGCCCGGTCGAGGTCTCCTTCCTCGTCAACAACAACCCCAACGCCCCGGCCATCGAGATCGAGTCCTCCACGCGACGCGGCGCCGCCGCCCCGGCCGCCTCCGCCACCGCCACCCCGGCGCACCCGATCGTCGACATCAACGGCCAGCGCTACCTGCTCACCGGGCCGGTCACCGTCATCGGCCGCGGCTCGGAGGCGGACATCATCGTCGACGACTCCGGCGTCTCCCGCCGTCACCTGGAGATCCGCCTGACGCACGGCAACGCCATCGCCAGCGACCTGGGTTCCACCAACGGCACCTTCGTCGAGGGCCAACGGGTCGACGCCGTCACGCTCGTGGACGGCAACACCCTCACCATCGGCCGCACCCAGATCCTGTTCTGGGATGGCACCCAGAACAGCGGAGTCAACGGTTGAGCGCACTCGCCTTCACGATCCTGCGGCTGGGCTATCTGGTCCTGCTCTGGTTCTTCCTGTACCTCATCGTGCGCGTCATGCGCCGCGATATGGCCGACTCCCCCGTCGCCGGCCCGTCACGTCGACGCTCCGCGGGCGGCTCCGAGCAGCCCTCGGGCCCACCCCCCAGGGGCCGACGCCGCAGCGCCACCCGCCTGGTCATCACCGAGGGCCCCCTGGCCGGCTCGACCGTGCCCCTGAGCCCCTCGTCGATCATCATCGGCCGCTCACCCTCCTGCACCCTGGTCCTCGATGACTCCTACGCCTCATCGCGCCACGCCCGCGTCTTCCCCAAGGACGGCGCCTGGTGGCTGGAGGACCTGGGATCCACCAACGGAACCATGATGGACGGCCGCCCCGTGCACGGCGCCGTGGAGCTCCCCATGAACATTCCTGTCCGAATCGGCCAAACGACGCTGGAGCTGCGCTCATGACCATCTCCCTGCGCTTCGCCGCACGCTCCGACGTCGGCCTGGTCCGCCAGTCCAACCAGGACTCGGGCTACGCCGGCCCCCACCTGTGCCTTCTGTGCGACGGGATGGGCGGACCTGCGGGCGGAGACATCGCCTCGGCGGTCGCCGTCGAGCACCTCATGCCCCTGGACGCCGACTCCCACCAGGCCGGTGAGCTGTTGGGCCTCATGCGCGACGCCGTCCAGGCCGCCCACACCGAGCTCGTCACCCTGTCCTCGCAGGACCCCGACCTCGCCGGCCTGGGCACCACCTGCATCGGCGTCATGCGCAGCGGCAACAAGCTCGCCATGGTCCACGTGGGCGACTCACGCGCCTACATGCTGCGTGACGGCACCCTCACCCAGGTCACCACCGACCACACCTTCGTGGAGTACCTCGTGGAGACCGGGCGCCTGACCCGGGACCAGGCCCGCCAGCACCCCCAGCGCTCCGTCCTCCTGCGCGTCCTGGGGGACACTGAGGGCGAGGTCCAGCTCGACGAGTCCATCCGCGAGGCCGTTCCCGGCGACCGCTGGCTGCTATGCTCCGACGGCCTGAGCGGCCCGGTGACCGCCGAGACCATCGGCGAGGTCCTGGCCGGCGTCGCCGACCCCGGTCAGGCCGCCGACCAGCTCATCGACCTGGCCCTGCGCGCCGGCGGACCGGACAACGTGACCGCCGTCGTCTTCGACGTCGTCAAGGACGACCCTGAGCCCCAGACCGTCCCGCAGGTGGTGGGCAGCGCCGCCACCGAGCGCCTCGCCCAGGAGCGCGCCGCCGCCGCCCACCGTGCCGGTGAGGAGCAGGCCGAGACCAAGGACACCGAGGCCGCCAGTCCCGCCGCCAAGGCCGCGGCCCTCATGGCCACCCTGGAGGACAAGCCCGAGGCCGCCTCCGCCAAGGAGTCCTCCGAGGTCGACGAGGCCATCGCCGCCGAGGCCGCCACCCAGGAGAAGGCCCGACGCCGCCACCGCCGTCGGGTCCTCGTGGGCAGCCTCGTCCTGCTGGCCACGCTCGTCGGCGCCAGCGCCCTGTTCTACCGCTGGACCCAGACCCGCTACTACGTCTCCACCTACAAGGGCGAGGTCGCCATCTACCAGGGGATCCCCCAGTCCGTCGGCCCGCTGAAGCTGAGCCACTCGGTCAAGACCTACGCGGACCTGCCCGTGGAGTCCCTCGATCACAACATCCGTGAGCGCCTGGAGGCCACCGTCACCCAGTCGTCGATGAGCGCCGCGGAGACCTACGTGGACAAGACGGTCCGCTCCTACCGCAAGCAGGCCCCCGCCCCGCAGGGCACCGCGAGCCCCACGGCCAAGCCCTCCTCCTCGTCCTCCTCCACCCCGTCGCCGGCCTCCGCCACACCGACCCAGCCCGCCAAGCCCGGGCAGGAGGGGTGAGATGACTGCTGCTCCCGGTCCCCTGGGCGCCCCCGCGGGCGTCGCGACCATCCAGCCCGCCGGCGTCGCCCGATACTCGGGACGCTGGGCGGAGGCGGCGCTGCTCGGCGTCGCCCTGGTCCTGGGGCTGGGCGGCTTCGTGCTCACCGCTCTCAACCGCACCGGCTCCTCCCCGGCGCAGACCGTGGGCGTGGCCATCGCCTTCCTCGTCCTGACCGTCCTCATGCACCTGTGTGTGCGCTACGCCGCCCCGTGGGCCGATCCGGTGCTCCTGCCGACGGCGGTAGCGCTCAACGGGATCGGCCTGGCCATGATCCGGCGCCTGGACCTGGCCTATGAGGTCAACGAGCAGTGGCAGTTCTACGTGGGCTCCAAGCAGCTGGTCTGGACGCTGCTGGGCGTCATCCTCTTCGCCGTCACGCTCCTCCTGCTGCGCGACTACCGGCGCCTGCGACGCTGGGACCGGTGGGCCATGTGGTCCGGCCTGGTCTTCCTCGTCCTTCCCTTCATCCCAGGGATCGGCCAGAGCATCAACGGCGCCCGCATCTGGATCCGGATCGGCCCGATGAGCTTCCAGCCGGCCGAGCTGTCCAAGGTGCTGCTGGCGGTCTTCTTCGCCTCCTACCTCGTGGCCAACCGGGACAACCTGGCCCTGGCGGGCCGCAAGGTCCTGTGGATGAGCCTGCCGCGCGCCCGGCACCTGGGCCCCCTGTTCATCGTGTGGGGCGTGAGCATCTGCGTCCTGGTCCTCCAGAAGGACCTGGGTTCCTCGGTGCTGCTGTTCGGCCTGTTCGTCGTCGTCCTGTACGTGGCCACTGACCGGCCCTCCTGGCTGCTCATCGGTGCCGCCCTGTTCCTCCCGGCGGCCTGGTTCGCGGCCACGCACCTCAACCACGTCCAGCAGCGCATCAACGGCTGGCTCCACGCCACCGACAATGCCGTGTACAACGCAGCGGGCGGCTCCTGGCAGCTGCTGACGGGCATGTTCGGGATGTCCACCGGCGGGCTCATGGGCGCCGGCTGGGGCAAGGGCTCACCGACCCTGGTCACCTTCGCCAACTCCGACTTCATCTTCGCCTCACTGGGTGAGGAGCTGGGGCTGACCGGCACGCTCGTCCTGCTCATGCTCTACCTGGTCCTCATCCAGCGGGGACTGCGCACCGCCGTCTCGCTGCGCGACGGCTTCGGCAAGCTCCTGGCCGTGGGCCTGTCCTTCGCCATCGCCCTGCAGATCTTCGTGGTCATCGGCGGTGTCACCCGGCTCATCCCACTGACGGGACTGACCCTGCCCTTCCTGGCCTACGGCGGCTCCTCACTCATCGCCAACTGGATCATCCTGGCCCTCCTGCTGCGCCTGTCCGACGCCGCCCGGCGGCCGGCCACCCACGCACCGCGGATCATCGACACCGCCGAGCTGCCGCTGTCCCTGCGCCGTCGGGTCCAGGACGCCGGGGCCGAGGAGTCGATGGCCCAGGCCGCTGATGACGCACCGGCTGGAGGCGCACCGGCCGACGCCGGGGGCTACACCTCCCCGTCGGCCGCACCCGGCTTCGGCAGCCTGGAGGATGACGCCCGCCCCGCCGTCGCCGTCAGTCCGGAGGCGCCGCCTCCGCCGCACACCGCACCGGACGGGGAGACCCTGCGCTCATCGCGGGCCCCGGGCTTCACCGACGACACTGACAGGAGGCAGCTGCCATGAACCGACAGATCCGTCAGGTCGCCTTCCTGGTGCTGGTCATGTTCGCCACGCTGGCCCTGTCCGTCACCAGCGTCCAGGGCCTGGCCCGCCCCTCCGTGTGGGAGTCGTGGTCGGCCAACGGGGCCCTCAACTCCGACCCGCGCAACCGCCGTACCGTCAGCCGCAACTTCGACACCGAGCGGGGCCCGATCCTCCTGGCCGGCGGCACCACGATCGCCAGCACCCAGAAGTCCGACGACGGCCAGGGATCTGAGGACTATCAGCGCGTCTACGCCAACGGACCGCTCTACGCTCCGGTGACCGGGTACTTCTCTCCCGCCTTCGCCTCCATGACCGGCATGGAGAAGGAGGGCAACTCCGTGCTCAACGGGGATGACCCCTCCCTGTTCTCCTCCCGGATCAAGACCCTCATCACCGGTGACTCCCAGCGGGGCGGGGCCGTGGAGCTGACCATCAAGCCCGAGATCCAGCAGGCCGCCTACGACGCCCTGGCCGGGCGTGAGGGCGCCGTCGTCGCCCTGGACCCGAAGACCGGGGCCATCCTGGCGCTGGTCTCCACCCCCTCCTACGACCCCTCGGCCTTCGCGACCCGCAACGGGAACGCCGCCAATGAGGCCAATGCGACCCTCAGCCAGGACTCCTCCCGTCCCCTGGACAACCGGGCCATCGCCGGCAACCGCTACCCGCCGGGGTCGACCTTCAAGATCCTCACCACGGCGGCGGCGCTGCGCACCGGCAAGATCAAGCCCGATCAGGAGGTCGACGCCCCCGACACCATCACCCTGCCGGGCACCAGCCACTCCCTGGAGAACTACGGCGGGGAGTCCTGCGGCGGTGGTCGGACCACCTTCTCCCACGCCTTCGCCGAGTCCTGCAACACTCCTTTCGCGCAGCTGGCCATGAACGTCGGCGAGGAGGAGCTCTCCAAGGAGGCGAAGAACTGGGGCTTCGACTCCGACCTGTCCATCCCGTTGAAGGTCACGCCGTCGACCTACCCGCACAACGACTCCCAGGCGCAGACCGCGATGGCCGGCATCGGTCAGGCCTCGGTGCAGGCGACCCCGCTCATGATGGCGATGGTGGCCGCCACCGTGGCCAACAAGGGCGAGCAGATGACCCCCTACCTGGTCTCGCGCATCCTGGACCCCGACCTCAACGAGGTCAGCTCCACCTCCACGAAGGTGGCCCGCACCCCGATCGACTCGGCCACCGCCTCCTCCCTGTCCTCCCTCATGCAGACCGCCGTCGCCGAGGGCACGGGCACCAGCGCCCAGGTCAGCGGGGTCCAGGTGGCCGGCAAGACCGGTACCGCCGAGACCGGCACGGACAGCGGCCCCACCACCTGGTTCGTGGGCTTCGCCGGCACCGACATCGACAAGCCTGAGATCGCCCTGGCCGTCGTGCTCGACGGCAATGCGGAGACCGAGGACGGCGCCACCGGCGGCAAGATCGCCGGCCCCGTCGCCGCCCAGGTCATCGATGCGGCGGTGAACCAGTGAAACCTGTTGCCGGGCTCCAGCTCCAGGGCCGCTACGAGCTGGTCGAGCAGATCGCTCTGGGCGGCATGGGCCAGGTGTGGCGCGCCACCGACCTGCGCTCGGGCCGAGCCGTGGCCGCCAAGATCCTGCGCCCCGAGCTGACCGGTGATGAGATCTTCCTGTCCCGCCTGCGTGCGGAGGCCAAGAACTCCAAGGGGCTGCGCCACCCGAACCTCGCCGTCGTCCTGGACTCCGGGGAGAAGGACGGCACCGGCTGGCTCATCATGGAGCTCGTCCAGGGGCGCGCCCTGTCCGACATCATCGCCGAGAAGGGGACCCTGTCGCCCGCCGAGATCCTGCCGGTCCTGGCGCAGGTGGCCCGCGCCCTGCAGGTCGTCCACGACTCCGGCGTCGTCCACCGGGACGTCAAGCCCTCCAACATCCTCATCAACCGCGAGGGCCTGGCCAAGCTCACCGACTTCGGCATCTCCACCGGCATCAACCAGCGCCCGCTGACGGCCTCCGGCATGGTGATGGGCACCGCCCAGTATCTCGCCCCCGAGCAGGCCATGGGGAACATGGCCACCCCGGCCGGCGACCTCTACGGACTGGGCATCATCGCCTACGAGGCCCTGGTGGGGCGGCGCCCCTTCAGCGGAGCCACCCAGGTCGATATCGCCTTCGCGCACGTCAACGAGGAGGTGCCCGCCCTCCCCGACGCCGTCCCGCCCCAGGTCCAGGCCATCATCCTCAAGCTGCTCGCCAAGAAGCCCTCCGACCGGCCGCACTCCGCCCGCGAGGTGGCCCGCGCCCTGGACCGGGCGGTGGTGAACCTGCCCACGGACGCGTGGGATCCCCGTGAGGCACTCAGCTGGGAGTCCACTGGCCGCCGCGGCCCGCAGACCCGCGAGCTGCCCCGGCCCGCCACCGTGCGGCCCGGCCGTCACGCGGCCGAGGAGCCGACGCCGTCGCGCACCGCCCGGCACGCCTCGGGACGCTCCTTCCTCGGCCTCAACCTGCTGACGCTCAGGGCCCTCATCCCGGCGCTCTCGCTCATCACCCTGCACAGCACAGGTACGCTTGCCCATGCGCATCAGGTCGTGCCAGCCTTGATGCTGAGCATCCCTGTCAAGGAGGTACTGTGACCAGTCAGTTCCCCCAGGTCCTCGCGGGCCGTTACGAGATCCGCGACCTCATCGGACGTGGTGGTATGGCAGAGGTGCACCTCGGCTACGACACTCGCCTGTCGCGAGTCGTAGCCATCAAGCTGCTGCGTTCGGACATCGCCGGCGACCCCACCTTCCAGGCCCGCTTCCGCCGGGAGGCCCAGTCCGCGGCGGCCCTCAACCACCCCGCCGTCGTCGCCGTCTACGACTCCGGGGAGGAGGAGCTCCTCCAGCCCGGTGGCGCCAGCCGCACGGTCCCCTACATCGTCATGGAGTACATCGAGGGGCACACGGTGCGTGAGCTCCTCAGCGAGGGCGAGGCCGTCCCGATCGCGGAGGCCGCGGAGATCGTCTCCGGGGTCCTGGACGCCCTGGAGTACTCCCACCGGGTCGGGATCGTCCACCGCGACATCAAGCCCGGAAACATCATGCTGACCTCCACCGGCGCCGTGAAGGTCATGGACTTCGGCATCGCGCGGGCCATCGAGGACTCCGCCTCCACGGTCACCCAGACCCACACGGTGGTGGGCACCGCCCAGTACCTCTCCCCGGAGCAGGCCCGCGGCGAGTCCGTGGACGCCCGCTCGGACCTGTACTCCACCGGGTGTCTCCTTTACGAGCTGCTCACCGGCCAGCCGCCCTTCCAGGGCGACTCCGCCGTGGCCATCGCCTACCAGCACGTGCGGGAGATTCCCAAGCGCCCCTCCTCGCTGGCGGCCGATGTGCCCGAGTCCCTGGACCGGGTGATCCTCAAGTCGCTGGCCAAGAGCCGGGAGGACCGCTACCAGGACGCCGCCCACATGCGCGCCGACCTGCAGGCGGCCGCCCGGGGCATGTCCGTGGCCGCGCCGGCCGCCGACTCCTGGTCCCCGGCCACCTCAGTCATGGCCTCACCGGCCGCCGAACCGGTTCAGCCCACCTCCTCCTTCGCCCAGGTGCCCTCCGGGGCCTCTCCGATGCAGGCGGCCAAGGAGGCCGAAGAACCCGAGGAGAAGCCCAAGAGCCACGCCTGGATCTGGGTCCTCGTGTTCCTGCTGTTCGTGGCGCTGGCCGTCGTCGCCGGACGGTGGGCCTCGGGGGCCTTCGACAACGTACCCACCCCGACGCCGAGTCCGACCATCAGCAAGGTGGAGGTCCCCGACACCTCCGGTCAGGACGAGGAATCGGCCAAGAAGACCATTGAGGACGCCGGCCTGAAGTTCGCCAAGGACGAGGTCGCCAACGAGGAGGTCGGTGCGGGACTGGCCGTCTCCTCCGACCCGGGCAAGGGCACGAAGGTCGAGCCGGGCTCCACCGTCACCGTGCACTTCTCCACCGGATCGGCGATGGTCAAGGTTCCCGACCTGTCCGGCAAGACCCAGGAGGACGCCCGCAAGGCCCTCAAGGAGGCCGGACTCGAGGGCGGAAACACCTCCCAGGAGGACTCCGCCACGGTCGCGAAGGACCGGGTCATCTACACCAACCCACAGGCGGGTAACTCCGTTGCGCGCGGCACCACGGTGGACCTGGTGCTCTCCACCGGGAACACCTCCGTCCCCGACGTCTCGGGCCAGGACGAGGCCACGGCGAAGAAGTCCATCGAGGACGCCGGCCTGCAGTTCAAGAAGGGCGACGACGTGGCCTCTGCCGAGGTCGAGCGCGGCAAGGCCGTCTCCTCCAACCCGGCCGCGGGCACCAGCGTCTCCGCAGGAGACACGATCACCGTGAGCTTCTCCAGCGGCGCGGCCAAAGTGACGATTCCCAGTAACCTCAACGGGAAGACCGTCGAGGAAGCAACTGCCGATCTGCAGAAGCTCGGACTTAACGTCACCACGGTTACCAAGACCTCTGACACGGTGGAGCGCAATAAGGTCATTGGTACCGACCCGACGGCTGGTACTAAAGTGAGTGCCGGTTCCACCGTCACGCTCACGGTCTCCTCCGGTAAAGACGGTGACAACAACAACAATAACAACAACAACCAGCAGCAGCCGGGCAACCCCAATCCCGGCGGTGGGGGCGCCAACAACGGCGTCGGCTGAGCGCTTGACGGTCCATGGCGCCGTGCGAGGGGTGTCCCCTTCGCCCAGGTGACTGGTGCTCCAGGCTTTCCTGGCCTGGGATACCAGTCACGTCCTTTCAATGGGGTCGTATGGTGACGATCAACGTCAGCCCCGGAGGTGCGGCTGTCCTGCGCAGGATGCACCTCGCCGGTCCTCTGGCATTCCGTCTGTGCGGACAGCTGCCCCAGGTTTCCGTCGCGGAGGCACCCCCGCCTACGACGGGGACATTCCACGCGGCCGGGTGCGTGTCCTTCCAGCCGGGGGCATTCGACGCCGTCGGGGACAGCAATCCCGTCCCCGCACGCGCGAGACGTCCCCGGCCGCACAGAAATGTCCCCCGCTGCAGTACCGACAAGACTCGACACACATTCTGTTGACACTTATGGTGGTGAACTGTCATCGGATTAACCGGGGGTGTCAGAAATGGTTCATGCAGCCGCCACTTCCTCATGGCCGCGCGTGACCTGGGAGACCCTGCCCTGGCGCCCCCGGGACGGTGCTGCCCTCAGCGCTCGGCAACGCTCTCGTCTGCCACGTTCCTACGACTCGGCCGTCGTACCGAACATCGCCGACGCCGCGGTCGAGCTCCCCACCGAGGTCATGGCACGTGAAGCGGCTGCGGTATCGGCGGTAGCACGCTTCGATGCGACTGCGGCCTGCGCCCTGCTTCCCTTCACACCCCTGCTTCTGCGCAGCGAGTCGAGCGCATCCTCACGCATTGAGCGCCTGACGTCGTCGGCACGCCGCATCGTGGAGGAGGAGACCTTCGGCAGCGACCGCAACAGCGGAAACGCCGCCCTCATCGTGGCCAACACCCGGGCGATGGAGACAGCCACCGGAGCACCCTGGCCCCTGGACCTCGGCTCCCTGCTGTCCATGCATCAGGCCCTGCTGGGGGACTCCGCCCCGACCATCGCAGGCCGTCTCCGGCAAGAGCCGGTATGGATCGGTGGCTCGGACCTGTCCCCGGCAGGAGCCATGTTCGTCCCTCCTCACCATGAACAGGTACCGACCGCACTGGAGGATCTGCTCTCCTTCTTGCGGCGCTCGGACCTGCCGCCCTTGACCAAGGCGGCGCTGGCGCACGCCCAGCTGGAGACGATCCATCCTTTCGCGGACGGCAACGGCCGCACCGGGCGGGCGCTGATTCACGTCATCCTGTCGGGGGAAGGACTGTCCCTCAACGCGCCGCTGCCGCTGTCGGCGATCCTCCTGACCAATGTGGGGACCTACTTCCGAGCCCTGGACAAGTACCGAGCAGGGGCGCCGCTCGCGATGGTTGACCTGTTCATCGATGCGGCACAACGCGCCGCGGAGCTCGGGGCCTGGGCGGGCCGGGAGCTCGACGACGTGCACAGGCAGATGCAAGCTCGTGTGTCCTCCCGTGCCGGGACCCCCGACCGCGACCTCATACGTCATCTGGTCTCCCAGCCGGTGACGGATGTTCGCGGGGCGGCCGCTGCGGTGGGAGTGTCGGAGCAGGCGGCGCGGCGCGCGCTGGAGCGCTTGGAGAACGCCGGCGTCGTTCGGGGCTACCAGGTCTCCCGGGGTCGCCGAGCCTGGAGGGCTCAGGACGTCCTGGACCTCATGGATGAGGTGGCCGAGGGACTCGGGCGCCGGCAGGCTCCCGCGGACGTCTGACAGGACGTCGTCACGGCGGGGACATTCCACGCGGCCGGGTGCGTGTCCTTCCGGGCGGGGGCATTCGACGCCGTCGGGGACAGCAATCCCGTCCCCGCACGCGCGAGAGGTCCCCGGCCGAAAGAGAATGTCCCCGCACGCGCAGGACGTCCCCGGCCACGCGGGCCCCGGCCGCGCGGGACCCCGGCTCAGATGCCGCGCGCGGACAGCACGCCGTCGATCGCGCGCAGCTCCTCCAGGACCTTGGGCTCGATCTCGCCCTCGACGTCGACCAGCGTCACCGCCAGCTCGCCGCGCGACTTGTTGAGCAGGTTGGCGATGTTCTGCCCGTGCTGGGCCACGATCGTGGAG
Source organism: Actinomyces sp. oral taxon 175 str. F0384 (assembly GCF_000223355.1). NCBI lineage: Bacteria > Bacillati > Actinomycetota > Actinomycetes > Actinomycetales > Actinomycetaceae > Actinomyces > Actinomyces sp. oral taxon 175. The sequence goes on from NZ_AFUR01000005.1 coordinate 83,537, forward strand.
ACCTGGCCGACCATGTTGGGCACGTTGCGGTTGACGATGACGAGCCGGTGCGTGCCCTCCTGGCGCGCCATGACGGCTTCGGGGAAGTTCACCGAGTTGTGGACCTGGCCGTCCTCGAGGAAGCCGCGCAGGGAGTCGGCGGCCATGATGGCGCAGTTGCGCTCGGCCTCCTTGGTGGAGGCGCCCAGGTGGGGCAGGGAGATGCACTTGGGGTGCTTGTGGACCTGCGTGGAGGGGAAGTCGCACACGTAGCCGCGCAGCGTGCCCTCGTCGAGGGCGGCCACGACGGCGTCGGTGTCGACGATCTCGGCGCGCGCGAAGTTGAGCAGCACCGCGGTCTCCTTCATGAGGGCCAGGCGCTGGGTGCTCACGAGTCCGCGCGTGGCGGGGATGAGGGGCACGTGGACGGTGAGGATGTCGGCGCGGCGGAAGACCTCCTCCATGGAGTCGGCCCGCTCGACCTCGGCGCTCAGGTGCCAGGCGTGCTCCACGGAGATTCCCGGGTCGAAGCCGACGACGTTGAGCCCCAGCCCCAGGGCGGCGTTGGCCACCTGCACGCCGATGGCCCCCAGGCCGATGACGCCGAGCGTGCGGCCGGGCAGCTCGAATCCGACGAACTGCTTCTTGCCGGCCTCGACGGCCTTGGCGATCTCGGCGTCGTCGCCCTCGAGGGTGTGGGCGAAGCGGGCCGCCGGGATGAGGTTGCGCGAGGCGATGAACAGGCCTGCCAGGACCAGCTCCTTGACGGCGTTGGCGTTGGCGCCGGGGGTGTTGAACACGGGTACGCCGCGCTCGGTGAGCGCCTCGACCGGGATGTTGTTCGTGCCGGCGCCGGCGCGGGCCACGGCCAGGACCGACTCCTCAATGGGGGTGTCGTGGAGCTTGGCCGAGCGCACTAGGAGGGCGTCGGGCTCCTCCACGGAGCCGCCGACCTCGTAGAGCTCGTCGGGCAGGCGGGACAGGCCGGCCCCGGAGATGGCGTTGAGGGTGCGGATGCGGAACTTGTGGTCAACGCTGCTGGTGGTCACGGAAGTACTTTCTGCAGAGCGGTCCGGGTGGGGGAAGGTCGTGGCGGACAGGTGGTCGGGCCCGCAGGCCGATGGCCGGCCCGCAAACCGGTCGGGCCCGCAGGCCCGGCGAGACGGCCGGGATGGCGAGCCGGCGGGCGCTCAGGCCCGGGCGGCGAAGTCGGTCATGTAGTCGATGAGGGCGCGCACGCCCTCGATCGGCATGGCGTTGTAGATGGAGGCGCGCATGCCGCCCACGGAGCGGTGCCCCTTGAGATTGGTGAGCCCGGCGGCCTCGGCGCCGGCCAGGAAGTCGGCGTCGCGGGCGGGGTCGGCCAGGGTGAAGGGCACGTTCATCCAGGACCGCGAGCGCTCCTGAACCGGGTTGGCGTAGAAGTCGGAGGAGTCGATGTAGCCGTAGAGGAGCTCGGCCTTGGCGCGGTTGCGCTCGGCCATCGCCTCCAGGCCGCCGCCGTCCTCGATCCAGTGGCCGATGAGCCCCAGCAGGTAGATGGCGAAGGTGGGGGGCGTGTTGAGCATGGAGTCGGCGTCGGCCATCTTCTGGTAGTCCAGGACGGTCGGGGTCACCGGGCGGGCGTGCCCCAGCAGGTCCTCGCGCACGATGACGACGGCCAGGCCCGAGGGGCCCATGTTCTTCTGAGCCCCGGCGTAGATGAGGCCGTAGCGGGAGACGTCGATGGGCCGCGAGAGGATCGTGGAGGAGAAGTCGGCCACCAACGGGACCTCGCCGGCATCGGGCACGTAGTCGAACTCGACGCCGCCGATGGTCTCGTTGGGCGTGTAGTGCAGGTAGCGGGCCGCCTCGGGCACCGTGAAGGAGCCGGGCTCGGGGGTGGTCGTGTAGGAGGAGGCGGCCTCGTCGGCGGGCACGACGACATCGAGCTCGTAAGCGCCGGCCTGCTTGATGGCCTTGGCGGACCACTGGCCGGTGTTGAGGTAGGCAACCGTGTCACCGGGGGCGGTCAGGTTGAGGGGGATGCCAGCGAACTGGGCGCTGGCCCCGCCCTGGAGAAAGAGCACACGGTAGTTGTCAGGGACGGACAGGAGGCGGCGCAGGGTGGCCTCGGCGTCGGCCGCGCAAGCCACGAAGTCGGCCCCGCGGTGGGAGACCTCCAGGACGGACATTCCCGATCCGCCCCAGCTGGTGAGCTCGGAGGCGGCCTGCTCGAGGACGGGCAGGGGGAGCTGGGCAGGACCGGCGGAGAAATTGAAAACGCGCACGGAGTCATCATGGCCGCTTATGCGCGCGGCGGCAATGTCGTCCCGCATGGCGTCGCCCGCCGACGTCGGAACGCAGCCGGACCGCTGCCGGAATGCGGCCGGAACGCGACCAGAACGCGGCACAACACGAAATTCTCATGTCCTCCAAAAGTACGGGTGGCACAGGCCCTTCACCCCGTCAACCGAGCACGTTGTCAGCGATAGCACAGGTGGACCGCTCAACTGGCCGGTAGGGTTTACCCACGCCCAAGTCCCTACCTGACAAGTTTTTATGATCGATTCACAGCACGACGAGACCACTTCTGTAGCAGCTTCCGGCTCCACGTCGGCGGCCGCGCAGCAATCGCACGGCCCAGGTTCCGATCGCACTCCCTCCCTGGGACACCAGGTGCTCGACCGGCTCCGCAGAGGGCGCAAGCCGCGCTTGGGCGCCATTCTCATGGCGCTCGTCGCCGTGGTGTCCCTGGCCACCGGGTTCCGGGCCTGCAACTGCAACCGGGCCTGGATCGAGGTCTCCGCGGCGGCCACGCCGGAGGCCAACCCGCTCAAGGGGATGATGCCCTTCGCGCCGGCGGACGCCTCCCACTCGCCGGCGCTGCAGGAGAACGCCCCGCCCCACACGATGGAGTGGCTGACGCTGCCGGTCAGCGACGTCGTCGCCGGGCCCGGCTCGTACTCTTGGGACAGGCTCGATGCGCACCTCAATGCCATCGCCTCGCGCGGACACCAGGCGGTGCTGCGCTTCTACGTCGACTACCCCGGGCGCCCCAGCGGCATCCCGGCCTATCTGCTGAGCTCCCACGCGGTGCCGACCCACGACTACACGTTCCACGGCAACGCGCCGGGCCAGTCGCTGGCGCCGGACTACAACGACCCCGAGATGATGTCGATGCTCACCGGCTTCGTCTCGGCCCTGGGCCAGCAGTACGACGGCGACCCGCGCCTGGCCTTCATCACCCACGGCCTGGTGGGCTTCTGGGGCGAGGGGCACACCTACCCGATGAACGGCAAGGTCTCCGGCGAGAACCCCTCCGGCGAGAACTGGATGCCGTCGGCGGCGAACCAGAACACCCTCGTTGACACCTGGGACAGCGCCTTCCAGGTGACGCCGACGCTGGCGCGCTACCCGTCCGCGGAGACGGTCAAGCGCGGGGTCGGCTACCACGACGACTCCTTCGGCTACGCGACGATGGACACCGCCGACTGGCACTTCCTGCCGAAGCTGAAGGAGGCCAAGGCGGATCAGGCCTGGCAGCAGCACCCGATCGGCGGCGAGGTCTACCCGGGCATCCAGGAGTGCTCCGTGCGCAACCCGGGCACCTGCATGGCCTCGGGCTCCAACGGAGGAACGGTGGACATCAACGCCTCCATCAAGGCCACGCACGCGAGCTGGCTGGTGGACAACTGGGCCTTCACCACGACCCTCAACGGCTCCGAGCGCGAGCGGACCGTGCAGGCCTCCGCCGAGACCGGCTACGACCTGGCGGTGGCGCGCTGGCGGATGCGCAACGGCAAGGTCGAGGTGCAGATCGCCAACAACGGGGTGGCGCCCTTCTACTACAACTGGAACGTGGAGGCGGTGGCCATCAACACCTCCAACGGCATGGAGCTCGGGCGCACCACGCTCAGCGGTGACCTGCGCAAGGTCGCGGTCGGCAAGTCCCAGACCTTCTCCGGGCAGCTCCCGGCAGACCCGGACGGACAGAACACGATCCTGGTGCGCGTGGTCAACCCGCTGGACTCGGGCCAGCCGCTGCGCTTCTCCAGCGCCGGCCAGGACCAGACGCTTCCCGGCTACCTCACCCTGGGCCGCACCCCCACCAAGTAGGCGGGGCCCGACGGCGGAGTCCTGGCGGGCGCCCGGCCCCCACCCGGGGCCGGGCGCCCCGACCCGGGTCCGGGCGGCCGCGCTGGGGGCCGTCATCCTCCGGTCATCCACCGGCATCCTCTGTACTGTGACCCCATGCATGAGGATCGGATTCTGGGCAGCCTCCTGGGGCTGGCAGTGGGCGACGCCCTGGGCACCACCGTCGAGTTCCAGGCCCGCGACTCCTTCCCACCCGTCACCGACATGGTGGGCGGCGGGGTGTTCGGTCTGGCACCCGGGCAGTGGACTGACGACACGTCGATGGCGCTGTGCATCGCCGCGAGCCTGGTCGAGACCGGGGCCTACGATCCCCGCGACCAGCTGGCCCGGTTCGTCCGCTGGTATCGCGACGGGTACCTCAGCAGCACGGGCCGGTGTTTCGACATCGGCAACCAGACCCTCATCGCCCTGGAGGAGTTCGAGGCCACCGGCGAGCCCTACCGTGAGGAGGTCGGTGGAATGAGCGCCGGCAACGGGTCGCTGATGCGCCTGGCACCGGTCGCGATGGCCTTCTGCGACGACCTCGAGGCAGCGGGACGGTTCTGCGCCGACAGCTCGCGCACCACCCATTCCGCCGTCGAGTGCGTCGAGGGGTGCGGGGCCTACGGCCGGCTGATAGCAGCCGCGATCCAGGGGGCGTCGCACGCCCAACTGTATGCACTGGCCGCAGGCCTGGCCGAGCAGGTGACCAGCCCCGCGCTGGCGTCGATCCTGAGCGGCTCCTACCGGGTTAAGGAGCGCGAGGACATCTCGTCGTCGGGCTACGTCCTGCACAGCATGGAGGCGGCACTGTGGGCCCTCGCCCGCACCGACACCTTCCTCGACGGGGCGCTGCTGGCCGTGAACCTGGGCGACGACGCCGACACCGTCGGGGCCATCTATGGGCAGCTGGCGGGGGCGCTCTACGGGCGCAGCGCAATCCCGGAGGGCTGGCGGACACGCCTCCACGACGCCAGGATGATCGAGGACCTAGCGGCGGGGATCGCGGAGCGGGTCGGAACCTTCGAGGTCGCAGCCGGCTGAGGAGCAGGGCGTTCACGGCGGCCTGGCGGGGCGTCAGTGTCCACAAGGCTGACATTAACGCCACACCGATGCCATAATCCAAGAAAGAACCGCGGAATTCCAACGATTCCCGCTGGGCGATTCGACGGCGGGACCGCTAATGTCAGCTCCGTGGACACTGAGCTGCCGACGTGCTCGACTCCGCGAGGTCTGGCGAGGTCCTGGTGGCCGGGCCGGGCGCCCTCACCTCAGGGGCCGGCCCCGCCTTCCCCAGCCTGACCTCTGACCGGCCGTCTCTGGTTCTCGCCTGGTTCCCGCGCAGCCTCCCGGCGGTGGCTCGACATCGGCGCTAGCCCGCCCCGCCTCGGACCGGCCCACTCCACGAGGGTGGGGATCTACTGGCCGAAGGTTGTGCGTACTGCACGAACGCCCGCCCATGGTGGAGTATCCCCAACCCTCTTCCAGTAGCACCCGACCCTCGTGCAGTAGGCGCCCTGGCCCAGCCGACCGGGCCCAAGCACAAAACGGCCACCAACCGGTATCTCCTGTGCTGGCATGGAAATGACTTGCGGAGCCTCAAGAGAGCGATGCACACGCACCAAGGCGACCAAACAGATCATGAAAAGGCGACCAAACGGATTGCGAAGAGGCGACCAAACAGATCATCAAGAGAGGACCAAACAGTCGATGGAGCGATCCGCCTAGCCTCAACCGGCTCCAGCCCAGCCGACTCCCGGCCCCGACGCCGTCCCAGCCCCGCCTCACAGGGGGTAGGCCGACGGCGCCCCCTGGATGGCCTCGGTGAGGTCGATCTCGCGCTCACCCAGGCTGAAGCGGTAGCGGCCCAGGATCTCCAGGGGCTCGTCCTCGGCGGCCAGGTAGGCGCGCACGGCCTCCTTCTCCTCCTCGTCGAGCCAGGTCATCTGGTCCGACAGGCACCGGTAGCGGCTGGCCTCGGCCACGTCGCGCAGCCACTGCATCTGGGTGTCGTCCAGGAGGTTGCGGCGGTGGCGGAAGAAGACGACGTCGGGATCGACCCCGATGACCCGCCCCAGCCAGAGCCGGTTGATGCCGGCGTGCAGGGCATTGTAGGCCTTGGCGTCGGACAGGTCGTCGGAGGCGTAGTTCTCCCACATGGGAGCCGCATCCGGCCCCACCCGCACCGCGTCGAGCAGCCCGATGGAGGGCATGATGAGCGCCCCGGAGCCCAGCAGGAAGGTCTCCTCCCCGGCCGTGTCGCGCACGAGGCGCAGCCCGGTGCGGTAGGCCTCCTCCCGGTCGATCTGGCGGTGCCGGTAGCCGGGGATGGCGGCGGCGTTGATGAAGTCGAGCTTGAGGTAGCTGAAGCCCCACCGGTGGACGATCTTGGCGATGAGCTTGCGCACGTAGGTCTGGGCGGTGGGGTGGGTCGTGTCCAGCGCGTAGTAGTCGCCGCCCCAGTTGGAGCCGGCCACGGCCAGTCCGCCGTCGGCGTTGTGGACGAACATCTCCGGGTAGTCGCGCACGGCCCGCGAGCCGGGCAGGGCGATGAAGGGCGCCACCCACAGGCCCGGCTGCATGCCGGCCTCCCGGATCCGGGTCGCGGCGGCCTCCATGCCGTCGCCGAAGCTCTCGCCGGCCTCCCAGTCGCCGACCGCGACCTCCCAGCCGTCGTCGATCTGAAGCGTCTTGAAGCCCAGCTCGGCGACCTGCGGGATCTCCCGCTCGAGGGCCTCCTGCGAGATGCCCTCGTAGTAGGAGTACCAGGAGCACCACACGCTCTGCGGCTCGATCGCCCGGCCCCCCAGGCTCTCGCCGAGCTCGCGCGCGTAGCGGGCCATGACGGCGGTGGCCGGGCCGGGCAGGATCACCCAGCGCGCCGGGTCGCCGGACTCGGTGAAGGCCTCCAGGACCGCGGTGTCGGCGCGCAGCCGCGGCGTGCGCCCGTCCAGGCAGCCCACGAGCAGCGCCCCGGCAGAGTCCTCCAGGACCGCCATCCAGGCCGAGTGGTGGCGGGCCGGATCGTCCCAAGGGGCGTCGTCGGCGGTCCGACGGCGCTGCTCGTCGGCGATGCGCATGGGCGCCTCGCTCAGGCGGCGCCAGCCCGACGGAGACCAGGAGTTCTGGCCGGTACGGTAGAACTCGCCGTCGCGCATGTCATGCAGGAGAGTCAGGTGGGAGGCCTCGACATAGACCGCGCCGGTGGCGCCGCCGGCCCCGTGCTGGGTGGTCACCGTGCCGTCGCAGGCCAGGGCGATGCTCCGCCCGGTCAGGGTGATGTGGTGAATCATGCGCTCTCCTCGGCTCCGGCCTGTCCTGCCCGCGGCTCGGGTCCCCCGCGAGGCACCGGCACCGCCCGGCTCGCACTGTACGTGCTACCGACCGTACAGACCGACATTTTCTTCAAAGATGACGCGGAGCCGCGTCGTTGATGAGATTTCCGTCGATCAGTGAGAGTTGTGCTGCCCGCGGTGGAAGTAGTCCGCCAGCTCCGCGTCGAGCTCGGGCACGTCGAAGGGCACGGAGCCCGAGCGCAGGGACCGGGTGGCCAGCACCCCCGCCGCGACGGCGTCGCGCGCGCTGACCGGGGAGACCTCGGTGGCCCCGCCGTCGCGCACGAAGCGCAGGAACTCGTCGATGGCGAGCTGGTCGGCGCTGTCGTGCCCGGTGCCCTCCTCGGCGATGACGTACTCCTGGGTGGCGCGCTCGGCGTAGTGCTCGGTGCGCTCGGTCCACACCTTGACGACGTCGCCGGCCCCGTCACCGAGGTTCTCGGCCCGGCCGCGGGTGCCGATGACCGTGTAGCTGCGCCAGTAGTCGGGGGTGAAGTGGCACTGCTGGTAGGAGGTCATGACCCCGTTGCGCATGGTCATCATGAGCATGGAGTGGTCCTCGACGTCGATGACGGGGTTGAGCCCGTCCACCTCGTCGGCCGGCCAGTGCTCGAGGTTGAACCAGTCCTGCATGACGGTGCCCGCGCTCGTGCCAGCCGGGCGCCGCTCGGCCTCCCCGTAGACCATGAGTCCGCCCATGCCGACGACGCGGGCGGGCGCGGAGTGAGCCAGCCAGCTCATGACGTCGATGTCGTGGGCGGCCTTCTGCAGCAGCAGGCCGGTGACGTGGCGGCGCTCGGCGTGCCAGTCGCGGAAGTAGTAGTCGCCGCCGTTGCCCACGAAGTGGCGGCACCAGATGGCCTTGACCTCGCCGATCCGCCCAGAGTCGATGATCGACTTCAGCAGCCGCACCACCTCCATGTGGCGCATGTTGTGGCCCACGTAGAGGCGGGTGCCGGTGCGCCGGGCGGTCTCCAAGATATGGTCGGCGGCCTCGATGGTGATGGCCAGGGGCTTCTCCAGGTAGACCGGGATGCCGGCCTCGAGGAAGAAGTGGGCCAGCTCCTCGTGCGTGTCGTCGGGCGTGGTCAGGACGACGGCGTCGATCCCGAACCCCAGCAGGTCTCGGTGGTCGGCCACGACCGCCACGCCCTCGGGCAGGAGCCGCCGGGCGCGCTCGACGGCGTCGGAGGCGGTGTCGGCCGCGACCACGAGCCGGGCCGGAACCGGCGAGGAGTCCGCGAGCGCGGCCAGGTAGCAGCGGGCCCCGATGCCGACGACACCGACCCGCAGCTCCCTTGAGGCTTCAAGCACTCTGTCTCCCTCAGCTCTTCTGGCGGGCCGCCCACCAGGAGCGCAGTGCCTGGCGGGCCAGGTCCTCGCCGATGGGCCCCTTCTCCATGCGCAGGTCCATGAGGAAACGGTAGGCCTCGCCGACGACCGGCCCGGGGGCCACGCCGAGCTCGGCCATGATCTGGCCGCCGTCGAGGTCGGGGCGGATGGCGGCCAGCTCCTCGGCGGCGCGCAGGGCCTCGATGCGCTCCTCGAGGTCGTCGTAGGCGCGGTCCAGCATGGCGGCCTTGCGGCGGTTGCGGGTGGTGACGTCGGCCCGGGTGAGCCGGTGGAGGCGCTCCAGCAGGGGACCGGCGTCGGTGGCGTAACGGCGCACGGCCGAGTCCGACCAGGCGGCGTCGACATAGCCGTGGAAGCGCAGGTGGAGCTCGACCAGCCGGGAGACGTCCTTGATGGTCTGCTTGTCGAAGCGCAGGGCCCGCAGCCGCTTGGCCGTCATCCGGGCGCCGACGTGGTCGTGGCCGTGGAAGGTGACGGTGCCGTCGGGCAGGAAGCGGCGGGTGGCGGGCTTGCCGATGTCGTGGAGGATGGCGGCCAGGCGCAGCACCAGGTCGGGGCCGGGGACGGGCCCGTCGGGCCCGGTCTCCAGGTCGATGGCCTGGTCCAGGACGGTCAGGGTGTGCTCGTAGACGTCCTTGTGGCGCTTGTGCTCGTCGACGGTCTCGCGCAGGGCGCTCAGCTCGGGCAGGACGACATCGGCCACGCCGGTGTGGACCATGAGCTCCAGTCCGCGCCGGGGCCAGGGGCTGATGAGCAGGCGCTCGAGCTCGGCGCGCACGCGCTCGGCGGAGACGATCTCCAGGCGGGGGGCCATCTCCTCCATGGCGGTCATGACGTCCATCTCGACGTCGAAGCCGAGCTGGGCGGCGAAGCGGGCGGCCCGCATGATGCGCAGGGGGTCGTCGTCGAAGGACTGCTCGGCGCTGACGGGGGTGCGCAGGATGCCGGCGCTCAGGTCGGCCAGGCCGCCGCAGGGGTCGACGAGCTCGAGGTCGGGCAGGCGCAGCGCCATGGCGTTGACGGTGAAGTCGCGGCGGGTGAGGTCCCCGGTGAGGGTGTCGCCATAGGTCACCTGGGGCTTGCGCGAGCCGACCTCGTAGGCCTCGGTGCGGTAGGTGGTGACCTCCACGATGGTGGAGCCCTTGCGCGCGCCGATGGTGCCGAAGGCCCGGCCCACGTCCCAGGTGGTCTCGCCCCAGGCGGCCAGGATCTTCTCGGTCTGCTCGGGGCGGGCCGAGGTGGTCAGGTCCAGGTCGTGGGGGGCGACGCCGAGGAAGGCGTCCCGCACCGGCCCGCCGACCAGGGCGATCTCGTGCCCGGCGCGCACGAAGGCGTGCCCCAGGGCCGCCAGGGCGGGGGGCAGGCCCTCGAGCGCCTGACGGGCCTTGGGCGTCAGGCCGCGGTTCTCGGCGGCTTCCGGGGAGTCGGCGGGGTCAGCGGGAGCGGGGTGCGCAGTCATCGGCCCAAGCCTGCCATGAACCCTCACCGGTGCGCCGTCGTCCTCGGCCTCCGCCGCCCTGTGGTGAGGACCATCCCGCACCCCGGCCACGGCCGCCACCGACCGCCGTCGCCCCCTCACGTCCGTCCGCGGATGGCGCAGTTGTGTGCGACGACGTACTCGGCCAGCGGCGCCCGGCGGCCCGGACGCCCTAGAGTGTCCCCATGCCCTCTCCACGCACTCGCACGCCCCGCGCCGGAAACCCGGCCCACCGGGCGAGTGCACGCGCCCTGCCCATCGTCAATGAGACCAGTGCCGGCGGCCTGGTCGTCGACGTTCAGAACGGGCAGGCCTTCACCGCGGTCATCGCCCGGCGCAACCGGGGCGGGCGCCTGGAGTGGTGCCTGCCCAAGGGGCACCTGGAGGGCGCCGAGACCCCCGAGCAGGCCGCGGTCCGCGAGATCATGGAGGAGACCGGGATCACCGGTCGGGTTCTTCGCCACCTGGCGACCATCGACTACTGGTTCGCCGGCCACGAGCACCGCGTCCACAAGGTGGTGCACCACTTCCTGCTGGAGGCGGTCAGCGGCACGCTGACCACGGAGAACGACCCGGACCATGAGGCCGAGGACGTCGAGTGGGTCGCCCTCGACGACGTCTCCCATCGCCTGGCCTACCCCAACGAGCGCCGTATCGTGGCCGCGGCCTGGGACATCCTGGTGGGGGATGGATGACGGGCACCGCCGCCTCTGTGTACGCGAAGGTGGTCACCACGCTGGGCTCCCGGCTGCGGAGCAGGGCGATGGTGACCATTGCCGCCCTACTGGGGGTGGCCGGCCTGGTGCTGTGGCCGGTGGCCGCCCTGCCCGTGGCCGAGGCGGACCAGGGCTCCGGCACACTCCCGCTCGCGCAGTCCGCCGGGCTCTCCGCTGAGATTGCCCCGGCCGCCCCGGCAGCTGTGGCGAAGCCGTCCGCGACGTCGGCCTCAACGACGGCCACCCCATCCGCCCCGGCGGAGAAGGACAAGACCACCAACCAGGTGACCGTGAGCATCGACGCCATGGCCCCCGAGGTGCTCCACAGCGACCAGGACCTCAACCTGACCGGCACCATCACCAACGGAACCGCTCAGACCATCACCGGGGCGGACCTGGTGACGCGGGTGCAGCGATCCACGGAGGCCACGAGTCGGGGCCTGAGCAAGTGGCTGACCGGGACCGACGAGTCGGGACTGTCCGACCCCTTCACGGTTCCACTGGGTCACGACCTCCAGCCGGGGGGCGTCTCCCAGTTCTCCATCACCATTCCCGCCGACGAGCTGCCGCTGGTCAGCACTGACCAGTGGGGGCCGCGCGGCGTCTCCGTCGCCCTGGCGACCCAGGACGTCTCCCTGGCCCAGGACCGCAGCATCCTCGTGTGGGACAGCGGCACCTCCGTCGCGCCGGTGCGCATGACCGTCTTCCTGCCGGTGACCGCCTCCGCTCAGGAGATGGCGGTGCTGTCCGCCCCGCATACCCAGGAGCGCACGGAGGCCCTCAGTCGCATCCACAACCGGGTCCTGGGCCTGGTGAGCATGGCCGGCGACGGCGTCGTGGTCGCCGTCGACCCGGCACTGATCGAGGCCCTCGGTGTCACCACGGCCAGCCTCGAGCAGGCCGCCCGCAACAGCAGCTCCCAGCCCTCCACGCCGGATGCCTCCCCTCAGGCGCCCCAGAGCGCCGACTCCTCCGCGTCGTCGGCCCCGACCGCGCCGTCGACGCCGGCCCCCTCGGCGAGCACCGCCACGTCCCCGCAGGCGGGGGCACCGCGACGTCGCCATCGGACAAGAAGGCGTCTCAAGTCTCCAACGAGGTCATCCAGCTCTCCGCGGCTCTCGCACGAGCCATCCACACCGACAGCCTCGTGGCTCTGCCATGGGGCGACTCCGACACCGCGGCCCTGGCGCACCTGCAGCAGACGAGCCTCATCGAGACCGCCGCACGGCGCACCCAGGAGTCGGCCATCGTCAAGGTGGGGGCCCCGACGTCGGTGTCCTGGTTGGCCTCCAGCGTCGCGGACGCCACCACGGTCAATGCGCTGGCGCAGCCGGATTCGACCATCATCGCCTCACCGGAGTCCTTGCCTCCGCCCGACGACCTCACCTACACCCCCTCCGGTCTGGGCGCCTCCGGGGACCACGCGGTCCTGATCCCGGAGCAGTCCCTGTCGGGGACGCTCACCGGTGAGGACGCCAAACCCACTGCCTCCGATCAGGGCACCCCGACCACCCAGAGCGCCCAGGCCACCGCGCTCGACACCCGCCAGCTGCTGCGCAGCGACAGTGCCATCCTGGCCCGCCAGGCCCCGGCGCTGGAGCGGGACATCGTCGTGGCGATGCCCCGCCAGGCCGCCTCCGCCGTGCAGTCATCGGTCGTGCGTGAGCGGGTGGCCGCCCTGCGCTCAGGCCCCTGGACCCAGTCCCAGTCTCTGTCCGCCCTCCAGGAGCGCGCCCAGCAGGAGGTCTCGGCCGTGGCCGAGGGCACCTCTCGGATCGATCGCTCCGAGACGCCGGAGACGGTGATCGACACCAACGAGCTGTCCGCCGACACCCTCGCCGCCGCCGGCCGTACCTCCGCGACCCTGCAGTCGATCTCCTCAGTGCTTTCCGAGCCGGCCGCCCTGTTGGGCGACTACACCAGCCTGGAGGCGGTGGTCTCCTCAGCGTCCTGGCGCTCGGACCCCAAGACCCGCAGCGCCCAGATCCCCAATGCCGAGGCGGCCGGCGCCGGCGTCACCTCATCGCTGGCCGCGGTGCCGTCGTCGACCATCAACGTCATCAGCTCCGAGGCCCAGCTGCCGGTACGCATCACCTCCTCCCTGAACCAGGACGTGACGGTTCAGGTCTACCTGGTCTCGAACAACAAGCGACTCCGGGTCCCGCGCACCACCACCGTGCGGGTCCCGGCCCACCAGCAGGCCAAGGTCACAGTGCCGATCCAGGCGGTCGGCTCCGGCGACGTCGCCCTGACGGTGCAGGTGCTCGCCGCCGACGGCGCCACCGTGGGCACCCCCACCACCGTCAACATGCGCGTGCGCGCCGACTGGGAGGGACGCGGCACCGGAGTCATCGTCGGGGTCCTGGTCGCCATCGTGGTGACCGGTACGGTGAGGACAGTACGACGAGGCCGCCGCACCTCAGTGGCCGCGGCTGCACAGGAGACGGCATGAGCATCATCAAGCGTGTACGGATCGGGCGATCCTCCTCCCAGGGGCGCAGCCAGGCCTCCCTGGCGCGCTCCTCGGCCGTCATGGCCTCGGGGACCCTGGTCTCCCGCATTCTGGGCATGGTGCGCAACGCCCTGATCGTCATGGCGCTGGGCGCCACCGGGTCGGGGGCCGCCGACGCCTTCAACACGGCCAACAACCTGCCCACCTACCTGTACAACATGATGATCGGCGGGATCCTCAACGCGATCCTGGTGCCGCAGATCGTTCAGGCGCTGCGACGGCGCAACGGCGAGGAGGTCGTCAACCGCCTCCTGACCGCCGCGGCCACGCTCATGCTGGCGGTCACGTGCATCGCGACTGCGGCCGCGCCCCTCATCTTCACCCTCAACGCCAACTCCTTGGCCCAGGGGCAGTGGCGAGCGCTGTCCTTCGCCTTCGCGTTCTGGTTCATGCCGCAGGTCTTCTTCTACGGCCTGTACGCCCTGTGGGGGCAGGTGCTCAACGCCCGCTCGAGCTTCGGGCCCTACATGTGGTCGCCGGTGCTCAACAACATCATCTCGATCGCCTCGATCCTGTTCTACCTCCATATCTACGGCCGCTACACCACCGGTGAAGGCGCAGAGGTCTGGGACTGGGGCCGGATCACCCTCATCGGGGCGACGACGACCCTGGGCATCGCGGTCCAGGCGCTGATCCTCTACATCCCCCTGGTGCGCTCCGGGTTCCGGCCGCGCATCATCTTCGGGGTGCGGGGCCTGGGGCTGGGCAAGACCGTCAAGGTGGCCCTGTGGGCGCTGGCCGGGGTGGGCGTGGCCAGTCTGAGCAACTGGATCACCTCCAACCTGGGCTCCTACGCGGTCACGGCCTCCGAGCAGCCCGAGTACGCGAACGTCATCGTGCCCTCCACGACCATGTGGCTCAACGCCTACCTGGTGTACATGCTGCCCCAGTCACTCGTGGTCACCTCCATCATCACGGCCCTGTTCACCCGGATGAGTGAGAAGGCCGCGGCCGGGGACGCGGCCGGCGTGCGCGAGGACCTCTCCTTGGGGCTGCGCTCGGCGGGCGTCTTCACGGTGCTGGCCACCGCGGGCATCTGCGTCCTGGCCGTCCCGGCCCTGCAGCTCTTCACCCCCTCGATCTCCCTGCCCGAGGCCCAGGCCAGCGCCCCCATGCTCATCGCTCTGGCACTGGGCATCGTCCCGCAGGGGATCTGGTTCGGGACCCAGCGGGTGATGCTGGCCTACTCCGATACCAAGCGGCTGCTGCTGGCCGACGTCGTCGTCGGCGTCATCCCCGTGATCCTGTGCGTCCTGGCCTACTTCGTCGCCCCGGCCAACCACTGGATGACCTGGGCCGGCGCGGCCAACACGATCAGCCAGATCGGGGGCTGCGTGGTGGTCATCCCCATGATGCGCTCCCACCTGCCCAGCCTCGACGGCCGCAAGATCGTCACCACCCACCTGCGTCTCATCATGGCGGTGGCGCCCGCGGTCGTCGTCGGGATCCTGCTCAACACGATGCTCGGTGACATCGACGCCGACTCCTCCCTGGCCAACATGACCGCGGCACTCGGACACATCGCCGTGGTCGCCACCGTCATGTCACTCATCTACCTGCTGATGGGGCGCATTGTCCGGATCGAGGAGATCACAGTCGCCTTCCGGCCCTTCTCGCGGATCCTGTCCACGCTCGGTCAGCGTCTGCCCGGCGCCCCCGGGCGAGCGGTCCTGGCGGCTGCGGCCTGGTTGTCACCGGCGCAGCCGCAGACCCAGGCAACCGCTCAGATGGCGGCCGTCCAGACGCCTGCACCCCCGCCGCCACCGGCTCAGGCGGCCTCAGGCCCCTCCGGTCTTTCAACGGGGACGACGGCGCATGGTGCTGTTGGCTACACCTCCGGGGGTGCTCAAGCGATTCCGCCCGCACCGCCGCCGCCTGCTCAGGCCCAGGCCCACTCCTGGGGACAGCCGGGTCAAATGGGGTCTCAGCCCGCGGGCGGCCACCCCTCTCAGGCCGTGGCGGGCCACCCTCACAACGGGCAGCCCGTCCAGCGTCTCGCACCGCCGCCCCCGGCACCCTCGCAGGCCGCGGCCGCACCTCCGCCCCCGAGCGCCGATGCCGCAGCCGGCTCCTCCCACCACTGGCCCACCCCGGGGCAGGTACCAGCCAACGCACCCGGGAGTATCCCGCCGTCGCTGCCGGCCAGTATTCCCCCGTCGCGGGGGGCCACAGGACGCTCCGCCGCCCACCCGTCACACAGCTCTGCCCACACCGGCCACATCACCCCGGTCTGGAGCCCGCGGACAGTTACGATGGGGTCAACTGGTTCAGAGGGACAACCATCCCAAGGAAGGAGACGCATGTCGGAGGCGACGCCGATCGGCAGTGGTCGCTACGGGCTCCTGGGAACGCTGTCCACCACCCTGCCGCGTATTGTCAGGCACCGTGGCGTCGACACGATCCTGGATCGAGACGTCACGATCCTGGTTCTCACCGACGCGACGCTTCATCGCGACAACGTCCTGGAGTCGGCCAGCAGGGCGGTGCTGGTCGAGGACCAGCGTCTCCAGCAGGTCTATGACGTCGAGCGCGCCGAGCCCTCCGTCATCGTCACCGAGCCGCTGACCGGACGGACCTTCTCCTCGTTAGTCTCCCGGGGCATGCCCCCGGCGCAGGCGCGCGCCATCATCGGTGAGACCGCGCAGGCGCTCGACGCCGGTGCTCGCCGGGGACTGCACCACCTCAACCTGTCGCCGGAGTCCATCCGCGTTCTTCCCGACGGAACGGTGAAGGTCAGTGGCCTGGGCATTGAGGCCGCAGCCCTCGATCTGGAGAGCCGGGTCGCCGGCCATGACCCGTCGGCCGCTGACCGTGCCGACGCCCGCTCCCTGGTGGAGATCCTCTACTACGGTCTGACCGGCCGGTGGCCGGGCAAGCGCCCCGGTATTCCCTCCGCACCTCGACTGGGCGGCGTCCCGGTCAAGCCCTCCACGCTCGTGCCGGGAATCGACCCGATCCTGGATGATCTGTGCGAACGCACCTGGAGCAGCCAGCCCCCCATTTCCGCTGCTGAGGTGGCGCGCTCACTGGGCACCTGGGACCAGGTGGCCGGCTACCACGACTCCGGGCCGGCGCAGCGCCCCTCGTCCCAGCACCCCTCGTCGAGCGGCGGCGCCACTGGTGGCGGTGCCGCAGGTGCCTCGGCCGCCGTCAGTGCCGCGGGAGCCGGTGTCGCCAACGCGGCGCGCGGAGTCCTGGACCGGCTGCGGCGCAGCGGTGCGGGCAAGAGCACCACGGTCAGCGCACCGGCGGGCCAGACGGCACCTGCACCGGTTCAGCCGGAACCGGCACCGTCCGTGCCCGCCGCCTCCGACGCGCCTGCCGAGCAGACCTCCGTCATCGAGGCGGCCTCGACTGCCACAGCACCGGTCACGCAGGCCCCTGATCCGCAGCAGCCCGAGTCGGCGGCCGCGCAGAAGCAGTCCACCGACGACGTCTACGTCCAGGTCACCGGGCCGACGAACCCGATCCCGAACGTCCTGTCGACCGCCTCCGAGACTGTTCCCGGGCCGGCCCCGGTCCCGGCCGAGCCCTTCACCGGCAGCTTCCCGGCCTTCGATGACGACGAGGATGAGGAGGTCGACCCCGAGGCCGCTCGCCGCGAGCAGCGCACGACCAGCTCGGTCCTGGTCACCTTCTTCCTCATGGTCATCGTCTTGCTCGTGGTGGCCAGCTACATCGTGTACCAGACGATCGGCATCCCCTTCGCGGACAAGGACCGCGCGGCCGCTGACACCGTCCCCTCGGCCAGTGCCCAGGAGAACGGCGGCGGCGGACAGCAGCCCGCGCCCCAGCCGGCTGAGGCCAAGCCCGAGATCGCCGGTGTCAACGTGGTCAACAACCCGAGCACGCAGCAGGCCAACAACCAGCAGTACCTCGCTGACGGGGACACGAGCCACGCCTGGTTCTCCCACAACAGCAGCAGTCAAGAGCTGCTCCAGCCGATCGACATCGAGATCAAGCTCAAGAGCCGCGCCAAGGTCTCTGAGATCGACTTGCAGGGAACCAACGAGGGCGGGCATCTTGAGATCCGCGCCACGGACCTCAGCAACGCGGGCGGCGGTACGGTCCTCGCCGAGGGCGCCTTCACCTCGGGAAGCACCACCTTCAAGGTCGACAACCCCCAGGAGGTCGACACCATCGTCATCAGGGTGACCCAGCTGCCCAAGAACAGTGATCCGACCGAGTTCCCCTACAAGGCAACAGTGACTGAGGTCACAATCAAATAAGACCTTCCCTGGGAACAGGCCGTACTGGTAACCAGTTACCTCAGGTAGCCGCGCACTGCGGCCCCCTATCCGCTCGTCAGGAGAGTCATGATTCACGACGTCGTCATCGTCGGCTCCGGTCCCGCCGGCTACACAGCTGCCATCTACGCGGCCCGCGCCCAGCTCAATCCGGTCATCCTGGCCGGTTCGGTGACTGCCGGCGGTGCCCTGATGAACACCACCGAGGTGGAGAACTACCCCGGCTTCGTCACGGGCATCATGGGCCCTGAGCTCATGACCCAGATGCAGGAGCAGGCCGAGCGCTTCGGTGCCGACATCCGCTACGAGGACGTCACCGCCCTCGAGCTGGAGGGCGACGTCAAGCGCATCACCACCTCTGACGGCGTCTACGAGGCCCGTACCGTCATCATCTCCACCGGCTCGGAGTACCGGCACCTGGGCATCGACGGGGAGGAGCGCCTCTCCGGCCACGGCGTGTCCTACTGCGCCACCTGCGACGGGTTCTTCTTCAAGGACCAGGACATCGTCGTCGTCGGTGGTGGGGACTCGGCCATGGAGGAGGCCACCTTCCTGACCCGCTTCGCCCGCTCCGTGACGGTGGTCCACCGCCGCGACGAGCTGCGCGCCTCGGCCGTCATGGCCAAGCGCGCCCAGGAGGACCCGAAGATCTCCTTCGCCTGGAACTCGCGAGTCGTCGAGCTCGACGGTGAGGACTCGCTGACCGGCGTCACCCTGGAGGACACCGTCACCGGGGAGCGCCGCCAGCTCGAGGCCACAGGTCTGTTCGTCGCCATCGGACAGGTGCCGCGCAGTGAACTCGTCACCGATGTCCTCGACCTCGACGAGGCCGGCTACATCAAGGTCGAAGCGCCTTCTCAGCGCACCCGCATCCCCGGGGTCTTCGCCTGCGGTGACGTCGCCGACCCCACCTACCAGCAGGCGATCACGGCGGCCGGGTCCGGCTGCCGAGCGGCCCTGGACGCCGAGCACTACCTGACCACTCTGCAGGCCTGAGGGCCGGCTGCCTCCACTCAGCACAGGGACGAGCCGGCACCGCCGACGTCGCATCGCCGGCCCCGTCCCATCCTGACTCACCCACCCACAACGTTCGAGGAGAACAATCATGTCCGAGGCTCTCGCCGTCACCGACGCCACCTTCGAGGAGGAGGTCCTCAAGTCCGAGGTGCCCGTCGTCATCGACTTCTGGGCCCAGTGGTGCGGCCCCTGCCGCCAGATGGCGCCGATCGTGGACGAGGTCGCCGCCGACTTCGGTGACAAGGTCAAGTTCGTCAAGGTCGATGTGGACGCCAACCCGGCCACGGCCCGCTCCTACGGCGTGCGTTCCATCCCGACCTTCGCGGTGGTGCGCGACGGCGAGGTCTTCCACCAGTTCGCCGGCTCGCGCCCCAAGGCCTCCTTCAAGGCCGAGGTGGAGAAGGTCCTGGCCTGAGCCCGGGCCCTCCGCCCTGTCTTCTGACTCTCACGCATCGGTCCCGCCGTGCTGCCCCCTCGCGGGCGTCTCGGTGGGGCCGATGTCCTGTCCCGACGGTTGTCTGATGTCTGGTTCCGTCGTCAAGCGGGCCGTCACCTCAGCTGGCAGATCATCGGACAGCTCATCTGACACAGCATCTGACACCGCACCTGTCACCCGCCGTCATAGCCCCGTAGAATCGCACCGGATTCGCACGCGGCACCAGGTCATGCGACACGGCAAGAAGGCGGCACATGCAGCACACCCAATACATCTCCACCCGTGGCCAGATGACGGCAGCGGGGTTCACGGACGTTCTTGTGGCGGGCCTGGCGCCCGACGGTGGCCTGGCGGTTCCCAGCCAACTGCCAGCCCTGAGCCCCGAGCAGATCGAGGCCTGGAGGCCCTTGGGCTACGCCGACCTGGCCACGGAAGTCATCGGCCTGTTCGCCACCGACATTCCCCGGGAGGACCTGGCCGAGCTGACCCAGGCCGCCTATGGCCCGCAGCGGTTCCCGCAGCCGGTCGTCCCTGTCACTGGGCTTGACGAGGTCGCCGACGGCCTGACCCTCGTGGGCCTGTCCGAGGGACCGACGATGGCCTTCAAGGACCTAGCCATGCAGTTCCTGGGGCAGGCGATTCCCTATGTGCTGGCCAAGCACGGACAGGTGCTCAACATTCTGGGCGCCACTTCCGGCGATACCGGTTCGGCGGCCGAGCACGCCTTCAGGGGGCAGGAGGGCGTCAGCGTCTTCATGCTCTCGCCGGCCGGGCGTATGAGTCCGGTGCAGCGCGCCCAGATGTACACCCTCCAGGACGCCAACATCCACAACATCGCGGTGCGCGGTGTCTTCGACGACTGCCAGGCGCTGGTCAAGGCGTTGAGCAACGATGCGGAGTTCAAGGCCGCTCATCACCTGGGCGCCGTCAACTCCATCAACATCGGCCGGATCGCCGCGCAGGCCGTCTACTACGTGTGGTCCTGGCTGCGGGTCACCGACGCGGTGGAGGAGGGGCGCCGCGCCGGCTACCGGGTCGATGTCTGCGTGCCTTCGGGCAACTTCGGCAATATCTACGCCGGCTTCCTGGCCCGGTCCATGGGGGTGCCGATCCGTCGTCTCATCCTGGCCACCAATGAGAACAACGTACTCGAGGAGTTCTTCACCACCGGCATCTACCGGCCCCGTTCCGCGGAGGACACCCTGGCCACCTCCAGCCCCTCCATGGACATCTCCAAGGCCTCCAACCTGGAGCGCTTCATCTGGGCGCTGCTGGGCCCCGAGGTCTTCGTGCAGCGCTGGGCCGAGCTGGAGGCCACCGGCACGCTCGACCTGCGCGATCAGCTCCCGCGCCTGCGCGAGGAGTTCGGCTTCGTCGCCGGCACGTCCACGCACGCCGACCGGCTGGAGGCCATCCGCAGCGTCAAGGAGCGCTCCGGCCGGCTCATCGACCCGCACACCGCCGACGGCGTGACGGTCGCTCTGCGCGTCATGGAGCCCGGTTTCCCCACACTCGTCATGGAGACCGCCAAGGCCGCGAAGTTCCCGCAGACGGTGGCCGAGGCGCTCGGGAGCGAACCGGAGACCCCCGACGTCGTCGCTGATCTGCTTGCCCGGCCCCAGAAGGTCGAGACGATCGACAACGAGGAGGCTCCTCTGCGCGCCCTCATCGAGGAGCGGGCCCTGACCCGCTGACCGAGGTCGGCCCGTAGGGCTACTGACACATCACCGCGCCGCGCATCGCACCCACGATGCGCGGCGCGTCCTTGTCCGGTGCGCGCGCCGTCCCAGCGATGAGGTGAGGAGCGTGTTTCACGTGAAACACCACGGAATACTCCTGCCCCAGCCGACTGCTGAGCACGGCTGGGTCCGTGGCAGACTTAGGGCCACGGACGCATCAGTGGCGACCAAGGAAGGACCGCAGGTGAGTGAGAGCAGTAACCAGGTGAAGGGCAACCGACTCGACCCGTGGCTGGACAGCTATGCGGCACGAGCCCACGGACTGCGTGCCTCGGAGACGCGGTCCCTGTTCGCCGTCGCCTCCCGACCCGAGGTCGTCTCCCTGGCCGGCGGCATGCCCAACCTCAAGGACCTCCCGCTGGAGCGTCTGGCCGAGGCCACTGCACGGATGATCCGCGAGGACGGCGGCCGGGCGCTGCAGTACGGGAACGGGCAGGGACTGCCGAGGCTGCGAGAGCAGATCACCGAGGTCATGGCCCTGGAGGGGATCAGGGCCGATCCCGAGGACGTCATCGTCACCACCGGCTCTCAGCAGGCCGTCGACATCATCACCGAGCTCTTCGTCGACCCCGGCGACGTCGTGCTGACCGAGGCGCCCACCTACGTCGGCTCACTGTCGATCTTCGCGACCTACCAGGCCGATGTGCAGCAGGTGCCCATTGATGCCGGGGGCGTCGTCCCGGAGGCGCTGGAGGAGACGATCGTCCGCCTCGAACGCGAAGGACGCCGTATTAAGTTCTTCTACTGCCTCCCCAACTTCCACAACCCCGCCGGAGTGACCCTCGCCGAGGAGCGCCGTGGACAGGTCGTTGAGATCTGCCGACGCCACCACATCCTCATCGTGGAGGACAATCCCTACGGTCTTCTGGGCTTCGAGGGGCAGACTTACACCGCGCTCAAGACCCTCGCGCCCGACGACGTCGTCTACCTGGGTTCTTTCTCCAAGATCTTCGCCCCGGGTTACCGCGTGGGCTGGGCGGTAGCCCCGCCGGCCGTGCGGGAGAAGATGAAGCTGGCCTCCGAGGCGGCGATCCTGTGCCCGTCGTCGGTGGGTCAGTTCTCGATCTCCATGTACCTGGAGCAGTTCGACTGGAAGCAGCAGATTGTGGACTTCCGGGCCATGTACCAGGAGCGGCGCGACGCCATGGTCTCGGCGCTGGAGGAGTTCCTGCCCATGTGCCACTGGAACGTGCCCGACGGTGGCTTCTACGTGTGGGTACGGCTTCCCAAGGGTCTCGACGCCAAGGACATGCTGCCGCGCGCGGTCACGAGCCTGGTCGCCTACGTCTCCGGGACGGCCTTCTACGCCGGCGGCAGGGCGGGGCAGGACCACCTGCGACTGTCCTTCTGCTACCCCGAGCCCGCCGAGATCCGTGAAGGGGTGCGCCGGCTCTCGGGCGTCGTGACCCGCGATCTCGAGCTGCTGAGCCTGTTCGGGCCCACCCACAGTCCCCATCCGTCCGAGGGCGTCCACGCGCCCGCACCCGACCAGATCTGAGGTTGACGATGAACCAGTCTCCACTCCGTATCGCTGTCCTCGCCGGCGGATTGAGCCATGAGCGCGACATCTCCTTGCGCTCGGGGCATCGTGTCGCCCAGGTGCTCAAGCACCTCGGGCACACCGTCCTCGTCCTGGACATCGACGCACGCACCATTGGATCGCTCAAGACTTTCGGGCCCGACGTCGTGTGGCCCTTGGTTCACGGCGGCCCCGGGGAGGACGGAGGACTTCAGAACGTCCTCATCTCCCTAGGACTGCCGTATGTCGGCACGCACTCCGACGGCTGCCAGCGGGCCTCATTCAAGCCGACCGCCAAGGCGAGTGTCCGCACCGGAGGAGTGATTACTCCTGATTCATTGACGCTTCCACAGTCCTATTTCAGTCAACTGGGGGCCCAGGAAGTTCTCACCGTCGTGGCGGGTCATTTGGGCCTGCCAGTGGTGGTGAAGCCGCATCAGGGAGGCTCCGGCCTTGGTGTCTCCTACGCATCGACGGCGGACGAACTGCGCTCCGCGATGGTGGCGTGCTTCGCCTACGACGAGCGCGCCCTCATCGAGCGCTACGTCGCCGGGACGGAGCTGGCGGTCTCCGTCGTCGACACGGGAGAGGGGCCACGTGCACTTCCCCCTGTTGAGGTCGTCACCGACGGGCAGTATGACTTCGATGCACGGTACAACCCGGGCCGTTCGGAGTACTTCGTGCCGGCTCGGCTGGATGAGGCGGTCATCGAGAAGGTGAAGAAGACGGCAATCACGGTTCACACCACTCTCGGGCTGGGCAATCTCTCGCGCACCGACCTCATTCTCGATGACGAGGCGACTCCGTGGTTCATCGACGTCAACGTCATTCCGGGAATGACGGAGACCTCCCTGCTGCCCATTGCCGCAGAGGCCGAGGGCTCCTTGGACGACCTGTATGACGCGTTGGTGAGGAACCCGCTGGTTCATCCGTAACGCCGGCTCGGTTTCACGTGAAACGGTGGCTCCACTCCTATTGAGTGGAGCCACCACTGTATTCATTGAACATTTCTCAGGGCGTCAAGCGGATATCGCCATCGGCCCCTCCTTCTCGACGACGCTCCATCACGAGTAACCGGAGGGCCTGCGGTTTCACGTGAAACCGGATGCGGTGTGCGTGTGTCATCGCCCTGGTGAGACACGTCTGCCGTACGGTGGTCGAGGCACGCTGCTCTCGGAACGAGGGCAGGGGCTAGCGCTACTCGGACCGGCCTCGATATCCCGTCAGAACGATCAGTGCTGGCATCGTAACGGGAGGCAGAGCATCGGGACATTCGGAACCCTCAGCGTTTCACGTGAAACCTGCTTATGAGCTTCCCGCCTCTCGTGCTGATGAGGGGGTTGACGGTTCCTTCGTTTGAGGAGGGGCGCGCTATGAACGCAAGGCGCTACCGCCCTCGTTGATGTGCTTCGAGCGCAGCGCACGGCAAACAATACTGCCCGGCGCGTCATAGGTATGGACGTCATCGCCCATACACAAGCGCCAGCACATCGGGACATGGAGCGCGCACGCTCAACGCAGCGCGATCATGTTTCACGTGAAACCAGGCGTGGGCTGTGCCCACCGACCACATCAGCATGTCTCAGCCACGTCCACCGGGTACGCACCCTACTCCCATTCACTATCTCATCGTGTGCCGCTGAGAGATGCTGGTGGCGTCAGATGCTCGGGACGCATCCGGTCTAGCCAGCGTTTCGATAAGACGGGCCGCACGGCTGCTACGGGGAGACACGAGAGTGGGCGGCCTCAGACGAGCAGGACACGAATCGGCTCTCATCGTCAACATGGGGCAATGCCACCGGCAAGGTCGACGCAGGGACACATGGAATTCACTCTGCCACCCACGACCCACTACCGATACTGCGTCCCTTTGTTTCACGTGAAACCTGCCGTCGGCTGCAGCCTCACTCAACTCTGCACATACGTGCGTCAGCTTCACGACGGGAGAGGGGCTCGATGCCGAACTGAAACGGTGGCCACCTATCGGGGTGCGTCCCGGCTCAACCTGACACCCAACGGTTCGCATAAAGGGAAGTCATCCCCGGGGTAGGGGTACTCCAAGCCAGCAGGTGCCGCGTCAGGATGGATCAGATTCGGATGGAGAACGCTTATGCCCACCACAGCCCCGGATCAACACTGGCGCACTATGCTCTCTGTACCGTTTGGGTACATTGCTTGTAGCCGACGACGATTGCCGTTCTCTACCCCTCCTGCCCTGATAGTGGGTGGCCGAACCAGCGAGGAATCCCTGCCGGGTAGGTGGGGAGGGGTGTCGAAGGCCCCGGAGATTCCTGTATCTGCCAATGAAGCCTGACGAACGAGCTCAACACCGATGGCCTCCGGTATCTGGAGCGGCCACTCCGCCTCTCCCGCGCGTCCGGTCGATCAGCAGGCCCACGATACCCTTCACGCCCTCTCATCGATCACCACGTATTCCAGACTGCCGTTCTGAAACGGAGCGCTCCGCGTACCCTGTTGATCTCGCGGTTTCACGTGAAACATGCTGCGCATTGCGTTGGTATAGCGTCAGCACAGTCAGGGCTCCGCTGTACCGTCTCCTCCGTCATCCTCATGCGCCGATGCGGAGGCGGATGCATTCACAATCCGAGTGAAGGAGTCAAGCCACCTGCTGCATGGCTCCGCGCCGAACACCGACGCCCGGCGCATGCGATCAGGTGCACGACAGGCTTCTATTCTTCGCGTCGGAACGCGCGCGGGACTCTCGCGTCGTACTCATCGCTCGGGGAGGGACGGGACGGTACCTCCCCCGGGGGAGGCCCGCGCATCCCGTTCCCGCACACCAGGATGAACCCTGGGAGCATTGACGTGACGCCGCTGGCCCAATCAGAACGAGAGCTCTTTTCAGCGACTTACGGCGGTTTCACGTGAAACCGGCTCACAGCCCCCAGGACGTGCACACAATATCTGCCCCTTCAGTCCGGCGGCGCACGTCGTGACTATCGGATTCGCTGTGCTTCCCCAATGCACGGCACTCGATCAGCACCTGCCAAAGCAGCCGTATCTTCCACACTCTTCCATCTCAGCACAACGCCTTCCATCCCATCGGACGCGACGTACTCGACGGCCGACCTCCAGTATCCACATAGCAGCGGCGTCCGGCTCGTCCTCCCGTGCTACGGCACATGACGGGTCTACCTCCGGGAAAGAGAGCCCATCAGTCATCAACGCCATCCGGTAACTTGAAGTCACGGACCTCAGTGCTCAGTTCCGTCTGCAGAGTCTTATGGAACGCTCCCGGCGGAGTCCTCGCCATTGGTTTCACGTGAAACCAGCCCCAGCCCCGAGAAACGGCTGCCATGCCGCCCACGCCAGTCAGGCAGCGCATGTTGTCTCTATCGGACTGCCGTGCTTCTCCAACAGACGGCACCCGATCTGTCCCGCCCGAAGCGGATGTGTCTGCCACGTTCATACGCGGCAGCAGGACGCCCTATCCCGTCGGGTACAACGAACTCGACGGGAGGCCGCTACCGGGCACTGGGAGGCGGCATCAAGTTGCTCCTCACGTGCTACGGCATACGCCCTACCCGCCTCCGAGGACGGAGAGGGCATCACGTCTCATCAGCAGCTTGAGATCACAGCTTCTGCGCTCGGTGACGTCTGCAGAGTCTCACGGAGCATTGCCGTCGGACGCTTCACCATTGGTTTCACGTGAAACCGGCCTCAGCCCCCGAGAAACGGCTGTCATGCCGCCCACACCAGTCCGGCGGCGCACGTTGTCTCTATCGGACTGCCGTGCTTCACCAACAGACGGCACTCGATCTGTCCCGCCCAAAGCGGATGTATCTGCCACGTTCTTCCGCGGCAGCAGGACGCCCTATCCCATCGGGCACGACGTATTCAACGGGAGACCCCTACCGGGCACTGGGACGCGGCATCACGTTGCTCCTCACGTGCTACGGCATACGCCCTACCTGCCTCCGGGGAGGGAGAGGGCATCACGTCTCATCAGCAGCTTGGAATAACGGCTTCTGCGCTCGGTGACTTCTGCAGAGTCTCACAGAACATTGCCGTCGGACGCTTCACCATTGGTTTCACGTGAAACTGACTCACAAACACGGCGCGGGCGTCATGGCAGCGCCGACGTCATTCCGCGGTCCGCTCTCCCAGGATAGGTAAGCACGGCGCTCCTCTTCGCGGTGTCTGCCACGCACATGACGCCTGTGAGTAGCCAGGAGCCACGCTCATGCCTCAGCACTGCGCCACGATGCAGAATTCCGCCCTTGACGCCGCGCTTGGTACGCCAACCGATGCGCTACAGAAGACGTGCGCAATACCAGCAGTCCTCACTGTTGGAATGCGAACCGATGCCTCCCCCGGGGAAGGGGCTGCGACGGCGTCACCGACCACTCATCGGCTAGGTACGCACGCACCGCGTCCGCTAGAAGACCCTCAACGAAAGCCACCCTCCATCGACCTCTTCTCGTTTCACGTGAAACCAGCGATCACGAGTATTCGGTATGAGTTCCCCTGTGTACTTTCCTCCGCTGTTCGTGGCCGACACACTGAGGTCAGCATGGCCCCGCGGTCGTAAGTCGCACCGGGAAGCGGCATTCTCCAGCCACCGATCTACCTGGCCACGACGAAACACTGATACCCCGCAGAGCGCCACCCCTACCCCACGGGGAGGGGAAGAACTTGCCTTGTGGTTTCACGTGAAACCACGGGAATCCACAGGCTCTCCATGACCGTCGGAACCGACGTGCCGGAGCAATCAACGATGCATAGGCTCATGACGACGAGCTCAGCATTTCAGGACCCACCGCCCCCGTTCTTTGAGGAGCTGACGCGGCGAACACTGACCGTTTCTCTGTATCCATGCGAGCGACCACGTCAGTTTCGAGCGGACCTAGCAACAGCTCTGAAGAGGGCGTACGCGTACAGCCTCATCCGGCGTCATTGCCCACACAACGCTGCACGGGAGGCGTCGTGACTCCGCGCTCCTTGCCATACGCACTCCTCTATCGCCGCCTGAGAACCACATCGACCAGTACCGCTATGCCTCGATACGGTCGCGCACACAGTTTCGGTGCAATGCAACCGCCACTTCCCGTGTTTCACGTGAAACCTTGGGAGTACCAGGACCTGTCTGCTTCTGGTCTCCTCACTTCTGAGGCTCTCCTCGGGTAGGAACGCGGGGTGGTTGTTTGTCATCTGGGGCCAAGCCAGCAAAGGCATCTGAGGACGCAGCGGCGTTCATGGAGTGGCATCAACCCCCGCTTCCGCGCCGCGATCCCGAAGCGACCGGTGGTTTCACGTGAAACCGAGGTCGTATTCCAGCGACGCTCCCTTCTCACTTTGCCCACGGAACCATGACAGTCAACGCTGCGGGCACTAAGCCGCGAGCTTGATCGACCCTGCGGCGTCATGGTGGCCTGGCCCGGCATTCTCAGCTGGGGGTCGGCCGCACCTTCCCCTACCTGCCCCCAGACTTCAGCACAGAGGCGCGAGGCGGACGGTAGAGGCCGGTTCCGACCCCCTCCCCAGGTCGACCCACTCTGCGAGTAGCGAGAGGCATTGGTCAGGCCTCGTGCGTGCTTCACGATGGTTCCAGGCGACGCCTCAACCAGCGGCTCGGTTGTCACGATACCCGACATTCTGGCGCGTCATGCATCCGCAACCGTTCCGCCTCAACTCATCAAGCATTCGCCGGTATCCACGTACCTCAGCAATGACGGGTAACTCGGTATCCACATGTTTCACGTGAAACCCTGGGCTGACACAATCAGCGTTGGACACCGTGAGTGACACCCTGAGCTCACCCCGAGTCATGGGATCACCGGTGAGTGCCACCGTGTTTCACGTGAAACACGACCGTCGACCCATCCACGAGCCCCCATCAATGGCTATTCAGTAAAGACGACGGTGGGGCCGAGACACTGAGTGTCTCGGCCCCACCACGCTCAAAGGATCAGAGCAGGCTACTCCTCGTCAAGAGACGTTCCCGGCGCCAGCGCATCGACCAAGCGGGCGAGGTCCTCATCGCCCGCGAACTCAATGGTGATGCGCCCCTTCTTCGCTCCACGTGTCACCTTCACACGAGTGTCGAAGGCATCGGACAGCCGGGTTGAAAGCGCCGGGAGAGGAGTGCTCCGAGCACGCAAGACCCTCGGCTGGTCCGGTCCCGGCTCAGGCTCCTCATGCAGCGCAACCAGCTCCTCCGTGGCACGCACCGACAGCCCCTCCGCCACCACGCGCTGAGCAAGTCGCTCCATCTCCGCCGCATTGGGAAGACCCAGAAGCGCACGAGCGTGTCCTGCAGAAATGACATTCGCAGCAAGCCTGCGCTGCACCAGCGGCGGCAGCTTCATGAGGCGCAAGGTGTTGGAGATCTGGGACCGAGACCGGGCAATCCGCTCGGAAAGCTCCGCATGAGTGCACTGGAAGTCCTCCAGCAGCTGCTGGTAGGCCGCAGCCTCCTCCAGAGGATTGAGCTGAACACGGTGCAAGTTCTCCAGCAACGCGTCACGCAGCAGATCGACGTCGTCCGTATCCCGAACGACCGCCGGAATCGTCTCCAGCCCGGCTTCTTTGGAAGCGCGAAGACGCCGCTCACCCATAATAAGCTCGTACCGAAGCTCCTCTCCCGGAGCAGTCGGCACCTGACGCACCACAATCGGCTGCAGCAGACCCACTTCTGCAATCGAGGCTGCCAGCTCCGCGATGTCCTCTTCATCGAAAACCTGACGGGGTTGACGAGGGTTCGGGTGGATTAGCTCCACCGGAATCTCAGCGAAGCGGGCACCCGGAACGGGAACAAGCTCATCGGCGCCTGTATCCGCCGTCTTCTCCTCGGCATCGGTCTCGTCGGGCGCCTCGGTTCCAGCATCGGCCGAGGCCGCCGTCAGGTCCTCCTCGGTCCTCTCCTTCTGGGCATCGGAGTTCCCGTGATCGGCAGCCTCAGGCTGCTCCTCCTCCGTTTCACGTGAAACCTCGGGGACCACGGGCGTAGATTCCGGTTGAGGAACCGACGTCGAAGCGCTCTCCTCCTGGACGTCTTCAGCCGTCGAGGCCTCATGCGAAGGCTCCTCCACCACAGCGGGGACTGCCTTGGTTGCCTTCTTGGTTACTCGCTTCGGCGCGGCCGATGCACTCCGCTTCGCTGAGCCGGCGGATGACGACTTCTTCGCGGTCTTCTTCTCCGTCACCTCCGCATCAGTCGTCGAATCCGGCGTGGTTTCACGTGAAACCGGCTTCGTCTGCTTGTTCTGAGCACCGGTCGTGGATCGAGTCGAGCGGCTCTTGGATCCACGCTTCCGCTGAGACGGAGCCAGGAGAGTGGCAGCCAGATCGCGAGTGCTGCGTGTTTCGGAGGCCGGCTCAGGCTCCGGAGAGTCATGCTTGGCCTGGGAGGCAGCGTCCTCATCACGCGACTCGTCCTTCCGGGAGTCGGGGAAGAACACATCGGAAGGACGAGACGCAGCAGGTACTTTCTCCTTCTGCGCCTCGGGAATCAGCGCCTGCAGACCTCGTCCCAGTCCGCGCCGTTTCTGAGCCATCAGGCTTCCTCGCCTTCAATTCGGGGAGCGCCCCGCAGAGCGACCTCACGAGCCATTTTCTTGTACGCAATTGCGCCGGTGGACCGGGGATCCCAGAACACCACAGGAGCACCGAAGGAGGGGGCCTCGGCAACACGGATGGAACGCGGCACCTTGGTGTCCAGCGTCGCATCAGGGAAATAGGAACGAACTTCGGACTCCACCTCACGGGCCAGGGTGGTGCGTCCGTCAAACATGGTGAGCACAATCATGGAGACTCCCAGTCCCGGATTGTGAATACGCGCGATCCTGTCAATGGAGCGCGTCAGCAGGGCGAGGCCTTCGAGAGCGTAGTACTCGGCCTGCATCGGAATAAGCACCTCGTCAGCAGCGACGAAGGCATTAATCGTCATAATGCCGAGGCTCGGCGGGCAGTCGATGATGACGTAGTCGAGTGGCTCCAGACCATCCGTTTCACGTGAAACCAGGTAGTCCACCAGCGCACGCCGCAGTCGTGACTCACGCTCAGCAGTGGAGATGAGCTCTATCTCAACCGCAGCCACGTCAATAGTCGCAGGCACACACCACAGGGACTCGCAGAATCGCGTCTTGGCAACGACATCCTTGATCGGCATGGCGTCAACGAGGACGTCGTAGATGGAGGCGCTGTCCTCATCATGCTCCACCCCCAGTGCAGTGGAGGCATTACCTTGAGAGTCGGCATCGATGAGCAGAACGTGCAGCCCACCTTCAGCTAAAGCCGCCGCGAGATTCACCGCGGTCGACGTCTTTCCAACGCCGCCTTTCTGATTGGCGACTGCGATGACACGAGTCCGCTCGGGATGTGGGAACTCTCCACCCGCTACCTCGTCTAACGCGAGGTGCTCGGCCTGGAGCTGATCGAAGATAGACGATCCGGACAAACCTGCTTCTCCTCGGACGGCGACCCAACAGCCCGAGCCAGTCGGGCAGTTACGAGTCTACGCGAGCAGGTCGATCCTTACGCGTTACACCGAACGCGCGCCGTATCTCAACGGCTCTTCGGGCGGCGAATCTCAACCACAGCCGTCGTTTCGTCACCGGCAGTGACAACCTCATGAACGACGGCAACTGATAACTTCGCCTTCTTAATGACATACTTGGCGTCGTCGACCTCATCCTGTGCCCTCATGCCTTTGAGGGCCAGCAGGGCGCCCCCCGGTCGGAGCAAGGGCGCCGTCAGCCGCACGAGCTTGGACAGGTTCGCCACCGCGCGAGCCGTCACCACGTCATAGCGGTCCTTGACCTCCTCGGCCCGGGCCCGCCTGATAGTCACATTGTCCAGGTCCAGCTCCTCGACGACGTCGGAGAGCCACTGCGTACGCCGCTCCATCGTCTCAATGAGCGTGACGTCGAGGTCGGGGCGCAGCAGCGCGACGACGATACCGGGAAAGCCGGCCCCGGAACCCACGTCGGCCACGCTTCCCCGGGCCGGCAGAAAGGGGACCACGGCGGCCGAGTTGACGATATGCCGGGTCCACAGGCGGGGAAGCTCGCGCGGCCCCACGAGACCGCGCAGCTCACCCTCCTCAGCGAGCATCTGCGCGAAGTGCTCCGCCGCGGAGAAGGAGACCCCGAAGATCTCCCGTATCTCCGCCGTCGGCTCCTCCACCTGGGCCCGCTGCTCCTCGCTCATGCTCAGGCCTGCTCCGAAACGGAGTCGTCAGCCGCGTCCTCGGCGTCGTCGTCCATGCCCTCCTCATCGGCGGGCAGGACCACGACGTAGCGGTGCGGCTCGGCGCCCTCGGACTCGGAGACCAGTCCGGCGGCGGCGACGACGTCGTGGCACACCTTGCGCTCGAAGGGGTTCATCGGCTCGAGGCTGACGGCCTCTCCCGAAGTGAGGACCTTGGTGACCGCCTCCTGGGCGACCTTGGTCAGCTCGGTCCGTCGATCGGCGCGGTAGCCGTTGATGTCGAGCATGAGCCGGGAGCGATTGCCGGTACGCGCCTGCACCGCGAGGCGAGTCAGCTCCTGAACGGCCTCGAGAACCTCGCCGTCGCGTCCAACGAGGTCGGCGAGCTCGCGCTCGTCACCCTCCTCGGAGGCGACCACGGCAATCGAGGCGCGCCCGTGATCGATGTCGATGTCGATATCACCGCCCAGGTCGGCGATGTCAAGGAGCTCCTCGAGGTAGTCGGCACCGATCTCGCCCTCCTCCTCGAGGCGCGAGACGGTGTTGCTCACGGGACTGCTCACGGCCTCATCCGCCGCCTGGTGGGAGGAGTCGTTACTGTGCTGCTCACTCATCATGTCATCCGTATCTGTGATGGGAACCGGGTTATCTGGCCGCTGAACACGTGTCAGCGGTTACGCTTCTTCTTGGCCTGGGCCTTCTTGCGTCGGGCCGCCGCCTCGCGCCGCTGACGGGCACGGCGCTCATAACGACGTCGAGCGATCTCCTCATCGCTGAGGCCACCACTCCTGGACGAGGTCGAGTCCTTGTCCTCATCGGCGTCCTCGAGCTGCTCGACATCGGAGTCGTCGGCGAAGGCCTCGCTGCGGGACTCGCCCTGACCGCCGGACTTCTTCTGCCGGTTCTTGCGCACCGGCTGCACCCGCTGGCCTCCGGTACGCCCCTCGGCCTCGGCCTTGGCGATCGCCTCGGCTCGCTCCTCCTCCTCCAGGGAGGGCAGTCCCTTCCGGGCCCGCTTGGCGTTGATGCGGGCGCGGTACTTCTTCTCGGCCTCGCTGCCGGGGGCGGGCATGTTGCGGATGGTGAAGAACTGCTGACCCATGGTCCACAGGTTGGAGACCACCCAGTAGACGAGCACACCGATCTGGAAGCTGACGCCGGAGACGGCGAAGATCACCGGCATCACGTACAGCATCATCCGCTGGGAACGGATCATGGGGTTGTCGGAGTTGAGGGAGTCCGTCGACATGTTCTTCATCGACAGCTGCGCCATGGTGTACCACTGCGTCACCGACATGATGACGATCATGACGATCGTGACGACCTTGACCCGCGTGTCGGAGCTGCCCAGGAAGTTGGAGGACAGGCTAGCGCCGAAGACGCTGGAGGCCTGGACCTGCTTGGCCAGCTCCATCGTGAGCGGACCGATCGAGGGACGCCCATAGTCGCCGGTAGCAACGGCACCCAGGGAGGCCAGAACCCGGAACAGGGCGAAGAAGATGGGCATCTGCACCAGGATCGGCAGGCAGGAGGCCAAGGGATTGGTCCCGTGCTTGCGATAGAGCGCCATCATCTCTTCGTTCATGCGCTGGCGCGACTCGGGATCCTTCTTGCCCTTGTACTTGGCCTGAAGGGCCTGCATCTCGGGCTGGAGGAGCTGCATCCCGCGGGAGGCTCGGATCTGCTTGACGAACAGCGGCATGATGAGCAGCCGCACCACGATCGTCAGACCGATGATGGACAGCACCCAGGCAACACCCGGTCCTTCGGGGAAGCCGATGAGGACCAGGGCCTTGTGGATCGTGACCATGACCCAGGCCACGGCCACCTTGAGCGGCCACAGCAACGTGTCCATCCGTACTCCTTGTATGAGGGTTCTCGTGCGAGAGGTATCAGTGTCAGCTCAGGGCTTGAGCCGGCGTCGTGTCCGCCGGTTCAGCGGCGTCGGTCAGGGGTCCTCGATCATGAACCGCGGAACGTCACGGGGATGGTGGTACCGCCACTGCCCCTTGTCCGGAACATGGTCGACTCCACCGCGGGTCAACGGGTTGCATCGCAGCAGACGCCACAGGGCCAGCAGCAGGCCCTTGATCGGACCATGCACCTTGAGCGCCGTGACGGCGTAGGCCGAGCACGTGGGGTAGTAGCGACAGGAGGCCGGCAGGGCGGGCGAGATGAAGCGCTGGTAGAAACGCACCGGAGCCACGAGGACTCGCGTCAGCCATCCGCTCATCGCTACGCCCGCAACCGGCCGGCTCACCGCCGGCGCCCTTCAGCTTGACGCTCCCGGCACCGGCTCAGAAGCCGATCCAGGTCCCGTCCCAGGGTGCTGCTGTCGGCGCCGTCGGCACCCGCCAGTCCGCGCACGACGACGCGAGCTCCCGGTTCCAGGGAACCGACCCGCTGCGCCATGAGGGCTCTGACCCGGCGCTTGACGCGGTTGCGGCGAGTGGCCAGCGGGACCTGCTTCTTGGGCACGACGACGCCGACGAGAGCCGGGGAGTCATCCCCTCTCCCGCCGGCGTGGTAGTGCACGACCAGCCTGCGGTTCCCGCAGCGCGTACCCCGACGAATCGCGGTAGTGAAGTCCTCACCCCGCGCTAGTCGGTGCGCCGCGCCGAGCACCTCAGGCGGCGAGGCGAACGCGGCCCTTGCGGCGCCGCGAAGCGAGGACGGCGCGGCCTGCGCGGGTGGACATGCGCTTACGGAAGCCGTGCACCTTGGCACGACGACGGTTGTTCGGCTGGTAGGTCCGCTTGCTCACGGGCTTAACTCCTGCTTGAGGTGATCGGAACAGTGCATCGCGAGGTTCGCGGCACTGTCGCTCGTGCGGCTGCCCCATGGATCGGGACCTGACTCCGCGCGAACGTCTGCAACAGCCTACGTTTGGCCCTCTTGCCGGTCAAACGAATGTGGCCGACTGTGACCACTGTGACCGGTGGCGTCATCCACACCCTCTCCACACTCCGTCCACAAGCGGGGTCGTCCGTGTCCACGGCTGTGGGAAGCAAGCCGTCCACACCCTTGCGGATATGTGGATAACTCCGTGACCTGTGCGTACCGTCTCGAAAGCCCCGTCAATGACAACACTTCTGTCATTCCGCGGGCTCGCAGCAGATCATACGGGCCATCGATACCTACTGTTTTCAGAGTTTATTCTGAACGTTATCTGTGAGCCATCGCTCGGTGTGTCCCCAGGTGTGGACAAGGCTGTGGAGAACCAGCATGATGGGACGCCTGGTCAAGACCTTCCGGTTCGCCAGTTCCACACAACCCTGTCATCATCGACACAGGGCCCCGGCCGGCGTCGGTCGGGCTGCAGTCACCGGGTTCACCAACCATGCCGATCAGGAGTCCGTCGTGCCCGACGCCGCCAATACCAAATGGCTCTCAGCCCTTGAGGTGCTCTCCAGCTCCGGAGAACTGGGCCAGGGCAAGATGTCCATGATCCGC
Source organism: Actinomyces sp. oral taxon 175 str. F0384 (assembly GCF_000223355.1). Taxonomy (NCBI): domain Bacteria; kingdom Bacillati; phylum Actinomycetota; class Actinomycetes; order Actinomycetales; family Actinomycetaceae; genus Actinomyces; species Actinomyces sp. oral taxon 175. Next base: position 118,607 of record NZ_AFUR01000005.1, read on the forward strand.
ATGACCCACCTCATCGACGTCGACGGCACGCTCGTCCTCGTCGTCGGCTCGGCCTTCGCCAAGGACATCGTCGAGCAGGCACGTGCCCCCATCAGCGCCGCCATCACCCAGGTCTGGGGCCGCCCCATGCCCATGGAGGTCACGGTCGACACCTCCTCGGAGGCCTCGCGCGCACCGATGACTCCCATGGCTCCCGAACCCGTCAACCTGGCGACCGTCGCCCCCGCACCGGCATCCTCCCCGTCCCCCTCGGTCCCGCCCCAACCCTCGGGGCCCTCCACCGTGCCGGCTGCGCCCGCTCCACCCACGGTGCCCGCCTACAGCGAGCAGCTCGCCGAGCCCTCGCCCTACTCGGCGACCGCCCCCTCACCGATGCCCTACTCCCAGGCCTCCGCCGCCTCGGCGCCGTCGACGATGTCGGGTTCCCTTCCCACGAGGTCAGCACATCCCGGCACCTACAGCCCCGGGGGCACCGGCCCCCAGAATCCCACCGGGCTGCTGACGCCCACCGCGGCCCACGACGTCTCCCAGCTCAATCCGAGATACACCTTCGACACCTACGTCACCGGCTCCTCCAACCGGTTCGCCCACGCCACCGCGCTGGCCGTGGCCGAGGCCCCGGCCCGTGCCTACAACCCCCTATTCATCTACGGCGGCTCCGGCCTGGGCAAGACGCACCTCCTGCACGCCATCGGCCACTACGCCCAGACCCTCAACCCGGGGATCCGCGTCAAGTACGTCAACTCCGAGGTCTTCGTCTCCGACTTCATCGCCTGCGTGCGCGACGGCAACCAGGACGACGGCCGCATGGAGGGCTTCAAGCGCCGCTACCGCGAGGTCGACATCCTCCTGGTCGACGACATCCAGTTCCTCCAGGGCAAGGAGTCGACCCTCGAGGAGTTCTTCCACACCTTCAACTCCCTGCACTCCTCGGGCAAGCAGGTGGTCCTCACCTCCGACCAGCCCCCCAAGGCCCTCGGTGGGCTCGACGAGCGCCTGCGCTCCCGCTTCGAGTGGGGCCTGCTGGCCGACGTCCAGCCCCCGGACCTGGAGACCCGCATCGCGATCCTCTCCCGCAAGGGCACCGCCGAGGGCCTCGACCTGCCCTTCGACGTCCTGGAGTACATCGCCTCACGCATCACCACCAACATCCGCGAGCTCGAGGGCGCCCTCATCCGGGTCACGGCCTTCGCCTCCCTCAACAAGCAGCCCGTCGACCAGACCCTGGCCGAGATGGTCCTCAAGGACATCATCTCCGACCCCGAGGGCCAGGAGATCACGACCTCCCTCATCATGGCGCAGACCGCCGACTACTTCGGCATCACCATCGACGACCTGTGCTCGGCCAACCGCTCACGCACCATGGTCTCGGCCCGCCACATCGCCATGTACCTGTGCCGCGAGCTCACCGACCTCTCCCTTCCCAAGATCGGGCGGGAGTTCGGCGGGCGCGACCACACCACCGTCATGAGCGCCGACAAGAAGATCCGCACCCTCATGGCCGAGCGGCGCTCGACCTTCAACCAGGTCACCGAGCTGACCAGCCGCATCAAGCAGGCCGCCCAGTCACCCGCCTGAGCCGACGACGCACCGTCGCCCGCAACGTCGTCGCACAAGCGGTCGGGGGCACGCGCTCTTGGCAACCATCCGCGCCGCTCGTCCCTCGCGGCGCTCCCGCCAGGCCCGTCCACGCCTTCGAGCGCCCGTCCCCGACCGCATCGACGACATCCAATGCAGCTGTGGACGGTGCTGAGGAGGGCACGTGGAGGAGCGAGCGTGTCGCTGTGGAGGTAGCGCACCCCCGCTGTGGAATGACATGGATGTCATTCGCTCTCTCCACCGGGACGTTGCCCGACCCACCAGAACCACCCACGTGTCATTCCCCAGCGTCACTGGCGTCATGACGGCGAAAAATCCTGTTATCCCCAGCATCCACATGTGCTACTACCCCTACAGATCTAGATGACAAGAAATCGCGAAGCACGATCGGCCAACGGGACCGGACCAGGCCCCGGGCGCTTGTCATTCGGAGAGGCTCATGGGATGAGCATGGGTGATCGCTGGTGACAGGGTGGCTCCCACGGACTACCGTCTACACTCTCGACCCAGGACTGCGTTCCCAGCGACGCCGTTCCCATGACGACTGTCCGCCGGCGACCTGCCGGCACCACGTATTTTTCTCGGCTCAGTAGTGCCACGACGCCTACCGGCCGACCGACCACGATTGACGGAGGCACCTACCGTGAAGCTCAGGGTTGACCGAGACATCCTCGCTGAAGCCGTCACCTGGACTGCACGATCCGTGCCCGCCCGCCCGCCGGTACCCGTGCTCGCCGGAGTCAGGCTGGAGGCCAAGGGCTCCAGCCTCGTCCTGGCCTCCTTCGACTATGAGGTCTCCGCCCACTGCGAGGTGGCCGCCGATGTCGAGGAGGACGGCGTCGTCCTCGTCTCTGGACGCCTCCTGGCCGATATCGCCAAGGCGCTGCCGAACAAGCCCGTCGACCTGGAGGTCGAGGGCAACAAGGTCGCCGTCTCCTGCGGATCGGCCCGCTTCTCCCTGGCGGCCATGGCCGCCGACGACTACCCGGCGCTGCCGGTCATGCCCGCCGTCGCCGGCACGATCGACGCCCACGACCTGGCCCGCGCCGTCGGCCAGGTCTCCATCGCCGCCTCCCGCGACGACACCCTGCCGCTGCTCACCAGTGTCCAGATCGAGGTCGAGGGCAGCTCGTTGGTCCTCATGGCCACCGACCGCTACCGCCTGGCCATGCGGGAGCTGACCTGGTCGCCGTCCAACACCGAGCTGTCCACCACGGCCCTGCTCAAGGCCCGCACTCTCTCCGACGTCGCCAAGTCCCTGACCTCTTCCGGAGACGTGACCGTGGCCCTCAGCAGCGAGTCGGCCGCCTCCAGCCTCATCGGCTTCGAGGCCGGCGGCCGGCGCACCACCTCCCTGCTCACCGACGGCGACTACCCGCCGGTGCGCCGCCTCTTCCCGGAGTCCACCTCGATCCACGCCACCGTGGGCACCGACGAGCTCATGGCCGCCGTGCGCCGCGTCAGTCTCGTCGCGGACCGCTCCACCCCCATCCACATGTCCTTCACCCAGGGCAACCTGGAGCTCGACGCCGGACAGGGCGACGACGCCCAGGCCACCGAGCAGCTCGTCGCCCACCTCGAGGGCGATGACATCTCCACCGCCTTCAACCCCGGCTACCTCCTCGACGGCCTGGGCGCCCTCAACCAGCCCTACGTCCGCCTCGACTTCACCCACGCCTCGAAGCCCGCGGTGCTCACCGGCATGGACTCCATCGGGGGCACCGAGGACTCCTCCTTCCGCTACCTGCTCATGCCGATCCGCTTCGGGGCCTGAGACCCGACGGGGCATGTACGTCTCTGACCTCTCCCTGGACGACTTCCGCTCCTACCGCAGCCTGGTGCTGTCCCTGGAGCCGGGCCCCAGCGCCTTCGTCGGCTCCAACGGGCAGGGCAAGACCAACCTGGTCGAGGCCATCGTCTACCTGGCGACCCTCTCCTCCCACCGGATCGGCGCGGACACCGCCCTCGTCCGACGGGCGGCACCGGGGCAGGCCCAGCCGGCCGGCGCCGTCGTGCGCGCCCGCGCCGTCCACGGGGAAAGACCCAGCGTCCTGGAGATCGAGATCATCGCCGGCAAGGCGAACCGGGCCCGCCTCAACCGGGGCGGCTGCCGGCCCCGCGACCTGCTCGGGGTGCTGCGCGCGGTCGTCTTCGCCCCCGAGGATCTCTCCCTGGTGCGCGCCGAGCCCGGGGTCCGCCGGGGCTTCCTCGACGACCTGGCGGTCACGCTGCGCCCGGGCCTGGCCGGGGTGCGCGCCGAGCACGACAAGATCCTCGCCCAGCGCGCCAGCCTCCTGAAGTCCGCGCGCGCGGCCCGCTCCTCGACCTCCTCCATGCTCTCCACCCTGGAGGTCTGGGATGCCCAGCTCGCCGCGGCGGCCGCCCGGCTCATCGCCGCCCGGGTCGACGTCGTGCGGCGCCTGCGCCCCTGGGTGGCCTCCGCCTACGAGACCGTCTCGGGGACCTCCGGGCAGCGTTCCCGCGCCCAGATCGCCTATCGCTCCAGCCTGCTGACTCACGAGGGAGTCCCGGAGCCCGACCCCCACGACGAGACGGCCTGGCTCGCCGGCGAGGAGATGCTCCTTGATGAGACCGCCCTGGCCGCGCGCCTGGAGAGCGCCATGGGTGAGCTCCACGCCCGCGAGATCGACCGCGGCGCCAACCTCGTCGGGGCGCACCGCGACGACCTGAGTCTGTTCCTCACCGGTCTGCCCGCCCGTGGATTCGCCTCCCACGGGGAGCAGTGGTCCTTGGCCCTGGCGCTGCGCCTGGCCTCCTATGACATGCTGCGCACCGACGTCGACGCCTATGGTGGGGACGGCGAGCCGGTCCTCATCCTCGACGACGTCTTCGCCTCCCTGGACGAGCAGCGCCGCCGCGCCCTGGCCCAGATGGTCGCCGGCGCCCAGCAGGTCCTGCTGACCGCCGCCGTCGACGACGACGTCCCCGCCGAGCTCGCCGGCGCCAGGTATCGCGTGGCCGACGGTGAGGTCACCCGTGGCTGAGCCCTCCGTGCCCACCGGCGACGGCCCGCTGCCCGACGTCCTGGCCCAGCGGGCCCTGACCCGCCAGCGCGCCCAGGCCTGGGAGAAGGGTGACAGCCGCGTGCCGGCCCGCCGGCTGCGCGAGCCGGCCGGCGGTTCCGGGGTCAAGGACGCACAGCCGGCGGCGCCCTGGGACCAGCGCCGCGAGCTGGCCCGGGCCCTGGGACAGAATCCCGACGACCCAGCCGACCGCGGCCCCGGACTGGCGCGGGGACGCGACCGGCCCGGCCCCACCCCCTTCGACCCCCGCACCGGACAGCGCGAGCTGCGCCGCATGGTGGCCGACAACGGCTGGGCGGGAAAGCTCGCGGTGGCCGGGGTCGTCGCCCGGTGGCGGGCCATCGTGGGCGATCAGGTCGCCGAGCACTGCACCATCGAGTCCTTCGACGCCGGTCGCATCACCCTGCGCGCCTCGTCCTCGAGCTGGGCCCAGCAGCTGCGGCTCCTCCAGCCCACCATCGAGGCCAGGATCGTCGAGGCCCTGCGCTCGGGTCCCGGCGGCCGCCAGGCCGGAGGGATCAGCACTGGCGACGGGGTGGAGCTGCGGATCCTGGGGCCGGCCGGCCCGACCTGGAAGCGCCGCGGAGTCGGCCTGCGCGGCACCCGTGGTCCGCGCGATACCTACGGATAGTGGCAGCGCAGGTATCATTGGCAACGTGCCGGCCGCAGCCGTCGTCGTCGCAAAGACACGGAGCGGGCGCCAGGCATCGGGCGATGCGGTGATCCAGGCGAGACAGAGGTGACCACGGGCACGCCCCCAGCTGCTCACGGTGCCGCGGTTCACGGGCCCATCTACGCTAGAATGCGGTGAAACCGCCCAAGGTGCGCCCAGGACCGTCCTGATGTACCCACCTACGTGTGCGCACGATCCTCCTCAGGATCGTCGTGTGAAGGGGCCGGACGGAGACATCGGACCACTGAGGTCCCGATGCGCACAGATTGAGGAGCAACTGACACGTGTCTGACCAGGACGCCACTGTGAATCACGATTACGGAGCCTCGGACATCACCGTCCTCGAAGGGCTCGAAGCGGTCCGGAAGCGCCCCGGCATGTACATCGGTTCCACCGGTGAGCGGGGCCTGCACCACCTCGTCTACGAGGTCGTCGACAACTCCGTCGACGAGGCCCTGGCCGGCTACTGCGACCACATCGAGGTCACCATCCTGGCCGACGGCGGCGTGCGCGTCAGCGACAACGGCCGCGGCATCCCGGTCGACGAGCACCCCACCGAGCACAAGCCCACCGTCGAGGTCGTCATGACGATCCTGCACGCCGGCGGCAAGTTCGGGGGCGGCGGCTACGCCGTCTCCGGCGGTCTGCACGGCGTGGGCATCTCCGTGGTCAACGCCCTGTCCACCCGGGTGGACACCGAGGTCCGCCGGCAGGGCTTCGTGTGGCGCATGTCCTTCGCCGACGGCGGCCGCCCCATCACCGAGCTCGTCAAGGGCGAGGCCACCGACTCCACCGGCACCACCCAGACCTTCTACCCGGACCCGACCATCTTCGAGACGGTCGACTTCGACTACGAGACGCTGCGCCGTCGCTTCCAGCAGATGGCTTTCCTCAACAAGGGCCTGCGCATCACCCTGACCGACGAGCGTCTCGGCGTCCAGGACGCCGGCGACGAGATCGCCGGGGACGACTCCGCCCCCGACGCCCCCGAGGTCGGCTTCCGCACCGACTCCTACTGCTATGAGCACGGCCTGCGCGACTACGTCGCCTTCCTCAACAAGTCCAAGAAGGCCGAGCTCATCCACCCCGAGATCATCGACTTCGAGGCCGAGCAGTCCCTGGGCGAGAACCACTCCATCAGCCTGGAGATCGCCATGCAGTGGACCAGCGCCTACTCGGAGTCGGTCCACACCTACGCCAATACGATCAACACCACCGAGGGCGGCACCCACGAGGAGGGCTTCCGCACGGCCCTGACCACCCTGGTCAACAAGTACGCCCGGGACAAGGGCCTGCTCAAGGAGCGCGACGACAACCTCACCGGTGACGACATCCGTGAGGGGCTGACCGCCGTCATCTCCGTCAAGCTCTCCGAGCCGCAGTTCGAGGGCCAGACCAAGACCAAGCTCGGCAACACCGAGGCGCGCACCTTTGTCCAGCAGACGGTTTACGCCCAGCTCGGCGACTGGCTGGACTCCCACCCCGGTGACGCCCGCGCCATCATCACCAAGGCCTCCCAGGCCGCCGCCGCGCGCCTGGCCGCCCGCAAGGCCCGCGAGGCCACCCGCCGCAAGGGCGTCCTGGAGTCGGCCTCCATGCCCGGCAAGCTGCGCGACTGCTCCTCGAAGAACGCCGCGGACTCCGAGATCTTCATCGTTGAGGGAGACTCCGCCGGTGGCTCCGCCGTCGGCGGCCGCGACCCCGAGCACCAGGCGATCATGCCGATCCGCGGCAAGATCCTCAACGTGGAGAAGGCGCGCCTGGACCGGGCCCTGTCCTCCGACACGATCCGCAGCCTCATCACCGCCTTCGGCACCGGAATCGGCGAGGACTTCGACATCGCCAAGCTGCGCTACGGCAAGATCGTCATCATGGCCGACGCCGACGTCGACGGCCAGCACATCGCCACCCTCCTGCTGACCCTCCTGTTCCGCTACATGCGGCCCCTCATCGAGCACGGCCACACCTACATCGCCATGCCGCCGCTCTACCGGCTCAAGTGGTCCAACGCCGAGCACGAGTTCGCCTACTCCGACGCCGAGCGCGACAAGCTCCTGGCCGCCGGACAGGAGAAGGGCCGCCGCCTCCCCAAGGACGGCGGAATCCAGCGCTACAAGGGTCTGGGCGAGATGAACGACCACGAGCTGTGGGAGACGACCATGGACCCCACCACCCGGATCCTCAAGCAGGTCACGCTCGATGAGGCGGCCGACGCCGACGAGACCTTCGCGATCCTCATGGGCGACGACGTCGAGCAGCGGCGCTCCTTCATCCAGCGCAACGCCTCCGACGTCCGCTTCCTGGACATCTGAGCGGTACCGAGCCACACGTGAAGCGCCGGCCCGCTGCCGGCGACCTCCTCTGAACACGAAGGAATCCTGTGAGCGACGAAGTTGAAGAGATCATCGGCGACGAGGGAGCGACGAACGCACCCGTCCCCGAGCGCATCCAGCCGGTCGACCTCCAGATGGAGATGCAGCGCTCCTACCTCGACTACGCGATGAGCGTCATCGTGGGCCGGGCCCTGCCCGACGTGCGCGACGGGCTCAAGCCGGTCCACCGCCGCGTCCTGTACGCCATGTACGACGGCGGCTACCGCCCCACCGCCTCCTTCTCCAAGTCCTCGCGCATCGTCGGCGACGTCATGGGGACCTACCACCCCCACGGCGACAGCGCCATCTACGACGCCCTGGCCCGCCTGGTCCAGTGGTGGTCGCTGCGCTACCCGCTGGTGGCCGGCCAGGGGAACTTCGGCACCCCCGGTAACCTGGGGCCCGCCGCTCCCCGGTACACCGAGTGCAAGATGGCGCCCCTGGCCATGGAGATGCTCCGGGACATCGATGAGGACAGCGTCGACTTCCAGGACAACTACGACGGACGCAACCAGGAGCCGGTCATCCTGCCGTCGAGGTTCCCCAACCTCCTGGTCAACGGCTCCGAGGGCATCGCCGTCGGCATGGCCACCCGCATCCCGCCGCACAACCTGCGCGAGGTCGCCCGCGGAGCCCAGTGGTACCTCGAGCACCCCGACGCCTCGCGCGAGGAGCTGCTCGACGCCCTCATCGAGCGGATCCCCGGACCCGACTTCCCCACCGGCGCCACGATCCTGGGCCGGCGGGGCATCGAGGACGCCTACCGTACCGGCCGCGGATCCATCACCCAGCGGGCCGTGGTCAACGTCGAGGAGATCCAGGGCCGCCAGTGCCTGGTGGTCACTGAGCTGCCCTACCAGGTCAACCCCGACAACCTGGCCGACAAGATCGCCCAGCTCGTGCGCGACGGCCAGGTCACCGGCATCGCCGACATCCGTGACGAGACCTCCGGGCGCACCGGTCAGCGACTGGTCATCGTCCTCAAGCGCGACGCCGTCGCCAAGGTGGTTCTCAACAACCTCTACAAGCGCACTCAGCTCCAAGACAACTTCCCGGCCAACATGCTCGCCCTGGTCGACGGGGTGCCGCGCACCCTGAGCCTGGACGGCTTCGTGCGCCACTGGGTCGCCCACCAGATCGATGTCATCGTGCGCCGCTCCCGCTTCCGCCTGCGCAAGGCCGAGGAGCGCCTCCACATCCTCGAGGGCCTGCTCAAGGCCATCGACGCCCTCGACGCCGTCATCGCCCTCATCCGGCGCTCGCCCACCACCGAGGAGGCCCGCACTGGCCTCATGGGCCTGCTGGACGTCGACGAGGCCCAGGCCGAGGCCATCCTCTCCCTCCAGCTGCGCCGTCTGGCCGCCCTGGAACGCCTCAAGATCCAGGAGGAGTCCGAGGAGCTGCGCGCCCGGGTCAAGGACCTGCGCGAGATCATCGCCTCCCCGGAGCGCCAGCGGGGCATCGTCTCCGACGAGCTGGCCGAGATCGTCGAGAAGTACGGCGACGAGCGCCGCACCCGGATCGTGCCCTTCGACGGCGAGATGAGCATGGAGGACCTCATCCCCGAGGAGGACGTGGTTGTCACCATCACCCGCTCCGGCTACGCCAAGCGCACCCGCACCGACTCCTACCGCTCCCAGCACCGCGGCGGCAAGGGCATCCGTGGGGCCACGCTGCGCGAGGACGACGTCGTCGACCACTTCTTCGTCACCACGACGCACCGCTGGCTGCTGTTCTTCACCAACTACGGCCGCGTCTACCGCGCCAAGGGCTACGAGCTGCCCGAGGGCGGGCGCGACTCCAAGGGCCAGCACGTGGCCAACCTCCTGGCCTTCCAGCCCGGCGAGGAGATCGCCCAGGTCATGGAGCTCCAGGACTACGACCAGGCCGACTACCTGGTCCTGGCCACCCGCCGCGGCCTGGTGAAGAAGACCCGCCTGAGCGAGTACAACTCCAACCGCTCCGGCGGCGTCATCGCCATCAACCTGCGCCAGGACGAGGAGGGCAACTACGACGAGCTCGTCTCCGCCCGCCTCCTGAGCAGCGGGCAGGACCTCCTGCTGGTCTCCCGCGCCGGCCAGTCGCTGCGCTTCCACGCCGATGACGACACCCTGCGGCCCACGGGCCGGGCCACCAGCGGCGTCACCGGTATGCGCTTCCGTGAGGATGACTACCTGCTGGCCATGGACGTCGTCGACCCCTCCTGGCAGGACGCGGATCTGTTCGTCGTCACCGAGGGCGGCTACGCCAAGCGCACCAACGTCGTCGACTACCCCGTCAAGGGCCGTGGCGGCCTGGGCGTCAAGGTCGCCAACCTCGTCGAGGCCCGAGGCAACCTCGTGGGCGCCCTGGTGACCGACTCCGGGGACGAGGTCCTGTGCATCATGGCCTCGGGCAAGGTAGTCCGCTCCGCCGTCGTCGAGGTCTCGCGCACTGGCCGGACCACGCAGGGCGTGACTTTCGCCAAGCCCGACGCCGGAGACCGCATCATCGCGGTGGCCCGCAACACTGAACGGGACATGGAGGAGGCGGTCGATGCCGCCGATAGCGCCCCGAGTGCCGACTCTGCGGACTCCACCGACCAGGCCCAGGCTCTCCAGGCCCCGGAAGGTGACACTGGCGACTCTCCTGCGGACTCAGCGGCGGACACGGTAGCGTTGGAAGACAACGAGAGTGAGGTCGAAGCATGAGCCAGCCGGTTTCCATGTCCCCTGACGGTAGGCAGTCCGCAGGTGCCGCATCCATTGTGGGTGGCGCGGATGCCTCCGGCAGCGCGTCGGGCGGCAAGAGCAAGAAGAGCAAGAAGACCATCGCCGGGCCGCGCCGCGTGCGTCTGGCCCTGACCCGAGTCGACCCCTGGTCAGTGATGAAGGCGAGCTTCCTGCTCAGCTTCGCCGCGGGCATCATGCTCATCGTCGCCACGGCGGTCGTGTGGTTCATGCTCGACGCCATGCATGTGTTCTCCACCATCGAGGAGCTCGTCAAGACGGTCGCCGGTGAGCGCTCCAACACGTTCTCCGCGATCGTGGCCTACCTCGAGCTGCCGCGGGCCCTGGCCGTCTCCACGATTGTCGCCGTGGTGGATATCGTGCTGATGACCGCCCTGACCACGCTGGGCGCCTTTCTCTACAACATCACCGCTACCCTCGTCGGTGGGATCCATCTCACGCTTGCGGACGAGTGATCGGATTTGGTCTGCGATAGCCGGACAGGTTAATCTTCTCCGGTCGCAAGGGCCTATAGCTCAGTTGGTTAGAGCGCATCCCTGATAAGGATGAGGTCGCTGGTTCGAGTCCAGCTAGGCCCACCGTCCGCGGTGAGACGATGAGGAGGTTTCATGAGGAACCGTGCAGTCGTATCAGCCGCGGTCTTTTCGTTCCTGGCCGCTGCGGGTTATGCCGCATGGCTCAGGTTCGAGGCGGCCCGTATGGAGCGGGCCGCGTGGGCCGAGGTCACCGACCCCGTTGACTAGCAGCTGACGGAACCGGTGAGCATCCTCCCCGAGGGGCCATGGCGCAATTGGTAGCGCACCTGCTTTGCAAGCAGGGGGTTACGGGTTCGAGTCCCGTTGGCTCCACCACTGATTTCTCATACTCCCCGCTCCCCGAGATGGGCCATGATGGTGGTCCGCCTCGGGGATTCTCTCGTCGGTACAATGTGTGCCGGAGGTGACCGTGATGGATCCGGTGTCACTGGCGACCGGAGGACTGTTCTTCTCATGGCTGGCGCATGACCTCGAGGAGCTGGCCACGATGCCCGGCTGGACACACCCGCTTTTCGACAAGGTTCCCTTCCTGCCCGAGGACATCCGACGTCACGGCTGCTCGCGTGAGCACGTCTACCTGGGGATCGGTCTCATGGGTGTCCTCATGGCTGTTGCCTCCATTGACGGCTACCGCACCCGTGGACGCTCGCCCGTCTACCAGGCCGCGCTCTACGGCTACGGCATGCACACCTTCAGCCACCTGGGCTCAGCGGCCATGGCCCGGCGCTACACCCCGGGGGTGGCGACGGCGCTGCCGGTCGTCCTGCCCTTCTGGATCTTCGCGAAGCGGACGCTGCGAGCTCATGGGGTCGAGGTGCGTTCCCACCGATGGCTGATCCCCGCCTTCCCGGTCATCGCCGGCACGGCCCTGGGCAGTGCCTACCTGATGACGACGGGGCGGTCGAGGGAACGTCGTCGAGATGGAAAGTAACCTTGACTCGAGGGTGAAGGTCTTTTTATCATGTGTGTTGTGGTCAGGATTGATCTGGTCGATCACCAGTAACTGAGCCGATTCTTTGTCTCCATTGACGGAAGGCAGCCATGACTATCGAGCGCAAGGTAGGTATCGCCTACTCCATCCGATTCACTGTCGGCGCCGTTCTTTACTCCGTCGGAGTTCTGGTCGGCCTGAGATGGGCGCGATCCATGGAAGGTGACCCATGGCGATTCGCCTTGGCACTGCTTCCCATGGTTGGTGTCCTCATCTGTGCGTGGGCGATGATGCGCTTAGTGCGCGAGGCGGATGAGATGCAGGCGCGCAAGGTGATGGAAGCGCTTGTTGTTTCCACAGCGGGGACAGTCATCACATCGATCGCCTACAGCTTGTTGGAAGAGGTAGGGGCTCCTCGCGTCAGTCTCATCTGGGTCGGCGGTGCGTGGGCTCTGTTCTTCGGTGTCGGGATGCTGTGGTCCACCTGGCGGTACCGGTGAGGAACGCACTTAAGGTCCTGCGCGCCCAGCGCAGCTGGACTCAGGCCAGGCTCGCCGAGGAGCTGGGGGTCTCCCGCCAGACGGTCAACGCTTTGGAAGCCGGGCGCTATGACCCCTCCCTACCCCTGGCCTTCACCATTGCTCGCGTCTTCGGCCTGACCATCGAGGAGATCTTCTTCCCCGATGATGAGGCCTCTTAGGATGAACGCCGTGAGCCGCTCCGTTGACATTCCGCCCCCGAGGCGAGGACGTCGCGAGCTCGTCGAGGACACCGGGGTGCGGCTCGGCCTGCACATCAAGTCGGCCGAGCAGGCCATGATGGCCGCCAAGACCGAGGCCCTCAGAGGCTTTGGCCTCACCGTGGCTCAGTACGCGGCCATGCTCTCCCTGTACTACGTGCCCGAGCAGTCCTCGGCCCAGCTGGCCAGGGCTGCCGCAGTCACTCCGCAGACGATGGCTACCGTCATCGCCAAGCTGGAGCAGAAACGACTCGTCATCCGTCACCCCTCCTCCGACCACGCCAAGGTCCTCATCGCCTCGCTCACGACCGAGGGTGAGGCCCTGCTACTGCGCGCCGACAAGGTTGCACGCCGCATCGAGCAGCGTATGGCCGAGTCCTTCACCGCCAAGGAGCGTCAGCAGCTCACCGATATGCTCAGGCGCGTCACCTCCCTCCTGCGCGACGACTTCATTGCCGAGTAGCGGCCGAGACATCGACGATCACTGCTGTCTCGGGCCCACGATCACCACTGGCTCAGCGAATCGCAACGGGGCTGCTCGGTGTCGTGTATCAGATATCTGATACTGTGTTGATGACTGATACAGGAAGGTGTTGCTCATGAAGGCCATGCAGATCGTCAGCTTCGCTGGCCCGGCGTCCGGGCTGCGGTACCAGGAGGCCCCCACTCCTGAGCCCGGACCGGGTCAGATCGCCGTGGATGTGGACCATGCCGGCGTCGGCTACGTCGAGGCGCTCTTCACAGAAGGACTCGTGCCTATCGACCTGCCCTGGACCCCCGGGCTGGAGGTGAGTGGCCGAGTCCGTGCTCTTGGAGATGGTGTGGATGGCTACCGGGTCGGGGATGCCGTCGTCGCGCTGACCATCACCGGGGGTGGTGGCTACGGGCAGGTCGCCGTAGCCCCCGCGGAGCTCGTCGTGCCACTCCCCGCGGGACTCGATCCGGTCCTGGCCGCCGCAGTTCCGGCCAACTCGACGACGGCGCTCGTCGCCCTGGAGGAGATCGCCCACCTGCGCCGCGGCGAGAGCGTGCTGGTCCATGCCGCCGCCGGTGGCCTCGGCTCGCAGATGGGCCAGGTGGCTCGACTGCTTGGCGCGGGCCGCGTCGTCGGCGTCACCCGCAGCGAGGCCAAGCGCCAGGAGATCCTGGACCTGGGCTATGACGAGGCCTGGTTGACTGAGGACCTCTCCGAGGCTGAACCCGCCCAGTTCGACGTCGTCGCCGACCCGGTGGCCGGCCCGGCCAGGCTGCGCAGCCTGGACCTGCTGCGTACGGGCGGACGGCTCCTGGCTCTGGGGGACGCTTCCCAGGCGGAGGACCAGCAGGTGAGTACCACGTCGCTGTGGCTGCGGGGCATTGGCGTCATCGGCTTCAACCTCGGGGCCTTCAGCCAGGCGAACCCGGCGCTCGTCGGAGGCCACCTGAGGCGCGCGGTGGAGCTCGTGGCCTCCGGAGAGCTCCGTGTCCACGTTACCGACCGGCTTCCGATTCAAGAGGCCGCGCAGGCCGTTGCCGCGGTGCGCGCGGGAACCACCACCGGCAAGATCGTCCTGACCCACTCGAAGGACTGACGACCCGTCCAGGTCCGCAAGATTCGTCAGTGAGCTCTGGGCGCCATACGGGCATTATGGAGCGCATGAGAGAAACGATCGGCTCCTTCGACGTTGTTGGCCTGCCTCTTCGGACGTCGAACCGAGAGGCGGCCCGAACCATTCCTCCTCACTGGCGGGCCGCTGCCGACGTCGGGCTCCTCGCACCCGAGAAGCCCGGGGTCGGCCCCGGTATCTATGCGGTCTACACCGACTACGAGACTCCCGGCGACGATGTCGACGGTGTCTACACCCTCGTCATCGGTAGGCGCATCGAGGCTGGAGGTTCGGTTCCCTCTGGCCAGGTGACTGTGACGGTCCCGGCCTCTACTCACGAGATCGTCACGCTGCCTGATGCTCGGCCGGAGAGTGTCTATGACGCGTGGGTGGATGTCTGGGCCCGCGAGGACCTGGCCCGTGACTATCGTGCCGACTACGAGTACTACGCTCCGGACGGCTCGATTCATCTGTCCATCGGGGTCCTTTCGGACACATGAGGGCTGAGCAGTACCAACGCCAGCTCGACGTTGTCACCGACTACATCTATACGCATCTTGACGACGACCTCAGCTTGGAGATCCTCGCTCACGTCTCCGGGTTCTCCCGCTATCACTGGCACCGCATCTACCGGGCGGTGCGCGGGGAGACGGCCGCTCAGACCGTACGCCGTCTCCGTCTGGAGCGGGCTGCCGCCATGCTCACTGAGACCTCGTGGCCGGTGGAACGGATCGCCTGGAAAGCCGGGTTCACCGGCACCGAAGTGTTCAGTCGAGCCTTTCTCCGCGCCTATAGGACGACTCCCAGCCGATTCCGCATCGGTGGACGCTCGGCATCGATCGACTCACCAGTGACGAGTTGTGGTTCGGGATCGACGTCGTCGGTGAGTCAGGACCCGGCGTGGGCGGTGCGCGTGGAGACTCGCCGCGGCTATCGACTTGCCGTATCCGAGCACCGTGGTTCCTATATGGATATCGGCCGGGCCTTCAGCCGAGTCAGAGACCGTGTGGGCTCCGGGAGTCTGATGGTTGCCATCTATGAGGACGATCCCGACGCCGTTCCCGCAGCTGATCTGCGCTCGGCGGCTGGAACCGTCGTCGACCCCGGTATGAAGATTCCCCACGGCCTTGCTGAGAGGATGGTGCCGGACGGACGGTACGCGATCATGCGTTACATCGGCCCGTACTCGTCGATGCATGCCGCCTACCGGTGGCTCTACGGTCAGTGGCTGCCGAGCTCGGGCGAGGAGCCGCGAGACCATCCGATCATCGAGGAGTACCTCACTGACCCGGCGACCACTCCACCTGTCGACGCCGTCACCGACATTCTCCTGCCACTCCTGTGAGGTATCTGAACTGATGGTTCACGCAGATGGGCGGCAGACACCGAGGTGTCTACCGCCCATCACGTGCGTCCCGATGGTTCGCTCAGGTCATGAGTCGGGTCAGGATTCCAGGGCCCGCCGGCGTCGGTAGGCCTGGACCATCATGGTCGGCGCCGTGATCCCCAGCACCGCCCCTCCGGCGATGAGGAAGGTGTCGGCCGCGCTCCCTCCGGTGAAGGGGATGGCGGGCACCGACGACTTGCGGTTGGAGATCTTGCCCAGCGCCACGACCTGTCCCTGGGAGGAGATGGTGATGGTGCGGGGGGTGGCGTCCAGGACGTAGCCGACCGGCGGTTTGGTCTCGACGAGCCGGTAGGAGCCGTAGCCCAGCTCCGCCAGCTTGAAGGCGCCGGGGTTCGCATCGGTGTCCAGGCCGCCCTGGGCGCAGGTGCCCACGCAGTCGGTGATGGTGCGGGCCTGGTCCGGCTGAGGCCGACCGTTGGAGTCAAGGGGAATCAGCGACCACTGGGCGCCCTTGATGGGGTTGCCCCGCTCATCGGTCTTGGTCCAGGTGGCCGACCCCTTGATCCGGGTGTTGGTGACCTGACCCAGGTCGAGGGTGGGGGTGTCGTCGTCGGTGCCCGCGGCCGGTGCCGATCCGTCCAGGGTCTTGGTCAGGGTGGTGGAGGACAGGTGGTAGCCGACCGGCGCCTGGGTCTCGGTGATGGAGTACTCGCCCCAGGTGAGCCCGGTGACCTTGAAGAACCCGGCACGAGGGTCTTGGTCCACCGAGCCGTTGGGGCACGTGGCCTTGCCGCCGGTGACGGCGCAGTCGGTCACCTCCTTCTGACCGCCGTTGAGCGCCGGGGAGGCCAGCGTGAACACGGTCCCCGCCAGCGGGTTGCCGGCGTCGTCGACCTTGCTCCAGATGACCTGACCGGGCTGAGCCGTGTTGACCATCGTGCACTGCATCCACTCACCGGTGGCCAGATCCAGGGTCTTGGAGGCGGAGTTGACCGTCGACGACGGAGTCCTGATATCCGAGTTCGGGTGCGGCACGCAGGAGACGGTGGCCTTGTACCCGGCCGCCTTGGGCGACGACGAGGACTCCGACAGCACCGTCTGGCCCTGGGGCAGGTAAGCGGAGTCGAAGCCGCCGGCGCCTGAGGCGGTCTTACCGCGCTTGGGGGTTGCCGTGAGCGTCCAGTCCTTGGCGGACAGACCCAGGGAGCCGGCCGCGGTGTTGTCCACCTGCTTGGCCAGGGACAGGTTGGGCAGCTGGACCTGCACCTGGTGGTCCTCGACCTCACCGTTGACAGCGATGCCAGTGGGCTGAGGGTCCTCGGCCGCCCGCCCGTTGGGCGGGGCACCGGTGATGCGCAGACGCATGAAGGTGGCCGCACCGTTGCCATTGATGGTGCTCCGCTTGGCGTCCTGGGGGACGGTCCAGGTCACAGTGGCCTTACCGGCGCTGGAGCAGGAGGTCACCGCGGAGCGCTCACCGGCGGAGAACACGCCGTCCCGGTTCCAGTCCACCCAGCCGGCAATCTTGGTGTTGCTGCCCGAGCAGGTGATCTCCTGGCTCCACTTCTTGCCGATATCGGTCCAGATGACGCGGTCCCAGTCGGCGGGCAGGGCGTCCTCATCATTGATATCCGTGATGTTGTCCCTCGAGGCGTCAGCGCTGTGGGCGATGTTGTCATCGTTGTCCGTCAGGGCACCCAGGCGTACGACGGCGGAGTTCGTGGTGGCCACGTTGCCCTGGTCCGTTGCCGCACTCAGGTTGTACCAGTCTCCGGCGTCGCCCTCATACGGTGCCTTGCCGCGGGCGATGTTGCGCTCTCCGCTGTCGGACAGCTCCCCACCGCTCCAGGCCGGCTGGAACGCGCTGCCGGCGACACCGTAGCTCTCAGGTGCGTCGCCGTAGTCCATGTAGGAGACGACACCGAAGGCGACGGCGCCTCGACCGCCCCCGTGGATCTCGACGTAGCCGGTGCGCATGTTGCTCAGCAGCATGACCGAGGAGGGGCCGTAGCCGTTGGGAACCTTGGCGCTGCACTCGGCGTCGTCCGGGCGCAGCTTGACGCCGGGGCGGTTGCCAACAGGGGTGGAGACGGAGACCTTGCCGATGACGGAGTTCGTGATGCATCCCGGTGTCCGGGCGCTCTCCAACAGGCGGTAGGTGACGTCTTTGGAGGCGACGTAGGGGATCGGGGAAACGGAGATGTACTCCTTCTGGCCGTTCGGTATGTGCCAGCTCGAGGCCTCAGCATCGGCGAAGACGATGCCCTCCATCGGAACCTCCACCTTGTTGGGGAAGCGCTCCAGCTGGCTCTTCGCGGGCTGGGAGGTGGAGGTCACCAGGTAGGCGCTGCACTCGATCTGGAACTGCTGCGTGGAGGAGTCCCTCAGGTTGGCAATGCCCAGAGGCAGGTTCGATGAGGTCGTATAGGGCTTCTTGGCGACCCCGGCGGTGTAGTTGGTGCCGTCATTGTAAAGGCGAGCCAGGCCGTCTCCCCTCCAGTTACCAGGATAGTATCCGACACTTAAGCCCCGGTCCGTGGGCAGCCCCGTCTCGTTCTTTCCCACGGCGGTGGTGCGCACATTGGACAGGGTGCATCGACTGGTGCGCCACATATCGCCGGAGATCCGTGAGGGAGTCGACCAGACCACGCCGGTGCTTCCGTCGGGAAGGATTCTCGTGCCTTTTCCGGGCAAGGTATTGGTCATCTCGGTCCAGTCGATCCAGTCGATCACCTGGGTGTATTTTCCCGATCCTCCGGCAGGATTACCATAAATGGCCTTGGCCGGGGGAGCCGGGAGCGTCGCTGTGCCCAGTGCGCCGGCAATCAGGGCAAATGTCGAGATGGCGGCACCGCTCCTCAGTCTCCGACGAGACTGGCGTGATGGTTGACGTGATGACGTCAGTTCCCGCCGGTGTGAGCGGACGAAAAGTCGGCGAAGCATGAAGCGCTACCTCGGTTTCAGGGGTACGGGCCTTGACACGGTAGCATTAAGGAATTCCACAGAGGATCACGGTGAGATTCCTGCAACTCAACAGCAATCAGTATCACGGTTGAGTGTCGGCAATGAATTGCGTCATCGGTCGGAAAGTGACGCATTAGTATTCTTCTGGTGCGCTCATTGTGCCGCGCTCATTGTGCGGGCAGCGGTGCTCGGGCAGTGGTGGCCGGTTCTGTCTGCGCTGACATGATGTCGTGAGGAGCCGCTGAGGCACTGGGACGAAGGGCTGCGCCGTCGGACAGGACTGCTTAGGATAGGTAAGGCTCAGTCACCGCCCGGTTGCAGAAGGATGAGGTCATGTCACAGCCCTGGGAGATCTACGACGCGCTTCTTGACGGACTGCCCGACGACGTCGTCGTGCGCACAGCGGGACAGGGGCCACGCTGGAGCCGCGTCCTCAACTCCGCCGGCGGCGTCGGCACGGCCTGGACCATGGATGTGCGCAGCCGGCCGGCCCTCAACGACGGGCCGCTCGAGGGACGGCCACTGCGCGACGTCGGCGCCCTGGCGAAGTCCTGGAACCTGGCTGAGGCCAGCATCGGCCAGGCCGCCATCAACTCCTGGTACTCGCGCGAGCAGACGGCTGCGGACAACGGTTTCGAACCCACCGGGGAGGGACTGACCTGGCGCCAGGTCTTCGACCCCTACCGGGAGATGATCGTCGGCAAGAGAGTCGCAGTCATCGGGCACTTCCCCTTCGCCGAGGCCGCCCTGGCCGGCGCCGGCGAGTACATCTGCCTCGAGCGCAACCTTCAGCCCGGCGACTGGCCGGACAGCGCCTGCGAGTACGTCCTGCCCGAGTGCGACCTCGTCTTCATCTCCTCATCGAGCTTCGTCAACAAGACCGCGCCGCGCCTCATCGAGCTCTCCCGCCAGGCGCACACCGTCCTGGTGGGGCCATCGACGCCACTCAACCCGGTGCTCCTCGAATACGGCGTGGACACCATCACCGGTTTCATCGCGGCGAGTTCACTGAGCGACCCCGCCTCTCTGGCCGAGATGGTCCCGGCCGGCGACATCGGCCCCGGATTCCGCGTCCACCGTCACCGGGCCTGATCGGCCGGCCCTCGCCACGGCGGCCGGCAGGAGTCGGTCGCTGCGGCAGTGCCATGGAAACTGCCATGGGATGAGAACTGGAACAACGACGGCGCCGCGCTGGGTCATGTCCAGCGCGGCGCCGTCGTGAATTCAGAGGGGGCGGTCAGGCCTGAGCGTCCTCGGGGCTGATGCCGTAGCCGGCCTCATCCTCGGTGGAGTCGGCCCAGTACTCCTCGGCCCACGGGTCCTCAACGGGCTGGCTACGACGCCACACGACATAGGCGCCGGCAGCGGCCGCGCCGGCGACGGCGAGCCAACCCAGGGTCTTGAGCACGCGGTGCTTCTTCTGCTTCTTCACGGGAACCTCCAATGCGGCGGACTTTGCGGCAACAGCCACGCGCTGGGCGCGCTCTGTCAGGGTACCGTCCGTACCTGCAGCAGCCTGGGCAGCCACGGCGGCGCGCTGCGCACGAGGGATGTAGTCCTCGACAACCCGGTAGCGGGCCTCGTGGACCACCGGCTCCAGACGCTCCTGTGCGTCCTTGGCGGCGCGGGCCACGCCCCCGGCGGCCTTGCTGACGTGCGGAGCAGCCCACAGGGCGGCCTTCTCAGCCTGGCCGACGACGGATCCGGCAAGGGATGCTGCCTCCTTGCGCAGATGAGTGGTGTCGAGCTTCTTATCGCAGCATGTCTTCGTCAGGCAGGACATGGTTGCCTCCCAGGTTGGAAACGGATACAGACGGTCGTTGTGCAACGTGCACCAATGGTCGCACCCCGGCGCGGCCTGGCCCACACGATGTCCAGCCGTTTTGCCTGGGGTGAACAGCACCGCACACCACTGAGGGGTTCATGCCGATGGGCCCGCGACCGTGCCACCATGTCACTCATGGAAGCGACTCTTCACACCAACCTCGGCGATATCCGCCTGGAGCTCTACCCCGAGCAGGCTCCTGAGACCGTCTCCAACTTCGTGGGGCTGGCCACCGGCCAGAAGGCGTGGACGGATCCACGCACCGGCGCGGAGTCCCACGCTCCGCTGTACGACAACGTCATCTTCCACCGTGTCATCCCTGGTTTCATGATCCAGGGCGGTGACCCGCTGGGTGACGGTACCGGAGGACCCGGCTACGTCTTCGACGACGAGATCGACGCCTCCCTGACCTTCGCCGCCCCCTACGTCCTGGCCATGGCCAACGCCGGCCGCCGCCTGGGCAAGGGCACCAACGGCTCGCAGTTCTTCATCACCACCGCCCCCACCGAGTGGCTCCAGGGCAAGCACACGATCTTCGGTGCCGTCACCGACGAGGCCTCCCGCGCCGTCGTCGACGCGATCTCGGCTGTGGAGACCGACCCGCGTGACCGCCCGGTGCAGGACGTCATCATCACCTCGGTGGACATCACCGAGTAGTTTCCACGAGGGCATGGGGTGGCCGCTCAGCAACGAGGGGTCACCCACCGCACCGCTACCGAAGCACCGGAATCAGGTGTGATTCGCCTCTGTGACGCCGCCGGGACCCGCGTCCCGGCGGCGTCGTCGTATCCGGTTCACCCGTCCCAACCCGCTCAAGCCCCGATCATCCGCATAGGAGCATCCGATGACCTCGACGAAGTCGTTTCCGCAGCAGGCACCGCCGGTGTGCCCGCGGCACCCGGGCACGGTGGCCTACGTGCGCTGCCAGCGCTGCGACCGACCCACCTGTCCCGCCTGCCAGGTGCCCAGCTCGGTGGGGGTCCACTGTGTGGACTGTGCTCGTCAGTCTCAGGCCGGCCGACGTCAGGCGCGCACGCTGCTGGGCGGGAACGTCACCTCCGGGGCCCTGGTCACCAAGATCCTCGTCGGCCTGTGCGTCGTCGTCTACGCGCTTCAAGTCCTCATCCCCGAGGTGACGATGCAGTCGCTGGAGCTCCGCCTGGGCTTCGTGCCGGCGCTGGCCGTCTACGAGCCCTGGCGGTTCCTGACCACCGCCTTCCTGCATGCGAACTACATGCATCTCGGCTTCAACATGTGGGCTCTGTGGGTGCTGGGCGGTGCTCTTGAACCGTTGCTCGGGCGGTGGCGCTTCACCTGCGTCTACCTGCTCAGCGCCCTGGGTGGCTCGACGATGATCTACTGGCTCTCCTGGCCGGACACGGAGTCCTGGCTCACGCTGACGGTGGGCGCCTCGGGAGCGGTCTTCGGCCTGTTCTCGGCCATGTTCATCGTGCAACGGCGCTTCGGGCGAGACACCTCGGGGATCGTGGCGCTGGTGGCGATCAATGCCGTCATCTCCTTCCTGGGGGCCAACATCTCCTGGCAGGGGCACCTCGGTGGGCTTGTCGTCGGAGGGATCGTCTCGGCGATTTACGCCTGGGCGCCACGGGGGAAGCGGCAGGCTGTGGGGATCGCTGGAACCGTTGCGGTCGCGGTGGCCCTGGTAGGGCTCGATCTGCTTCGGGCCCTCCTGCCATGAGACGCGCCGCCCCTGAGAAGCCCCGCGCCGCTCGTGCGGCCATGAATGACAAGCCTGAAAGAACACCTCTGTGGTTCATCCACATCTGTGGACACAGGTGTGGAAACACAAGCGTGTAGTTATCCACAGACCTGTCCACACATGGGGAAAGTCGACGTGGGTTGTGGGGAGTCAGTTGTCCACGGATCCACAGATGGCCTGGGGAGGAATCAGGAGCGGGCCGAGGCCATGTGTGCCGGGCTCCGGGGATGCAGCCCGGGCCCCGTCGTGGGGCTGCCCTCGGTGATGCGATCAACAAGCAGTCCTGTCGGCTCGCTCAACCGCTGTGTCAATCCGCTGTGCCGGGCGCCTGGAAAGCAGGACCGCACCGCTGACGACAAGGCCCCCGAGCCGATGCTCGGGGGCCTGTGCGGATGCCTGATCGTGTGAGTGTCTGAAACCTGCTACTTCCAGCGAAGCAGACCGAGGAAGCCCGACATCATGATGAGGAAGCCGATGTAGAGGTTGCCGTTGTACAGCCAGTCTCCGGCGTGGTGCTCGGCGAAGTAGGGCAGCGGGTACCTGCCCTGGAAGAGGTAAGTGGCGACAACCCACAGCAGCCCGATGACCAGGAGCGTCACCATGGTGGGGGCGTACCAGCGCGGAGAGGCGGTGTCCTTGATCTTCTTGGGCGTGCGCGAGACCCGGTTCGCCGCAGCGCGCGACTCCTCCTCGAGAGCCTTGGCCGCCTTGGCCGGGTTGCCGGAGCGCTCAGGGTGCTTCTTCTTCGACGACGAGCTCTTCTTCGAGCCCTTGGTCGTCTTGTCCTTCGTCTCCGTCTTCTCAGAGGCGGCAGAGCCCTTCTTCGAGCCCGTGCCCTTCTCAGCGCTCTTCGCGCTGTTCTTCTCTGAGCTCTTCTTCGAGACCTTCTCCGAGCTCTTGTCGGCGTCGTCCGCTGTGGACTTCTTCTCCAAGGCCACCCTGGGTCTCCTCACTGTCTGGGGATGGTGGCATGAGACCACCGCAATACATCCGGGCCTAGCCTAGGACATGCTGCGAAGCTTCCTCGCGGCGCATCCTGTGATGAGTCCACCACTCCTGGCTGGTCATGTGGGGGGTGTACCCCCTTAGACTGGCCGCTAGCCTGATGATGCCCTAGTTCTGAGGAGAGGCAATGACTGGAGGAGGTCTTGTGCGACACCGAGCACCCGGCCAGAGTCGTGCTGTCCGAATCTTCAACGGCACCTTGACCGGAATCGGTGAGCTGCTCATCACCGCCGGTCTGGTCGTCGCCCTCTTCCTGTGCTGGCAGCTGTGGTGGACCGGCATCGACGCCAACGCCAGTGCGAAGGCGGTGGCCACGCAGTTCCACGAGAAGCAGGTCGAGTCCCCCAGGAAGACAGGCCAGAAGCACTACGATGCTCCTCCCGTCATGGAGCAGGTCGGCTACGGCGAGACCATCGGGATGCTCGTCGTCCCCAAGTGGTACGGCGTCACCAACAACAACATGCCCATCATGGAGGGCACCGGATCCGACGTCCTGGACCAGGCCGCGGCGGGCCACTACACCAACACTCAGCAGCTCGGAGAGCTCGGGAACTTCGCGATCGCCGGGCACCGCCGCACCTACGGCAACTCCTTCCGTCGTATCGACCTGCTCCATGAGGGTGACGAGATCATCGTCTCCACGGCCAAGACCTGGTATGTGTTCAAGGTGCAGAGCCACGAGCTCGTCCAGCCCGAGCAGGTCGAGGTCATCGCTCCGGTCCCCGACCAGCCGGACGCCCAGCCCAAGGATCGCTACATCACGCTGACCACCTGCCACGGATCGACCGCCGGCGAGTTCGGCAATGACCAGCGCTGGATCGTCCACGCGAAGTTCGAGTACTGGATGGATCGCTCCGAGGGCCGTCCGGAGTCCGTGCTCAACGATCCGGGGGTCAACTGATGTACGGCTTCATCTGGCGACACCTACCGGGGCCCGCGTGGCTCAAGGCCATTGAGTCGCTCATCCTCATCGCTGGAGTCGTCTACGTGCTCATGCAGTACGTCTTCCCTTGGGCCAACGCCACCTGGCACCTGTCCGGCAACGCCGACGTCGGCTGACCGGCGCCCCGCCAAGCCTCGTCCATCGGAACGAAGAGGCAGTGTGAGGAACGGAGCGCGTGTGGGGAACAGGAATCCTGTTCCCCACACGCGCTCCGTCGTCGTCAGCGAGAGGGCGGGTGCGCGACCGGGCCCGCGGGAGTGCGGTGCAGGCCCGGCGCGACGTCTGCTCAGGCCAGTGAGGGCTGGAGGCCGAGCGTGCCCACGAGGTGCTCGCGGTAGGCCGGAGAGCTGACCTTGTCCAGCCAGGCACGGGCCTCGGCCAGGCGGCCCTCGATGCCCAGGCGCTCGACGACCTCCTCGTTGTTCTCCGCCGTGTAGAAGCGGGTGAGGTCCTCGATGGCCTGGTGGGCCAGGCGGGTGTCGCGGTCGACCTTGGCGTCCAGGCGCTCCGCGTACCACGACGAGCTCAGGATGTTCTCCCGCTCGAACAGGGCGCGGAACTCCGGGCTCGTCAGGTCCCAGCCCTCGCGGGAGGTGCCGTCGATCATGATCTCCAGCAGGGCCCGCAGCGGCGGCACGGCCCACTCGATGGAGCCGTCAGCCCGGTAGTGCTCGGCCACCACCTTGTGGGTGGTGACGATGATGTCCACCGAGTCGGCGAAGACCGCCTCATCCTGCAGCTCGGGACGCAGCATCTCCTCGGTGAAGACGACGTCGGGGTGCAGGAAGATCCGGCCGAAGAAGGTCGAGGTGAAGGCCTGGTTCATGCGGTAGCCCAGGCGCGAGGCCTGGACGGTGCGACCCTCGTACTCGAAGTCCTCGATGCGCTCGAGGTAGCCGCCCTCGACGAGGCGGTGGGCGTCGCGCTCCTCAGCGCTCATGCGCGAGAAGATCTCCGGGATGAGCAGCGAGATGTCGTGGGCCACTTGCACCTTCGGGCCGATGTAGCCGGCCGAGGACAGCCAGCCGTCGTAGCCGCTGAGGGCGTAGGACAGCAGGGCCGCGTTGAGGTCGTAGATGGCCGGCAGGGCGTTGAACGGGGCCTTGGTGAGGGCTCCCTCGCTGCCGGCGCCCGTCGTCGAGGGGGACTTGCCGGTCATGGAGGAGATGAACTCCATGAACAGCTCGGGCAGCTCCATGTAGTGCAGCGGGTTGTAGGCGCACAGGGGCGGAACCCCGTCCTCGGGCGGGTTGTTGCGGCGCCCGGCGGCGACGACGTCGACGCTGTGGCGCAGCGCCTCGTCCAGGGGAACGTCCCGGAAGAGGTGGTTGGTCAGGTCCGCCAGCGCCACGTCCTTCGGGTTGGCGATGTCGGGACGCACCTGGAGGTAGCGGGGGTTCTTGGTGGGGGCGCCGTTGACCAGGCGCGGGTCGGCCGTGGAGACCCAGTAGGTCTCCTCGGCGGGGTCCTCGGCCTCGGGCAGGGCGGCGGCGCGGGCCACCAGGTCCTGCATGGGCTGGGTGAAGCGGGACAGGCCGGGGGCGTCGGCGGCCATCGCCCGGGCGTCAGCGGGCGTCAGCGGCTGGAAGTTGGAGATGAACAGGTCCGCCTGCGGATCGGACATGTCCGACTCGGTCTGCTTGTCATAGCCGCGCACGATCGCGTCGTCGGGCCGCTGGAAGAGCAGGGACTCGCAGTTGGTGACGAACTTGCGCGACAGCTGCGAGTCCGGGGTGGAGACCAGGCCGCCGGGGGCCACGATCGAGGCGGTGATGTCGTCCTCGGTCTGGACCTTGGCCGCCGGCGAGAAGTCCGGGCGCAGAGACAGCAGGCGCCAGGCGCCGTCGTCCTCGAAGCCCACGCGCAGCATGTTGACCTTGATGACCTCGCCGTCCAGGCGCAGGGAGTTGCCCTTGCGGCCGTTGATGATGCCCACGGAGAAGTGGCTGCGCCAGTCCTGGCCCCAGCTGGGCTGGTAGAAGCGCTTGACGGTGAAGACGAGCTCCTTGATGTGGGCCGGGATCGACTCCAGGAAGGCGTTGTACTCATCGGTGTACATCGACGACGGCGTCAGCAGCTTGATGACGCTTCCCAGCGAGCGGCGCTCGGAGAGGATCGAGCGGTGGTTGCTGCTCTTGTTGGCCGGGTCCACGAAGCGGTCGGCGTAGTTGCCGTCGAGGATCGCCTGGACGGCGTCGAAGTCCTCGTCGACGTCGCCGACGTAGGCCTCACCGAAGACGAAGGCGTCCAGGAGGGACTTGGAGATCTCCGACTTGCCGCCGCCGGAGACGGTGGCCGGCTTGTGGGCCTGCGTGGACCAGGGGGCGGTGCCCACCAGGTGCCACTGGGTGGCGTCGCCCTCGCGGTGCTTGGCGTGGACCCGGTAGCCGTTGGGGGCCACGTAGGTGTTGCCCACGAGCAGCGGGATCGAGGCCTCCTGGCCGTCGGGTCCGGTCCAGGTGATCGTCTGGCTGCGCATCGAGTAGTGGGCGCCGGCGGGCACCAGCACCACGGTCGGGTCGTCCATGACGGCGGCGGACCCGTCCTGGCGCGCCTCGAAGCGGCCGGGGTTGCGCTCGATGACGTGCTCGAGGGTCAGGCCCTCGGGGGTGTGGATGTCGGTGTACTCCTGGCCCAGGTTGTAGCGCGGGTAGGCGACGGCGCCGCCGGCGTGCTCCTCCTCCACGCAGCCGAAGAGGTTGGCCGAGTACCCGATCTGGGTCTTGACCTCCTTCTTGCAGTAGCCGAAGTAGTTGTCCGCGATGACGGTGACGATGACGCCGCGCTCGTCGCGGGCCACGCACTTGAAGGCCTTGCCGCCGTTGTAGAGCTCGGCCTCGTCCTTCCAGCACTGGCCGTCGCGGCGCTGACGCTCGGTGGCCTCCTCCCAGGAGGGCAGGCCCAGCTCCTTCTTGGTCAGGGTGGTCAGGTGCGGGGCGAGAATGACGCAGCCGGTGTGGCCGGTCCAGGACTCCGGGGCCAGGGAGGAGTCGTTCTCCGGCAGGTAGGGATCGCCGCCGTTGCCGAAGATGCCCTCGACGAAGTCCAGGTTGGAGACCAGGCCACCGGGGGCGATGAAACGGATCTCCATGGAGCGCTCGGCGGAGAAGCCGGGGACCTCGGGCACGACGACGGGGCGCAGCAGCAGGGACACGAAGCAGCGGGCCGGGTCCTCCTGCCGGGAGGCCCACGGCAGGGTCAGCAGGTCCTCGGGGGCATCGACGGCGTGGGCCAGCAGACGGGCGAAGACATCGCGCGGAACGGCGATCTTGTCATCGGGAATCGGCAGGCCGCCCTCGGCGACGTGGAAGACGCCGGCAGTGGTGCGGCGGTCGTTGCGGGGGTTGTGCAGGACGCCGCCGAGCACTCGGTAGCTCTCGACGTAGTCGGAGGTGAAGCTGGTGGCGTCCTCAGGCAGGGACAGGGCCCGCGCCAGGCCCGGCTGGTCCAGGACGAAGGTGGAGCGGGGCAGCCTCGGGGTGACGGCCGCGCCCTCCAGGTAGGAGTCGAGGAAAGTCTGAATGCGATGGTCGGCGGCACAGGGGCGGTGAGCCAGCCGGCGGGAGAGCTCGCGCTGGCGAGCCAGAATCGGGGACATGAGACGGTCCGCCTCACTCTGCTTGACCGGTGCCGGAACGGGGAGTCCCAGCAGCTCCAAACGCAGGGCGATGGCGGAAGTGGTGGCCGCGTCTGTAGTTGTCATGGCACGAGCCTAGACGGACCAAACGACACGCTCCTGTTACGTTCTGCCCAGAAGGAGCGCTTCTCCAGCGTGTTCGACGTCACACTCGCCGGTCGGTCACCGTTCTCGGCGACCGACCGGTGCGACGTCGAGCGCTCAGGACAGGAGCATCTGGGACAGTGCCGTGCCCACGATGCAGGAGGTGAGCACTCCGATGAGCCCGGGCACCAGGAAGGAGTGGTTGATGACGTACTTGCCGATGTGGGTGGTGCCGGTGGGGTCGAAGCCGATCGCCGCCAGGTCCGAGGGGTAGGTGGGCAGGATGAAGTACCCGTAGGAGGCGCCGATGAACCCGACGACGACGACCGGGCTCACCCCGAGTGACAGGGCCATGGGGGCCACGATGAGCAGGCCGGCGGCCTGGGAGTTCACCAGCTTGCCGATGATGAACAGGACGATGGCGTACATCCACACGTGGTGGGACAGGACGCCCGAGAGGCTGTGCTCCAGGCTCTCCAGGTGGGCGTGGACGACCGTCTCGGTCATCCAGGCGACCCCGAAGATGGAGAACATGGCGGTGGCCCCCGCCTTGAACACGGCGGTGGAGGCGATCTTGCCGGCCTGCACCTTGCAGGTCAGCAGGATAAGCGCCCCGGCGGCGAGCATGACCATCTGGATGACCAGGTTCATGCTCAGGCGCTCCATGGCGCCGTCGTCGCCCGTGGGGAACTGGGGACGCAGTACCTCCAGGGCGCCCAGGACGACGACGACGGCGATGGCGCCCAGGAAGATCCAGGTGGCGCGGTAGGCCTGGGGTGGGAACACCTTGCCGATGAGGGTCTCGGAGCTGGAGTGGACGGTGGCGCGGAACTCCGGGTTCTCCAGGCGCTTCTGGTACTCCTCGTCCTCATCCAGGTCCTTGCCCCGGCGCATCGACCACAGGGCGGCCAGAAGGACCCCGCACAGCGACGCCGGGATGGAGATCGCCAGGATCTGGAGGACTGACCAGTGCCGATCGGTGTTCTTGGCGATGATTGAGACGATGGAGACCGTGGCCACCGACACCGGTGAGGCGGTGATGCCCATCTGGGCGGCGACAGACGAGGCGGCCATGGGGCGTTCGGGTCGGATGTTCTTCTTGATGGCGATGTCCGCGATGATGGGCAGCATCGTGTAGACGACGTGGCCGGTCCCGCACAGGACGGTGAGGAACCAGGTGACGCAGGGACCCAGGATGGTGATCTGCTCGGGATGTCGACGCAGGACCCGTTCGGCCACCTGCATCATGACATCCAGGCCGCCGGACTGCTGGAGGGTGGCGGCGCAACCGATGACGGCCAGGATGGTGAGGATGACGTCGACCGGGGCCTCCCCCGGCTCCAGGCGGAAACCGAAGACGAGGACCAGCAGGCCGATCCCGGCGATGAGACCGAGGGCGATCCCACCCTTCTTCGCCCCGACGATGAGGCAGGTGAGGATGATGGCGACTTGAAGGATGATGCTGAGGGTCTGAAGGGCTGTGCTGGCGTCCATGGAGGATCTCCCCGGTTGGGCGAACGGGTGAGGGAGCGCTCCTCGAGCAGGCAGCGAGGAGCCGATGCGCGAAACTGACCTGGTGGGAGGAATTGAGGTCAGTGTCTCACCAGCAGCCGGGGACCATTGTCCTGGTCGATACCGGCCGTTTTCGGACTGCTTCGTTGCTGTCTGGGCGCGAACTCACATTCTGGCTCCCGGTGCGCCGTCGTCGACCCTCAAAGCGCATGAGTGCGCTGTTCGGGGCGATTTAGGTGACAACCCGATAACGTGAGTCGGTCACGTCATGGCTGGTTCCCAGGTCCGTATCGCTACCATCACGGCCCGGTGTTCCTTCATACTGGACGCATGTCGGCGCCCGATGCGGCTTGTCCGCAGCGATCACTCCCGATCGCCGTCGGCGGTCCTGCTGGACGGTGACCGGCCTCCGAGTCGGCGCCAGCAGCCAACATCGGTCATGATGAGACCCTATGTCGCAACCGGAGCGTTATCCCCCGCGCCGTCGCGGCACCCAGTCACCTCCATGACATCAACCGAAACGAGGAGCGCGTGGCAGAAGGCACGAGTGGGAGCGGACCCAGCCGCCCCGTCGGCAACAAGCTGACCCAGGTGGCCGGCGCCGGTCGGCATACCCTGGGCAGGGTCTCGGGGGGCGGTAAGAAGCCCGGAAAGGGGCGCAAGCCGTCGAAGGCCGAGCGTTCCAAGGACGCCGCCTCGGGGCGCAAGCGCCGTTTCTTCAACTACCCCCGCGCCGGTAAGGGCAAGATCCACCGCTGGATCCCCAGCTGGCGGTTCGTCCTGGGCGTCTTCCTGCTGGGGGTGCTCAGCACTGTCGGCGCCTTCATGTGGGCCTACAACACCATCAAGGTGCCCAAGCCCAGCGAGTTTGCGCTGGCTCAGAGCAGCACGGTCTACTACGCCGACGGAACCACGGAGATGGGGAAGTTCGCGGAGATCAACCGGCAGTCCGTGGATGCCTCCACCCTGCCGGACTATGTGGGCAACGCGGTGGTGGCCTCTGAGGACCGCTCCTTCTACTCCAACAAGGGCGTCGACCCCAAGGGCATCGCGCGCGCGCTCGTCAACAACCTTCGCGGAGGCGACACCCAGGGTGCCTCGACCCTGACGCAGCAGTACGTGAAGAACTACTACGTCGACACCACCAGCTCCTACTCCGGCAAGTTCAAGCAGGCCATCATGGCCATCAAGATCGACCGGGAGAAGCCCAAGAAGGAGATCCTGGGCGACTACCTCAACACGGTCTACTAC
Organism: Actinomyces sp. oral taxon 175 str. F0384; assembly: GCF_000223355.1. NCBI lineage: Bacteria > Bacillati > Actinomycetota > Actinomycetes > Actinomycetales > Actinomycetaceae > Actinomyces > Actinomyces sp. oral taxon 175. The sequence continues at coordinate 149,105 of NZ_AFUR01000005.1, forward strand.
GGTCGTGGCGCCTACGGCATTGAGGCGGCCTCGCAGGCCTTCTTCGGCCATCCTGCCAAGGAAATGAAGCCCTCAGAGGCGGCGCTGCTGGCGGGGATCCTGCCGTCCCCCAGCGCCTGGGACCCGGCCGAGAACCCGGACAAGGCCAAGGAGCGGTGGGGACGAGTCCTGCAGTTCATGCTCGACGACGGCTACATCACCCAGGCCCAGTACAACGAGGCCAAGCAGAAGGGGATGCCGGACCTCAAGGAGTCCCAGACCAAGCAGGTCTACGCCGGCACCAACGGCTACCTGCTGCAGATGGTGCGCGCCGAGCTCGAGAACAAGGCCAAGATCTCCCCGGAGCAGATCGACACCGGTGGTTTCAAGATCGTCACCACGATCAACCAGAAGGACCAGGAGGCCGCCGTCAACGCGGTCAACTCCCTGCCCCCCGGCGCCTCGCCGAACCTGCGCAAGGCGCTGGTGTCCATCGACCCCAAGACGGGCGGTCTGCTGGCGCTCTACGGGGGTGACGACTACCTGACCAGTCAGGTCAACACCTCCACCGATGCCATCGCCCAGGCCGGCTCCACCTTCAAGCCCTTCGCGCTGGTGGCCGCCCTGGAGAACGGGTGGTCCTTGAACAGCGGTTATCCGGCCACCTCGCCGATGACCATCGAGGGCCATCAGTTCCAGAACTTCAAGAACGTCTCCCTGAAGTGGGCCAGCCTCACCCAGGCCACGGAGCAGTCGCTCAACACCCCCTACCTCCAGCTCAATCAGGAGCTCATGAATGCTGAGGACTTGGAGGAGGGGATCACGGCCAAGGTGGCGAACCGCGCCGGCTACCCGGAGAACACCCAGGGTCTGAAGACCCCGGAGCAGCGGACTCTTGTCCAGAACGTGCTCGGCTCGGCCTCCCCGCACACGATCGACATCGCGACGGCCTACTCCACCTTCGCCTCGCAGGGCATCCGGCACGACACCCACATCGTGGCCTCCCTCAAGAACCCCGATGGCACTGACCGCTACACGGCGGACACCAAGGGGCATCGTGAGTTCGATGAGGACGTCATGGCCGACACGACCTATGCCCTCCAGCAGGTCGTCTCCGGACCGAACGGCAGTGCGGACAAGGTGGCCGCCCAGATGGATCGCCCGGTCGCCGCGAAGACCGGATCGTCGTCGGACAACAAGTCCGCCCAGTTCGTGGGCTTCACTCCTCAGGTGGTCACCGCGGTGACCCTCTACCAGACGGGAACGGACGGCTCGGAGGAGTCGATCGAGCCCTGGGGCGAGTACGACGAGATCACCGGCTCGACCTACCCGGCGGACATCTTCATCAACTACATGAATGTCGCGCACGAGGGGCTGGAGATTGAGGACTTCCCGCCGCCGGCCGAGCTGCTGGCCACCCGTGGTGGAACGGTTCCGCAGACCGCCAAGCCCACCGGCGAGCCGGAGGAGGAGGCGACTACGACCCCCACCGCTCCGCCTGAGGCGACTGCGACCCCCACCCAGCAGCCCACCGCCGAGCCGACCCCGCAGGGCACCCCGCAGCCTGACGGGAAGCAGACCGAGCAACCGGACTCCAAGGACAAACCTGGAGACAGCCAGGGCGGTAATGGTGGAGACCAGAACGGCGGCAACAATGTTGGCGACCAGGGTGGCGACCAGGGCGGCGGCGGCAACCGCGGCAACCCCGGCGACCAAGGCGGCGGCAACCACGGCAACCCCGGCGACCAAGGCGGCGGCAACAATGGCGGCAACGGTGGAAACAACGGCGGCGGTAATAACGGCGGCAACCAGGGCGGCGTCCTCTAGCGCCTCGCTGTCCGCCGACTGATCCCGTCCGCCCGCGGAGGCCTGACGGTGGGCCGATGACGTGTTGCATGGCACGTCGTCGGCCCACCGTCTCGGCTTTCAGGGCCACCCGGTTGTCCGGTAATGTGGCGAACTGGCTGCGCCGTCGGGCGGATGGACCTCTGTTCACCGGATGGTGCGCCGCACGCATCACCCTCCTGTCACGGAAGGACCGTGACCGCCACAGACCAGAGGAGGTGGGTACCAAGCATGCGTCACTACGAGATCATGATCATCCTCGACCCCGAGACGGACGAGCGCACCGCCAACGCGACGCTCGAGAAGCTGCTGCAGGTCGTCCCCAGCAACGGGGGCACCGTGGACAAGGTCGACATCTGGGGCAAGCGCCGGCTGGCCTACGACATCAAGAAGAAGTCCGAGGGCTTCTACGCCGTCGTGGACATGACCACCACGCCCGAGATCGCCCAGGAGCTCGACCGCCAGCTCGGCCTCAACGAGACCGTTCTGCGCACCAAGCTGCTGCGTCCCGAGGCCTGAGCCTCTACCGGGAACGGAGACAACGCCATGGCCGGAGACACCATCATCACCATCATCGGGAACCTCACCGCGGACCCCGAGATGCGCTTCACGCCCTCCGGGGCAGCGGTGGCCTCCTTCACGGTCGCCTCCACGCCACGCACCTTCGACCGCCAGGCCGGCGAGTGGAAGGACGGGGAGACCCTGTTCATGCGCTGCTCGATCTGGCGCGACGCCGCGGAGAACGTGGCCGAGTCGCTGACCAAGGGCACGCGCGTCATCGTCCAGGGACGGCTGGTCCAGCGCTCCTACACCACCCGTGAGGGCGAGAACCGCACGGTGGTGGAGATGCAGGTCGATGAGATCGGCCCCTCCCTGCGCTACGCCAAGGCCCAGGTCACCCGCCAGCCGCGCGGCGGCGGCCAGGGTGGCTTCGGCGGCGGCCAGGGCGGCCCCCAGGGCGGCGGCTTCGGCGGCAACCAGGGCGGTCAGGGCGGATACAACCAGGGCGGCCCCCAGCAGGGCGGCTACAACGGCGGTGGCGGCTTCGGCGGCCAGGGCCAGTCCGGGTACAACGCCCCCGCCGGCGGCGCCGCGGACGACCCGTGGGCCACAGGCGGCTCCACCTCCTTCGGTGACGAGCCCCCGTTCTGAAGCCGCGACGTCGTCCTCCCGTTCCCTTACACACAACACTTTTCATCTCGTAGAGCGCTCAGGCGCTCAGACCAAGGAGTACCACCATGGCGAAGCCCCAACTTCGCAAGCCGAAGAAGAAGGTCAGCCCCGTCAAGGCCATCAAGGTCGGCACCATCGACTACAAGGACACCGCCACGCTGCGGAAGTTCATCTCCGACCGCGGCAAGATCCGCGCCCGTCGCGTCACCGGCGTCTCCGTCCAGGAGCAGCGCAAGATCGCCAAGGCCGTGAAGAACGCCCGCGAGATGGCTCTGCTGCCCTACTCGAGCTCGGCTCGCTGATCGGAGGCACGCGCAATGACCACCAAGCTCATCCTCACGCATGACGTCTCCCACCTCGGCTCCGCCGGCGAGGTCGTGGAGGTCAAGGACGGCTACGCCCGTAACTACCTCCTGCCCCGCAAGCTGGCCACCCCGTGGACCAAGGGCGCCCAGCGCCAGATCGACCAGATGGCCGAGGCGCGCCGCAAGCGCTCCATCGAGTCTCTCGAGCACGCCCAGACCGCTCGCGCCTGGCTGCAGGAGAACGTCGTGACCGTCTCCGCCACCGCCGGTGACAACGGCCGCCTCTTCGGCGCCATCACCACCGCGACCCTGGCTGACGCCGTCAAGGCCGCCGGCGGCCCCGCCGTCGACCGCCGCAAGATCCAGGTCGTGCCGCCGATCAAGTCGACCGGCCGTCACAGCGCCTCCGTGCGCCTGCACGCCGACGTCGTGGCCCCCCTCGAGGTCAACGTCGTCCCCGCGCGCTGAGCGCCGGGCATCCTTCCGCCGTCGGGCCGGGTCCTCCCCGTGGGGACTCCGGCCCGACGGCGTTGTCGTGGGTCGTGCTGGGTCGTACAGGGCCGTGCTGGCTGGCCGGATCGTAGGGTAGGTCGCGACGTCGTACCCTTAACCCTCGACTTCGAGGCATAAGGCACGACAGCGCGGTCGGGAGCCGGCGATCATCTCCACAGGTCTGCTACGGGACGCGCGCTTCGGGCGACGGTGGCGGGGAAGAGAGTCAGGAGCCGGGCGCGCAGCACGTCGAGGTGCGTGAAGTCCGCCCAGATGAAGCGCTCGATGCGCCAGCCCATGCGAGTCAGGGCGTCCTGGCGCTGCTTCTCCTGCCACAGGTCCTCCGGGTCCCTGTACTTGATCCGCCCGTCGAACTCCGCCACTACCCGGTACTCCGGCCAGGCCTCATCGGGGAAGTAGAGGCGGGAGTGGTGGACGTCCGTGATCGCCATCTGAATGCGCGGAGCCGGCAGGCCCAGAGCGCGCACCAACCAGTGCAGCAGCGACTCGCCCGGTGATTCGGTGAAGGCCGAGGCCATGGCGATGACGGCACGTGCGCGCCGCGCCCCGGCACGCGGGCCCTGCGCCGCAATGGTGGCTTGGAGCTGATGCCGGGCAGCCTCGACTCGGCGGCTCGACTGGGAGTACTGGTATCGCGATGGACGGGCGATAGCGCGGAGCGCCGACTCGACCACGCACACCGAGTCGTGGGCGGGAAGGTCGAAGACGCAGTCAACCGCGGTCCGTCCCAAGGTGCTCACAGGCAGGCCCGAGACGGTGGTGATGTCCTTCTGCGGCAGCGTCAGGTGTCGTCGTCGCAGGTAGGCGAGGCGTTGTGCTCCCGGCGGGAGGGGGAGCTTCTGGTGGGGATGGTGCGGACTTGAGGGGACGACGACGCTGACGTCCGGCTCACGTTCCCGCAACCACAGACCATGAACGAGTGCGGCCGACTCGTGGCTCAGGCAGCGCGCGGACGTGACCTGAAGGCAGGCGGCCGCGCAACGAGCCAGACTGAGACGCGCGCCGGCCTCCCAACGGGGCAGGTCCTGAGCGCCGATATCCCCATAGACACCACGAAGGAGCCTGACGGGGTTGCGCATGGCGGCCGGTGGGCCGGCGGACGCGACAACGGGAGGCAGTTGAGGTGGTTCGGGATAGGGCTCCATACGGCAAGCGTGATGGGCGGGTGGATGAGGTGGCTACTGCAGTGTCGGAGCCCTGTGGATGCAGCAGGGAACGGACAGCACTGTGGCCACGGGGTGACGGCCTCGTGCTGGCTGCCCGGATCGTAGGGTAGGTCGCGAGGTCGTACCCTTAACCCTCTGTGCTGTCTCCTCACTTCTGAGACATTTGGGTGTCATGACATCTGAGACACTCACTCAGGCGGGAACCCGGGGCAGGCTGGTAGCCCTGGAGGCGAGGGTGGCTTAGGGGCGAGGCATGACGGGGTGTGGGTGTCCATGGTGCTGACATCAACCCCGCTTCGGCGCCGCACGCCGAAAAAGAACCGCAGGATTTCAACGATCCCCGCTGGGAACATTGATGCCGGGCCCGTTAATGTCAGCACTGTGGACACCAGGCCGCGCAGGAGTGAGTCAGGGGTTCTTGTGGCAGAGCCCAGCGCTTCCGTCACGGGTCCTCCTGCACCGCTCCCTTGCCCGCCGTCTACGCAGGGTCCCAGTGGTCATGGTTGGACGCAGGTTCCGCTTTGAGTCTCGCCCCGAGTCGGCGCAAGTCGGTCTACTCCACGAGGGTCGGGATCCACTGGCCAGGGGTTGTGCGTACTGCACGAAGGCCCCACCCACCCGCAGTACCCCCAACCCTCCTCCAGTAGCACCCCACCCTCGTGCAGTGCATCCAGACAAGGCCGGCAGCCGCCACAGTGACCGGGTCAGCCCCTCCAGCAGACTGAAGCAGCAGCTCTCCCCATCCGGCAGACGCACCCAACCGGTGTCTCAGATGTCATGACATCCGAAACTCTCAGAAGTCATGAGACAACACAGTAGCCTTAACCCTCGACCTCGGGGCATAAGGCACGACCGCGCGGGGCGAGGGGCCGGAGGGGCCGGGCGGCGAGGGGGAGGTCAGTGGCGCCAGGCGGTGCCGCGCGAGCGCAGATAGGTAGTGGCGCCGCGGGCGGCCATGAAGACCCACGCGAAGGCGATCCACAGCAGCACCAGGCCCGACGTCGCCCCGCCAGCCCCTGGCAGCACGCCGCCCCCGATGAGCAGCGCGAGCGGCACATAGGGCACCAGCGTCACCAGACCCGCCCGGGCCAGGTAGCGGCCGTCGCCGGCGCCCATGAGCACGCCGTCGAGCAGGAAGACGACCCCGGCGAGTGGCTGCGCGCTCGCCGCGACCAGGAGCGTTGGAGTCGCGGCCGCGATGACGCCTGCGTCGGCGGTGAAGGCGCGGGGCAGCCAGGCGGCGCCCGCCGCCATGAGTACGCCGATAAGGGCCCCCGTCCCGGCGCCCCAGGCCAGCATCCGCTTCAGGAGCTCGTCAATGGACCAGCCGTCGGTCGCCGCAGCAGCCCCCGCCTCCTCCTCGGTGAGGGCCTCAGCCTCCGGTGCGGCCGAGTCCGCGTCCGCCCTCTGGGCCTGGCCCAGGGCGGTGCCGATGAGGGCCTGCGCCGCCACGGCCAGCGCATCCAGCGCGAAGGCCGCGAAGGTCCACAGGGCGTTGACCACCTGGTGGGCGGCCAGCGACACCTCCCCGAGCGCGGTCGCCGCCCACACGGTCACCAGGATCGCCGCTCGCAGGCTCAGTGAACGGATGAGCAGGGGCGTCCCACTGCCCAGGGAGGCCCGCAGGCCCTGGCGGTGGGGGAGCAGACCCACGCCGGCCACCCGGGCAGCCCGGGCGATCGGACCGGCCAGCGCCAGCGCCATGGCCGTCTGCGCGATCGCGGTGCCGGCACCCGAGCCCGCGATCCCCATCCCGACGCCGTAGAGCAGGATCGCGTTGACGACGACGTTGAAGACCGCCCCGGCCGTGGCCACGACGAAGGGCGTGCGCGTGTCCAGCAGGCCGCGCAGCACGCCGGTGGCAGCCAGGACAACGAACATCCCGGGCAGTCCCGGGCACGAGGCGCGCAGGTAGGACACGGCCGCCTGAGCCACCGCGCCGTCGGCGCCCATCGCAGCGGTCAGCCAGGGGGCGGTCAGGCCCAGGAAGGCGCCCGCACCCAGCCCCAGCAGGAGCGCCAGCCACATGCCGTCGACGCCGGCCCGCAGGCCCTCGGTGCGCCGGCCGGCCCCGAACAGCCGCGCCGTCGTCGCTGTGGTGGCGTAGGCCAGGAAGACGAACAGGCCCACCGTCGTCGTCAGGATCGTCGAGGCCAGGGATAGGCCCGCCAGGCTCACCGCGCCGAGGTGGCCGACCATGGCCGAGTCCGCCAGAACGAAGAGCGGCTCAGCGATGAGAGCTCCCAGAGCGGGGACGGCCAGGGACAGGACCTGACGGTTGAGGCCGGAGGAGTCGGGGTGACTGGTGTTGGGCACGGCCCCATTGTGGACCAGGGGTCCACGCCGGAGGATCAGCGCCTCGGCGGTCCCCGGGCGGTACCGCGCAGTGAGGAGCGCGTGGCCGCCACCGCGGAGCGCTCGAGGGTAGGGCCGGGTGCCGGCTCCGAGCACGGAGGGAGACTGGCCGGGGAGGTCCTCACGGCCAGGTTGAGGATGAGGTTGAGGTGAGGTCGTGGCGGTGGAGCCTGGGCGTGACCGAGGCTACGGATCGCCGGGATTGTCCTGGGGGATCACACAACTATTCGAGCTCCAGGAAAGTACTAGAAGGCTGAATATTTGCTGAGGATATGCCTGATGAAGCCGATGTTCGGCCGAGATGGCGGGGGTTGGGGATAACTGGAACGGACCACCCTGTAGGGGAGTCACAAACGGTGCGGACCTCAAGTCGAAGATGATGTTTGTCCACAGGTTTACCCACTTGTCCACAGATCACATTGTGATGTCGTGGGAAGAACCTATAGGAAGCCTGAACTCTAGGATTCCTGGTATACCAAGGAAAAGTCGCCTTCCTGCGGGGGAGTTGCCGCCAGTGCGCACATCTGTGTCCACAGCCTGCCCACCTCTGTCCCCAGGCTCTGGGGGTCTTCCCACAGCGGTCGTGCCGATATCCCCAAGGCCGGTGAACTTGAGAGTTTGCGGGGCCTGCCCGATGGCGTTATCGTCACGCGCGCGCTCCACGCGGGCGAGCGTCTTCCTGACGCCGCGGGCCGTCGTCGGGAGCAGTAGGACGAGCCGGGACCAACCGGCGTGACAGTGCGGGAGGTGGCCGATGGACAACGGCATGGGCGCTCAGGCCGGCTCGGGCGGCGCCGACGGCGGAAGCGTCCGCACCGACAGCTCCGCCTTCGACCGCCTCCCGCCCCAGGACCTCGAGGCCGAGATGGCCACGCTCGGCGGCATGCTCCTGAGCAAGGAGGCCATCACCGACGTCATCGATGTCCTGCGCGGCCCGGAGTTCTACCGCTCGGCTCACGAGTCGATCTTCGACGCGATCGTCGAGGTCTACAACCGCTCCGAGCCCGCCGACCCGCTCATCGTCGCCGACGAGCTCTCCAAGCGCGGCGAGCTCGAGCGCATCGGCGGCGCCCCCTACCTGGCCACCCTCATGGCCACTGTCCCCACCGCCGCCAACGCCGGTTATTACGCCCGCATCGTCAAGGACAAGGCGCTCATGCGCGGCCTGGTCCAGGCCGGCACCCGCATCACCCAGCTCGGATACTCCACCGACGCCGGCGACATCGCCGAGCTCGTCACGCTGGCCGAGGCCGAGGTCTACTCGGTGGCTCACCACGAGGGGGAGAAGGAGGACTACGTCGCCGTCTCCGAGCTGCTGGGCGAGGCCAACCTGGAGATCGAGGCCGCCCAGAACCGCGACAACGGGGCGCTGACCGGGGTGCCGACCGGCTTCATCGAGCTCGATGAGCTCACCGGCGGGCTCCACCCCGGCCAGATGATTATCGTGGCGGCGCGCCCCGCCATGGGGAAGTCCACACTCGCCGTGGACTTCTGCCGCTCGGCGTCGATCCACCACGGGATCACCAGCTGCTACTTCTCCCTGGAGATGGGGCGCATGGAGCTCATGATGCGCATCCTGGCCGCCGAGTCCAGCGTGGACATGAACAAGCTGCGCGGCTCGCGCCAGATGGAGGACCGCGACTGGACCGACGTCGCCGTGGCCTACAACCCCGTTTCCAACGCGCCGCTGTTCATCGACGACTCGCCCAACCTCACCATGCCGGAGATCCGCTCCAAGGCGCTGCGCATGAAGCAGCAGCACAACCTGGGGCTCATGGTCATCGACTACCTCCAGCTCATGAGCTCGGGCAAGCGTGTCGAGTCGCGTCAGCAGGAGGTCTCCGAGTTCTCCCGCTCCCTCAAGCTGCTTGCCAAGGAGCTGGAGATCCCGGTGATCGCCGTCGCCCAGCTCAACCGCGGTCCCGAGCAGCGCACCGGCAACAAGCCCCAGATGAGCGACCTGCGCGAGTCCGGGTCACTGGAGCAGGATGCGGACATCATCGTGCTGCTGCACCGTCCGGAGTACTACAACAACGAGGAGCGCCCCGGCGAGGCCGACATCATCGTGGCCAAGCACCGTAACGGGCAGACCCGCACCATCCCCGTGGCCTTCCAGGGGCACGTCTCGCGCTTCGCCAACATGGCGCGCGACGTCACCCCCGAGCCCGCCTACGAGTAGGCCGGCCCGGCAGGGGACGGGGCCGGGAGGCGGACCGTGCGCAGCCGCAGGACGCCCACGGCCCAGCTCGCCGTGGTCAGCAGGACGGTCATGGCGACGCCGTGCGCCAGCCCGCGGTGAAGGTAGTCGGCGGTCTCGGGCCCCAGGTTCTCTACGACGACGCTCGCGAGCTCCCGGGTCGACCACAGCGGCAGCACTCGGGTCCAGCCCTCGGAAGGATCCACCAGTACCTGCACCGCCATGACTGACAGCAGCAGGAGCGCGCCTTCGAGGTCCCGTGGAACCAGGGCGGCGGCCAGGGAACCCAGGGGAGTGGCGACAGTCGCGGTCAGCAGCAGCATGACCGGTACTGCGCCGGGGTGGGTGAGCTCGTCGCCGATTGTGGCCAGGACGAGGCCGCTGTAGAGGAGGCCGAGGATCCAGCCGAGCCCGAGCACCGCGAGGTACCGGCCCAGCAGCAGGCTTGCGGGCCGAGCCCCGCTCACGGCGAGGCGGCGGTCCACTGAGCGGGACGAGACCTGTGTGAACAGCGCCAGAGTCGCCGTCGCCCAGCCCAGACCGATCGACAGGAGCCGGATCGCGGTCCAGTGCGTCTCCAGGCGCACCAGGTAGAAGGTCAGCGGCAGGAGGGTCGCCAGCGCGAGGGCGCCGCGCCGTCGGGCGAGCTCCCGCAGGGTGACGAGCGCGACCAGGCCCGTGGTCGCAGCCATCGGCCGGAACCGGGTGCCCTCGGTGCGGCCCCACTCGGACTCCGGTTTGGACTGGTCAGGCGAGGTGCTCATGCCGACTCCTTTCGCTGTACCCGCCGGGGCATTCGGAGGACAGTCCGGCTTGCGTCCTCCTGCGGGGCCGGCAGCTCGACGACCCGGTCGACCAGGTCGACGTCGCGCAGCAGGTGGGTGACCAGCAGGACGCCCGCGCCCGAGGTGCGCCAGGCCGAGATGAGGGCCCACAGATCCTCGTAGGCCAGAGCGTCAAGGCCTTGGTAGGGCTCATCCAGGAGGAGCAGGTCGGGCGCGTCGAGCTGGGCGAGAGCGACGTTGAGCTTCTGCTGGGTCCCGCCCGAGAGCGTCCCGGCGGGCTGGTCTCCGCGGGCGGTCCAGCCCAGGCGGGTGAGGAGACGGCGGCCGGTCGAGATGGAGCGGCCTTGCCGGATCCCGCGTGCCGCCCCGAAGAGCCGGAGGTGCTCGTCGACCGTCAGCAGCGGCGCCAGGGAGTCGAGCTGAGGCGCGTAGCCGAAGTTCGGCGTCCTCTCGATGCTCCCACCGCTTGCGCGCAGCAGGCCCGCGCAGAGCTGAAGCAGGGTCGACTTGCCGGCGCCGTTGGCCCCGACGACGGCGACGACCTCGCCCCGGTGGATGGTGAGGTTGACCCCGGACAGGACTGTGCGCCTGCCGCGGCGTGCGGAGACGTCCGTCAGGCGCAGGACCACGGGGGTTGCGGGCAGAGTCTTGGCAGATGCGGTGGTGAGGTCGGTGGTGCTGAGGTCAGCAGTGGCGTGGGGTAACGAGCTGTGCGGGGCTGGGGTGGGTGCGTCGGCCTGGTAGTCCCGCAGTGCAGAGGCGACCTCCCGGGCGTAGAGGACTGCAGGTCCGTACAGGTCGCCGGGCGGAACCCCGGCCGCCTCGGCCTCCGCCCGGGTTGAGGCGGCCGTGCGCTCGACCTCGGAGGACGGCAGACCGCGGGAGGCGAGCTCCACGGCGAAGCTTCGGTACCACTCGGCCGTCGTGTCCACCGCCGGGTCCTTGGTCTCCTCGGGCCGGCTCATGAGGGGGCCTCCGTGTGCACCTTCCGGCCTTCGATGAGAGCGCCGACCGCCGTGGAGAAGGTTCGCCACTCGGCCCGTCGTGCGACGAGCTCGGTGTGTCCGGCGTCCGTCAGCTCGTAGTACTTGCGGGCGGGCCCGGAGGTGGAGGGGCGCCAAGAGACCGCGACGAGACCGCGCTTCTCCAGGCGCATGAGAGCCGGGTAGAGCGTGCCGCCGGGTACCTCGTCCAGGCCGCCGGCGGCGAGCCGCTGTGCCAGGGACAGCCCGTAGTCGGCGTGCTCGGCCAGCAGCGAGAGCAGGCAGGGTTCCAGGAATCCGCGCAGGAGGCGCGACGCTGAAGAGTCCATGGTTTATAGACTACCTAGTTACTAGGTTGTCTATCTACTGGATTGGTGTGCCGGTTATCAGGGGTCGATGTGTCACGGATGGCGACTTTTAGGTGGGTCGGTGTTGTGTCGCGCTGGTGGGCCAGGGGCATCTGTACAGGTCAGGCCGGTGCGGATGGGTTGGCGGCCGTAGCTGGCCGCTTGAAAAGTCGCCAGGAGTGACAGAAATGGGCGTAGAAGACGCACATCCGCCGCCGACGGGCTGACAACCGTCGGCGGCGGATGGTGAAGCGGGAAGATCGATGAGGAACCGAGGGGCGCCTCAGTGGTGCGGCTCAGTCCTGCCGGTACTCACCCTGGTAGACGTAGAGGAAGGGCATGTTGCCGCGCAGGCCGTGCCGGATGGAGGAGGAGACGACCTCCTTGGCGGTGACGGCGGCCTCAAGCGGGGAGGCGCCCTTGGCGAGCTCGGCGGTCACCGCGGCGGCCAGGGTGCAGCCGGCGCCGTGGACGCGCTCGGTGCCCACGGCCTCAACCTCGAGGACCTCCAGGGTGGTGCCGTCGTAGAAGACGTCCAGCGCGGTGCCGGTGCCCAGCGACGGGCCGGCCTTGGCCAGGACATTGGGGACGCCCTGGTCGTGGATGCGCTTGGCGGCGTCCTTGAGCTGCTCGACGGAGGTGATCTCCTCCATGCCCGCCAGCGTGGCGGCCTCGAAGAGGTTCGGGGTGGTCATCGTGGCGCGCGGCAGGATCTTGGTGCGCAGGGAGTTATCTACCTCGAGGGCGCCCCCGAACTCCTGGCCCTTGCAGATGAGGACCGGGTCGAGCACCACGGTGGGGAAGTCGTAGGTCTCCAGGGCCTGCTCAACGACGTCGATGGTGGGCGCCGTCCCCAACATGCCGATCTTGACGGCGTCGACGCGCGAGTGGACGGCGGCGCAGGTCTCGATCTGGTCGGCGATGACGCCGGGGTCCACGGGGACGAAGCGGTGGTTCCAACCGTCCTTGGGGTCCATGGAGACGATGCAGGTCAGAGCCGTGCAGCCGAAGACGCCGAGGGTGTGGAAGGTCTTGAGGTCGGTCTGGGCGCCGGCGCCGCCCGAGGCCTCGGAGCCGGCGATGGTCAGGGCGATGGCAGTCATGGGTCAAGCCTGCACCGGCCGGGGCGCACGAGCCAAGCCGGGCCGGTCGCATGGAACCGGCCCGGCTCGGCGGGCGTGCTGTCAGCGGCTGTGGGCTCAGGCGTTGGCGATGGTCCAGCGGTGGCCGCGGTGCGCGTCCTTCTCGGCTTCGTCCACCAGGGCGACGGCGAAGTCGGCCACGGAGATCTCACTGCCCGCGGGCTGGTCGCCGCCCTCGGTGTAGGTGCCGGTGCGCGGCTTGTCGGTGAACTCCGGGGCGGGGGAGAGCAGGGTCCAGGTCAGGGCGCTGCCGGCCTCGCGGTAGAGGTCGAGGACCTCGGTGAAGGCGAGGGCCTCGGGCTTGTACTCCTCGGGGAACCCGGGGGTGTCCACCAGGCGGGTGCCGTCGGGGGTGAGCAGGGAGCCGGCGCCGCCGACGACGATGAGCCGGCCGGTGGGGGCAGCCGCGATGAGGGCGCGGTGGGCGTCAATGACGGGCTGGGCGGGCTCTCCGCGGCCGGCGGAGACGGTGATGACGGTGGCGTCGGAGCCGTTGACGAGGTCGACGACGGCCTGCGTGTCTGCCAGGGTGAGGGTGACGTCCTGCGCGGCTCCCTCCGCGTGACGGCCCGAGCGCGAGGCGGAGACGACCTCGTGGCCGCGGCCGGCGGCCTCGGTGACGGTGGCCGAGCCGACCATGCCGGTTCCTCCGATGACGGCGAGCTTCATGACTTCCTCCAGGTAGGGGTGCTGGTTTGAGGCGAGTGCGTCGGGTGACGGCGGCCTCGCGATGACTCGATGGTATGCTTTAGATACTGAGTACCTCAAAGTAACTAAGGGAGTGTGTTGTGTCACGAGCTGAGGGGCTGATGGCTGAGAGGCGGAAGGCGGCACAAGGTGGCGTTAGCAGTGCGAGGAGTGCCGTCACCGCTCGCGGCATCGACACCTCGAGTGTGGAGGGCGCGATGGAACTGCCGTCAGGCGAGTCAGGAGACACTGTTCCTCGGGAGAGCGCCCCATGCTGCGAGGTTCCAGCCGCGGAGGGAACTCAGGCGCCGGTCTTCGACTTCGACATCCTCTCGCCCGCCTGCCCGTCGCGCACGGTGCTGCGCCACGTCGTCGACCGCTGGACCCCGCTGGTGGTCACGGTCCTGGCCGACGGGCCGAGCCGCTTCGGGGAGCTGCGTGCTCGCGTCGGCGGGGTGACGCCCAAAGTCCTCACCCAGACGCTGCGATCCATGGAGCGCGACGGCCTGGTGACGCGCACCCAGCTGCCGGGTGTGCCACCACGGGTCGACTACGAGCTGACCGACCTGGGCCGCAGCCTCCAGGCCCCCATCGACGCGCTGCGCACCTGGATCCACACCCACTCCGCCCAGATCCTGGCCCACCGCGAGTCCTACGACGCCGTCGAATCCTGACACTCCGGCGCACTCGGGACGTGAGCGCGCTTGTTTCCGCGGCTGTTTCTGCGGCCGGGGACATCCTGCGCGGTCGGGTGCCTTCCCGGTCAGCCGGGGACGTGTCGCGCGTCCGGGGACAGGAATCCGGTCCCCGACGGCGTCGAATGCCCCCGCACGGAATGACGCGCCCCCGGCCGCGTGCGATGTCCCCGTCGGTGGTGGGCCCGCGAGTTCAGGTGGCCGACGCCGTGGGGACAGAAGGTGGGGCGGAGCCTGCTGTTGGTTGTTGGTGCCCGTCGGGGTCGAATGTGCGGCCGACTGCGTGACTGACCGCGCTGTGGGCTCAGGATGTGGGGCCGCACCCGACCGCGCCCGGCGGCGCCTGTTGGTGCCCGGCGGGGGGCCGACTGTGCGGCCGATCGCGCACCCGACCGTGCCGTCGCCTCGCCGATGGTCTCCCCGGCCGACGGGACGATGAGGAAATCAGTACCGCGTCGCCGCCGAATCGGGGACCATAGATCTATGAGCGCCGCCACGTCCCTCCCGCCATCCCTCGACGACATCGTCTTCCACGTCCTGGACCCGCTTGAGGCCGTGGAGCGGGACATCTTCCTCACGCGCGCCGAGGCCTGGTACCCCGACCTCCTCGACGGGCTCACCACCCTCTACGGCGACGCCGCCGAGGAGGAGGCACTCAACCTACTGGCCCTGGCCGCCCGGGCCTACGCGGAGCGCGACTACGAGCTGCGCCGCCTGGACCTGGCCCGCACCCTCGACCCCGCCTGGGCCCAGCACCCGGGCCGCGTCGGCTACGCCGCCTACACCGAGCGCTTCGCCGGCACCCTGCGCGGCGTGGAGGACCGCATCGACTACCTGCGCGAGCTGGGCGTCACCTACCTCCACCTCATGCCCCTGCTCACCCCGCGCCCCGGTGACTCCGACGGCGGCTACGCGGTCGCCGACTACCGCACCGTGCGCCCGGACCTGGGCACCATGGAGGACCTCGAGCACCTGGCCGGCGAGCTGCGCGCCGAGGGCATCTCCCTCGTGGTGGACCTCGTCCTCAACCACGTGGCCGCCGAGCACGAGTGGGCGGTGCGGGCCCGCGCCGGCGAGCAGCGCTACCGCGACTACTTCCTCATCTTCCCCGACCGCACGGAGCCCGACGCCTACGAGCGCAGCCTGCCAGAGGTCTTCCCCGACTTCGCCCCCGGCAACTTCACCTGGGACGACGGCGTGGGCGGCTGGGTGTGGACCACCTTCAACTCCTTCCAGTGGGACCTCAACTGGCGCAACCCCCACGTCATGGCCGAGTTCGCCGGCATCGTCCTGAACCTGGCCAACCGCGGCGTCGAGGTGCTGCGCCTGGACGCCATCGCCTTCACCATCAAGCGCAAGGGCACCGACTGCCAGGGCCAGCCCGAGGTCCACGCCATCGCCGAGGTCCTGCGCGCCCTGACCCGCATCGCCTGCCCCGCCGTCGACCTCAAGGCCGAGGCGATCGTCGCCCCCACCGAGCTCCTCCAGTACCTGGGCCAGGGCAAGTACACCGGCAAGGTCTCCGACCTGGCCTACCACAACTCCCTCATGGTCCAGATCTGGTCCATGCTCGCCGCGCGCGACACGACGCTGGCCGTCGAGGCCCTCCAGAATCTGCCGGTCGAGCCCTCCACCGCCACCTGGATCACCTACCTGCGCTGCCACGACGACATCGGCTGGGCCATCGACGACGACGACGCGGCCGCCGTGGGCCTGAGCGGCTACGACCACCGGTCCTTCCTGTCCGACTGGTACAGCGGCGAGTACCCCACCTCCGACGCCGCGGGCCTGGTCTTCCAGCACAACCCGGCCACCGGGGACCGGCGCATCGCCGGGACGGCCGCCTCACTCATCGGGATCGAGGCCGCCACCGAGGCCTGGGAGGGCGTCACCGACGAGACCCCCGAGCACAAGGCCGAGGCGCTGTGGACCTGGCGCGAGGAGCGGATCCACGCCCTGCGCATGGCCCACGCCATCGTCTACGGCTGGGGCGGCATCCCCGTCCTGTGGAGCGGGGACGAGCTCGCCCAGCCCAACGACCCCAACTGGGACACCGAGCCGGGCCACGAGGCCGACTCGCGCTGGGCCGGTCGCCCCCGACTCGACGAGGGCCGGCTGGCCAACCGCCGCGACCGCTCCACCGTCGAGGGGCGCGTCTTCACCGACCTGGCGCACATGGCGCAGGTGCGCGCCGGCCTGCCCCAGCTCGACGCCGTTGTGCGCACCCAGGTCCAGGACGTCGACGATCCCGGGGTGCTGGTGACCTACCGCGACCACCCTCGGGGCAGCTTCGTGGGCGTGTACAACGTGACGCCGCAGTGGCGCTCGGTGGCCGCCGACCAGCTCGCCCGGCTCGGGGTCATGGGAGCCACCGACGTCCTGACCGACACGGTCCCCTTCGGCTCCACCACGCTGGACGGGGCGGGGGAGGGGCGCGTGCCCGTGCCGCCCTACGCCGCCTGGTGGCTGGTGCGCCCCACGGACTGAGACGGACCAAGGTCCCGGCACGGAGTTGGGCCCCGGGCGGCGGGCATGCATCATTAAGGACGTGACCCGCCGCAGCCTCTCCACCTCGTCAAACGCCCCCGATTCCGCAGCCGCTTCTGCGACGACGGCGGTCACTGAGCCATCCGACGTCGCCCGGGAGACCGCGCTCGTCTCCGCAGCACTGGACTCGGCCACGCCCGCCGCCCTGCTGGCCGGGGCGATCGACGTCGAGCAGGCGCCCCGCCCGCTGAGCGTCTTCGACCTCATGCGCATCGGCATCGGCCCCTCCTCCTCCCACACCGTGGGCCCCATGCGGGCCGGCCGCGCCTTCAGCCGGGAGCTGGCCGAGGCGGTCCGCCCAGGCGGCGCGGGGGCGTCCGACGGCGAGTGCGCCTCATCGGTCCCCGGCGCCGGCCTGCCGCAGCCCAGCCGCGTCACCGTCGAGCTCTACGGCTCGCTGGGTGCCACCGGCCGCGGGCACGCCACCGACCGCGCCGCCGTCATGGGCCTGGCCGGCTACGAGCCCGAGACCGTCCCCGCCGTCGTGTGCGAGTCCCTCATGGAGGAGGTCGAGGCCGCCGGCGAGCTGGTGGTCGACGGCGTCGGCCCCATTCCCTTCAGCCCGAGCGCCGACATCCACTTCCTGCCCGGGCGGGTCCTGCCCTACCACGTTAACGGCATGACCCTGACCGCCTACTGCGCCAGTGGCGCCGAAATCCTGCGCCGCACCTACTACTCCGTGGGCGGCGGCTTCGTCATGGAGGACGTCGGTACCCCCGGGTCGCCGTCGATTCAGGCCCTGGCGACCGCCTCCGCGACCCAGGCCCACGCCACCCCGGCGCCCTTCCCCTTCACTACCTCGGCCGCGATGCTGGCGATCTGCGAGCGCGAGGGCCTGAGCGTGTCCGACGTCGTCTTGGCCAACGAGCTCTCCGCCCGCAGCCGGGAGGAGGTCATCGCCTACCTGGACCGGCTGCGCGCCACGATGCGCGCCTGCATCGAGGCCGGCATGAACGCTGAGGGCATCCTGCCGGGCGGGCTCGGCGTGCGCCGACGTGCCAAGGCCCTCCATGAGCGGCTGTGCGCCCAGTCGACCGGTCCGGGTGCCGCCTTCACCATGGCTGATCCCCTGCGCGGCATGGACTGGGTGGACCTGTTCGCGCTCGCGGTCAACGAGGAGAACGCCGCCGGGCGCCGCGTCGTCACCGCCCCCACCAACGGTGCGGCTGGCATCGTCCCGGCGGTCCTGGCCTACTACGAGCGCTTCATTCCCGGGGCCGACGACGACGGCGCCCGCCGCTTCCTGCTGGCGGCGACGGCCGTGGGCGGGCTCATCAAGACCAACGCCTCCATCGCGGGAGCCGAGGTCGGCTGCCAGGGGGAGGTCGGCTCGGCCTCCTCGATGGCGGCCGCCGGCCTGGCCGAGGCCCTGGGCGGGACGCCCGCCCAGGTCGAGAACGCCGCCGAGATCGCCATGGAGCACAACCTGGGGCTCACCTGCGACCCGGTGGGCGGGCTGGTCCAGATCCCCTGCATCGAGCGCAACGCGGTGGCCGCCGTCAAGGCCATCAACGCCGCCCGCATGGCCCTGTGGGGCGAGGGCCGGCACGCCGTCAGCCTCGACACCGTCATCGAGACGATGCGCCAGACCGGCGAGGACATGCTCGCCAAGTACAAGGAGACCTCCCGCGGCGGCCTGGCCGTCAACGTCGTGGAGTGTTGAACCACCTCGACACTGGTCACTGAAAATGCGCACTCCAGGATGTGGACTTGAGTACTCTATACGAGTCCCGCGCGTTGGTGAGGTCACCTGCTTGATCTCAATCTTCCGTCGAGTCGCTTGACGATCAACGGCGATGCGAGGAAGATAACGGAGTGCTTACGGTGACGTAGGCTAACCCTGGACTATCCCCTACGGACGAGACTCACAACATGAACAGGTCCCAATCCTCTGACGCCGTATCCACGGTAGGTTCTGAGAACGTCACAGACTTCATGCTTGCCCCGGGGGAAACCTCGGTTTACGGCCAGCGATTCATTGTGTCGCTCCTCTTCCCCTTCCTTAAAGCGGAAATGATGTGCTCGAGCTCGAGGTTCGTGTACAAGGTGCCGAACACTCTTTTTGGCATCATTCCTATCGGGTCTGAAGAGAACACTTTCCCCATCAGTGCGATTTCAGCGGTGACGGCGTCCGGCCGATTCAAGTTCGGGCGCGCGTTCTTGGCTCTGGTATTCCTGATCTTCGGTTTTGCCTTCATGGATGGCTACCCTGTTCGCGGAGCTATTCTCCTTCTGCTTTCTGTTGTCTTTGCGTTGACGTCCTATTCGACGGCGCTTGTGGTGACCAACCATGCCGGGGGTTCCTTCGGCCTGGAGATCTCGTTCATCGAGTCCCGCAAGCTCCGGGCGTTCACGGTTGAGCTGCAGAATCGCGTGTTCGCGGACTGGGAGGCCACGCGTCACGGCGAGGCTCAGGAGATTCGTATGCAGACTCTCGCCATGCAGCAGATGCAGCTCGCTCAGATGCAGCAGGCTCAGATGCAGCAGCAGCTGCAGCCGCAACAGGGCGGGCAGCTGCCTCAGGGGCAGCCCCAGATGCTGCCGCAGCCCCAGCCCCAGCAGAGTGGGCAGCTGCCTCAGGGGCAGCCCCAGACGCAGTTCCTGCAGAGCCAGCCCGGCTACACGGAGCAGGTCCCGCAACAAGGGCAGATGCCTCCCGTTCCGCCGCCCAGTCCTGATCAGGGCCAGTGAGGATCCCTTCTTGCTGACACGAGGTGGGGGCCGCAGCGTTGCGCTGCGGCTCCCACCTCAGTGTCCAGTCCGGGTCAGCTGCTCTGGGCGGTACTGGACGTGCTGTTCGACTGACTGTTCTGGTTGCCGGACTGCTGCCCGCCACCGGACTGCTGGCCCTGGCCCCCGCCGCCCTGACCGCCCTGACCGCCCTGGCCTCCCTGACCACCGGCGCCACCACCCATGGGGCCGCCCATGCCGGCCGACAGCGCCGAGGCCGTCCCCGTGGCCGAGCCGCCCGATGACGTCGCCACCGTGTACTGCTGGCCCTCAGTGAGGCCCAGCACCGTGATCGCCTCAGCCGTGAAGTCCACCTTGAGCGAGGCCACCTGAGACCCGGAAGCATCCGTGACAGTCAGCGTGTCCCCCGCGCTCACCGACGGCGAGCCCGTGACCCCCACGAACTGGCTTTCACCGTTGGCGTCCACCGCGCCGTCCATCGCGCCGGCCTGTCCCGAGACCACTACGATCCCGCCCTTGACGTAGGCCGAGCCATTGGAGTCGATACCGTCGGAGGAGGCGTAGGAGACCTCCACCTCGCCGCCGCTGATCGTCAGCACCGAGCCGTCGTCGGACTCGGAATCGGCGTTCTCGTGCCCCTCGATGACGTGGTCGCCGTTGGAGGCGTTGATGCCGTCGTCGCCCGCCGCGATGGACAGCTCCCCTCCGGCCACGTTGATGAACGCCGCCTGCAGCCCCTCATCGGCCGCATTGACAGTGACCTTCCCGGAGTCCTGCGTGTAGCTCACCCCGGCGTTGATGCCCTTGGGTGAAGGCGTCGAGGAGTCCGCCGTCGACTCCTGCCCGGGCGGGGCCTGCTCCTCAACGGTGGCGTTCGCCTGGCCGCCGCCGGCCGTGATCGTCAGGGTCGTGTCCTTGACGGTGACGTCCGTGGTCGCCGAGATCGCGTCGTCGGTGGAGGTCAGCGTGATGCTCGCCTTGCCCAGGGAGATGAAGCCCTTCGTCTCATCGTCGCCCTCACTGGACTTCAGGGCGTCGCCCCCGGCCTCGACCGTCAGCGTCCCGGACTCCACCACCAGGTAGTCCTTGCCGCGCAGCCCGTCGTCGGCGGCCTTGACCTTGATGGTGGCGTTACCGGTGATGATGAGGCCGTTCTTGGAGGAGATGCCGTCCTTGTAGGAGCCGGTCACGTCCAGCTGGCCGGCCCCGGTGACGGTGAGCGTGTCGGAGGAGAACAGGGCGGCGGTGGCCTCCTGCCCCGAGGCGTAGCTCGCGCCGTCGGTCAGCGTGTTCTTGGAGTCCTTGGCCAGGACCACGATCGCGTTGCCGGCGTCCTGGATGTCGATGGCCGGCCCGTCCGAGCTCGTGATGCTCGCGCCCTTGAGGACTAGGCGCACGTCCGCCTTGGGGGCGTTGACGACGATCCGCCCGTTGCTGAGCTCGCCGCTGATGACGTAGGTGCCGCCGCCGCTGATGGTGACGGTGCCCCCATCGACCTTCACGTTGCTCGACGCCGACCCACTGGCCGAGGCCGACGATCCCGACAGCGTGATCGTGGTGGCCGACGACGTGTCCGGGGTCCCGGCGTCGTCCGCGGAGCTCGAGGCGTCCTCCACCGAGGCGTTCGCCCCCAGGATGTCGGAGACGCTTGCGCCGGTCGACGCCGTGGCCACCGACGAGGAGATCGTCGTCCACGTCGTATCCGACTCACTCGAGCTCGAGGCACTGGCATTGCCGGAGGCCGAGGAGGTCGAGCAGCCGGCCGCCAGGGCGATCGCGGCCAGGAACGCGACGGCTCCGGTCGCACGACGGCGGAGTCGGTGGAGGGGCGTGGTCGTCGTCTTGGTGGTCTTCATGGTGTCTGGGCCTCTTCTTCTCGGGTTCTTCTCGGGTCCGGTATCGGATCGTGGGTGGTCTAGGGGTGGTGCTCAGGCGGCGCTCAGGCGGCGCGGGTGGCGCCGATGCTCTCCAGGTTGGAGCGGTCGGTGCCGAACAGGTCGGCGAGCTCGTGGGTCAGGGTCCGGTACCACCGGTTGGCGGGCAGCTCGGGGTGGAGCAGCGCCATGCCGGTGGCGTACTTCGAGATGCGGGCGGGGCGGTGTCCGGCGTCCCACAGGGCCCGGTCCGCAGGTGAGGGCGTGGCCGGGTTCTTCGTCTCGACGACGGCGACGCCCGCTACCGCCACCGGCTCGCCGTCGACGATGGCCGCGGTCAGGTGGGCCGGGCGCAGGGCCTGCGGCGCCCCGGCGACTCCGGCGGTCCTCGTGCGGACCCCCGGTGTCAGGCGCCGCCAGGTCAGGGACGTGTCGATGGTGGCCCGGGCCTCGGCGCGCGGCAGGTGCAAGGTGGTGCGCTCATAGGTGGTGGCCAGCACCGGCCGCAGCACGGCGGCGACATCCCGGGCCGCAGCCGGCCCGGTGACCCCCGTGCTCGCCAGGCAGGCGGCCACAAAGGCACGACCCGAGCCGGTCAGGCGGGAGGCATCGTCGGGGTGGTATCCCATGCGCCGCTTGACGGTGGTGCCGCGCGCGCCGCGGGTCTTGACCTCCAGGAAGCACAGGCCGGAATCCAGGTAGGTGCGGGTGCGCACCTTGAAGCGTCGACGCCGCTTGCGGGCCGTGAGCATGAAGGCCTCCAGCCCCGGGGTGTCGAAGTAGGTCGAGGCGTAGGAGAAGCGGCGCCGCCCGTCGATATTCAGGACCCGGGCCTCCGAGCTGAGGCCACCCACGAGCTCCTGCGCACGCTCCAGCGGCACCAGGTACTTGCGGTCCACCCGGGTGAGCAGGCCCGCGGCGTCGTTGAGCTCGGCGAGACTGATCGGGGCCAGGTGGTCGGCGTTCAGGGAGCCCGACGTCGGAGCCAGAGGCCCCGCGAAGGAAGCTGCCGGGGAGGTGCTCACGGTTGCCGTTGAGATCGTCGTTGAGGTTGTCGTCGTGGTCATCATCGGGGTCCTTGTCTGTCCTTGTCTGGCCTGTCGGCTTCGTCCGGGTCAGCGGTCAGCGCGAGGCCACGGCGGCGGGCGAGGCCACCTGACTGCTGGAGCGGGTGACGTACTGGGCGGCCGGCGCCACGGTGAGGGACTGGGCCTCGACGGGCTCGGGGCGGGAGCCGGCCTGCGCGGCGTTCAGGCGCGTGCCGCTCCAGGGCTGGGCGGTCTGCGCCTCGCGGGCGACGAGGCCGGTCGGCTCGGCGGCCGGCTGCGTGGCGGGGGCGATGTCGTCGAAGGCCGTGGCGGTCTCGAGCTCAGCGGGGGTGTGACGCGGCACCCGGAAGCGGACGTCAACGGTGGTGGTGTCGTCGACCAGGTCGAGGCGCTGGACCTCCACCGAGCGGACCTGCCCGCCCAGGGTGCGCTCCAGGTGCGCGATGAGAGCGGTCTCGTTGGTGATGGCGTGGTCGAGGACGATCACCTGGTGACGGTTGCGGCGCATGAGCGCGGGGTGGTCGCCGATCCACAGGGCGGCGACGACGGTGCCCATGAGGGCCGCCACCATCCCGATCGGTGCGGTCTGGATCCCGCCGAGCAGGCCCAGGGCCAGGGCCGCGAAGAAGTAGGCGACCTCGTGCTGGGCCAGCTCGGTGGAGCGCAGGCGGATGATGGACAGGACGCCGAAGAGCCCCAGGCCCAGGCCGGCCGCGACGCTCGCTGTCGACAGCAGCAGGGTGACGGCCAGAACGCCCACGTTGACGCCGATGTAGGCGGCCATGAGGTCCTTGCGTGCGTGGCGGGGGGCGTAGAGGGCCCCGACCAGGACGGCGAGGGCGATCAGGTCGGCGGCGATGTAGGTCAGGGTGGTCAGGCTCATCGGGAGGCTCCTGTCGGGTCAATCGGACCGGTGACGGGGCCTGACCGCGGGGTGGGCAGCAGGGGAGCGCCCTCAGCGCGCCGCGGCGTTGTGCGGCTCCGTCCGGTGACAAACAGTCAACGGGCGCATTCCATGAGCGCGCTGTGAACAGGGCATGGGGGAGGCATGACTTGCCGCGCCGCGGCGTAAGGCGGCCAACAGCGCCCCCACAGACGGGCGGTGCCCGGGACCTGTGGAGGCGCTGGTTGGGGTGGGTTGGAAGCGTGAGGGCTGCTGCTCAGGCCGCGAGCTGGCGCGACTGGGCCTGACGCCAGTAGCGCCCCAGATCCCGCTTGATGGTGCGGTTCCACCGGTTGGTGGGCAGGTTCGCGTACAGCAGCGCCATACCGGTGGCGTACTTCGAGATGCGGGCCGGCCGGTGCCCCTGATGCCACAGGAGGCGGTCCGTGGGGGAGGCCGTGGAGGGGTTCTTCGTCTCGACGACGTTGAGGTGATCGACCATGACGCCCTGCCCCAGGCGCTTCCCGTCGGGGCCGAACAGGTCCCAAGTGAGCTGGGTGTCGAAGGTGGCGCGGGCCTCGTCGTGGGGCAGGTGCAGGGTGGTGCGGCTGTAGGTGGAGTCCATGACCGGGACGAGGGCATCGGCGATCGTGCGCGCCTCGTCCGAGGAGCAGGTGCCGGACTCCACGAGGCGCTCGATGACGAACAGGCGACCGTCGGGTGTGACGCGGTCGGCGTCGTCGGGATCGTACTTGAAGCGGTCCTTGACCGTGGCCTCGCGCGACCCGTTGGTCTTGACCTCCAGGAAGCACAGGCCGGAGTCCAGATAGGTGCGGGTGCGGATCTTGTAACGCCGACGGCGCTTGCGGGCCGCCAGGAAGTAGGCGTCCAGGCCGGGGGTGTCGAAGTAGGTCGAGGCGTAACGGAAGTGTCGCAGGCCGTCGATCTGGAGGACCTGCGCTCGCGGGGCCAGGTGGCTGATGACGTGCTGGGTGTCGCCCGGGGGAACCAGGTACTTGCGGTCCATGCGGGTCAGGAGACTCGCCTCGGAGTTGAGCTCGGCGAGGGAGATCGTGTTGATGTCGTCGGTGTTCAGCACGGTGCAGTCCTTTCCGGGATCGGGAGTCGCGAGGTGGGGGAACCGATGCTGCTGGGTGGCAGCGGTGGAGGAGGGGCGGCGGCAGTGGCTGCGTGGTGGGTGCGGTGGACGCTATGGGTGCGCGATGTCCTCGAGGCGACGATGCAGTCCCGATGCGGGGCACCGCCGGTGGGGGCGGGCCGGCGCGGTCAGTTGTAGCGGGGCTGGACCATGGACGGAGGGTTGTTCACCTGAGCGTGCTGCGGGGAGGCGGAGGCGTGTTGCTGGCGGTGACCGGTGATCCAGTCGTACCGAGGCGGGGCAGTGGCTGCTCTCGCGGCGCTGTCGGCCACGGGGGTCTCGGGCCAGAGCTGCTGACCGGCGGGCTGAACCTGAGCGGCGGCCTGAACGGGGGCCTGAGGCTGAGCCTCCCGGACCAGATGGGGCCCCTGCGGCGTCTCCTCCTGCTGCAGCTGGGCGGCCGGCGGCTGAGCCGGTGTGGCCGTACGGGACCGGGGACGCAGCCGGTAGTGGACCTCCACGATGGTGGTGTCGTTGACCAGGTCCAGGCTCTTGAGGTCCACGCTGCGCACCTGGGCGCCGAGCAGGTCCTCGAGTTCGGTGATGAGCTCGTTCTCGTTGCTGATGGCCCGGTCAAGGGTGACGACCTGGTTGCGGTTGCGGCGCAAGAGCGCCGGGTGGTCGCCCACCCACAGGGAGGCGAGGATGAGGAGCATGAGGATGGCGACGATGGTGAGGTGGCTGATGTGCTTGCCCTTGATGCCACCGAGCAGGCCCAGGGCCAGGGCCGCGAAGAAATAGGCCACCTCCCCCTGGGCCAGGGAGGAGGAGCGCAGGCGGATGATGGACAGGACGCCGAAGAGTCCCAGGCCCAGGCCGGCTCCGACGCTGTCGCTCGTTGACAGCAGCAGGGTGACGGCCAGGACGCCGACGTTGACGCCGATGTAGGCGGCTACGAGGTCGCGGCGGCCGTGACGTGGAATGTAGAGGGCTCCGACCAGGAGCGCGATGGCCACCAGATCGGAGCCGATGTAGGCCAGTGTCAATGGTAGATCTTGCAACACCTGCTGCATGAGGATGTCCTTGGGGGAGATGGGTTGGGAACCGTATTATTACGTTAACATAACGATAGGTTGGTTTGTATAAATCGCGCTAGTGCGCGAGCCCCTTGTGTGGTGTGAGGCTGCATACTCTCGGAGCAGCCTTCCTCGTTGTCACGGTTATCACCGGCCTGCTGAGTGCTGGCGGCGGGAAGTGTCGATCGAGGTGGTCGCTTTCGACGCCGTCGGATCCCGGTCATTTGCTGGATGTTCGCTGGGTGCGGCGACACGCCGAAGGGGTGTGTCCGAGAGGGCGAATTCTGCGTCTTCATCCCCAGGGCTGGGGGTAGAGAAGTGCCGACGACCGGCTGCGCCTGTGGTTAAGGGGGGCGAATAGATGTCGTACCCATGCAGGACCATCGTTGTGCGGATTGCGGGGACGGGCTCGAGGGCCTCCAACGAGGTGGCCACGGACTGTCTCCACCAGCCGTCCACAGTGAGACGAAGGTTTTCCACAGAGGGGAGGGGTGGTGTGCACAGGGCCACGTTAGACACAGCATCTTGGGGTGATGGACCCGGATCACCCCAAGGGGTAGTGTCTTGCTCCGCGGGGCCGTTCTGGCCTCCCGTGAATGACAAGCGTGTGGTGCCGCCGGCGCAGTCCCTGTTCGGGGACGGGCCGCAGTCACCGCCACCCGACCCTGAGGAAGAGACGGACATGGCGATCACCATCTACAGCAAGCCCAACTGCGTCCAGTGCACGGCCACCTACCGCGCCATGGACAAGGCCGGCCTGTCCTACGAGACGGTGGACATCTCCTTGGACGCTCAGGCCCTCGAGCAGGTCAAGTCCCTGGGGTACGCCCAGGCCCCCGTCGTCGTCGCCGGAGAGGACCACTGGTCCGGCTTCCGCCCGGACAAGATCAAGACCCTCGCCCTGGCCGTCGAGTCCGTCGCGGTCTGAGGCCGCGGGGGCGCGCCGTGAGTAGCGGGCCTCTGCTGGTCTACTTCTCCTCCACCTCGGAGAACACGCACCGATTCGTGGGCAAGCTCGGCTTCCCGACGGCGCGCATCCCCCTGAGGCGCACGGAGTCGCCGCTGACCGTGGACGAGGAGTACGTCCTGGTCGTGCCCACCTACGGTGGCGGCTCCGTCAAGGGGGCGGTGCCCAAGCAGGTCATCGCCTTCCTCAACAACCCGGACAACCGGGCCCTGTGCCGGGGCGTCATCGCCTCGGGCAACACCAACTTCGGCCAGGCCTACTGCCTGGCGGGTGACATCATCGCCAGCAAGTTGGGAGTGCCGTTCCTGTACCGCTACGAGCTGCTCGGCACCCCCACGGACGTCGCACGCGTCAAAGAAGGATTGGAAGACTTTTGGCAGACACGCTGACGGACACCGGCTCAGAGACCGTGTCCTCCCCGGAGCTGGACTACCACGCGCTCAACGCGAAGCTGAACCTCTACGACGCGGACGGCAGGATCCAGTTCGATGCCGACCACGAGGCGGCCCGGCAGTACTTCCTCCAGCACGTCAACCAGAACACGGTCTTCTTCCACGACCTGGAGGAGAAGCTCGAGTACCTGGTCGAGGAGGGCTACTACGAGGGCCACATCCTGGACAAGTACTCCCCGGAGTTCGTCAAGTCCGCCTTCAAGGCCGCCTACGCCCACAAGTTCCGCTTCGAGACCTTCCTGGGTGCCTTCAAGTACTACACGTCCTACACGCTCAAGACCTTCGACGGGAAGCGCTACCTGGAGCGCTTCGAGGACCGCGTCACCATGGTGGCCCTCACACTGGCCGACGGCGACGAGCAGCTGGCCCTCGACCTCGTCGACGAGATGATGTCCGGCCGCTTCCAGCCGGCCACACCCACCTTCCTCAACGAGGGCAAGGCTCAGCGCGGGGAGCCCGTCTCCTGCTTCCTCGTGCGCATCGAGGACAACATGGAGTCGATCGCCCGCGGCATCAACTCCGCCCTCCAGCTGTCCAAGCGCGGCGGGGGAGTGGCCCTCCTGCTGAGCAACCTGCGGGAGATGGGCGCCCCCATCAAGCGCATCGAGAACCAGTCCAGCGGCGTCATCCCCGTCATGAAGTTGCTGGAGGACTCCTTCTCCTACGCCAACCAGCTCGGGGCCCGCCAGGGTGCAGGGGCCGTGTACCTGCACGCCCACCACCCCGACATCATGCGGTTCCTGGACACCAAGCGTGAGAACGCCGACGAGAAGATCCGCATCAAGACCCTCTCACTGGGCGTCGTCATCCCCGACATTACCTTCGAGCTGGCCCGCAACAACGAGGACATGTACCTCTTCAGCCCCTACGACGTCGAGCGCGTCTACGGCATGCCCTTCGCGGACATCAACGTCACTGAGAAGTACCGCGAGATGGTGGACGACGGGCGCATCAAGAAGAAAAAGATCAACGCCCGCACCTTCTTCCAGACTCTGGCCGAGATCCAGTTCGAGTCCGGCTACCCGTACGTCATGTTCGAGGACACGGTCAACAAGGCCAACCCCATCAAGGGCAAGGTCGTCATGTCCAACCTGTGCTCCGAGATCCTTCAGGTCTCCGAGCCCAGCGAGCTCAACGAGGACCTCACCTACGCCCACGTGGGCAAGGACATCTCCTGCAACCTGGGCAGCCTCAACATCGCCAAGACGATGGACTCCCCGGACTTCGCCCGCACGATCCGCACCGCTGTGCGCGGCCTGACCGCCGTCAGCGACCAGACCCACCTGCCCAGCGTGCCCTCCATCGACCGGGGCAACCACGAGTCGCATGCCATTGGCCTGGGGCAGATGAACCTCCATGGCTTCCTGGCGCGTGAGCGCATCCACTACGGCTCCGAGGAGGGCCTGGACTTCACCAACGTCTACTTCGCCAGCGTCCTGTTCGCCGCCCTGACGGCGTCGAACGAGATGGCCGTGGAGCGCGGGGAGAGCTTCGTGGGCTTCGAGGACTCGACCTACGCCAGCGGCGAGTTCTTCGAGAAGTACGTGACCCAGGACTTCGTACCGGTCACCGAGCGCGTCAAGGAGATCTTCGCGGCCTCCAGCGTGCACGTTCCCACGCGTGAGGACTGGGCCGAGCTGGCGGAGAAGATCAAGAAGGGCGGCCTGTACAACCGCAACCTGCAGGCCGTGCCGCCCACCGGCTCGATCTCCTACATCAACAACTCCACCTCCTCGATCCACCCGATCGTGGCCAAGGTGGAGATCCGCAAGGAGGGCAAGATCGGCCGCGTCTACTACCCGGCGCCCTTCATGACGAATGACAACCTCGAGTACTACCGGGACGCCTACGAGATCGGCCCGGAGAAGATCATCGACACCTACGCCGTGGCCACCCAGCACGTCGACCAGGGGCTGAGCCTCACGCTGTTCTTCCCGGACACGGCCACCACCCGCGACGTCAACCGAGCCCAGATCTACGCCTGGCGCAAGGGCATCAAGACCCTCTACTACATCCGCCTGCGCCAGGCCGCCCTGACCGGGACCGAGGTCGAGGGCTGCGTCTCCTGCATGCTGTGAGCTGGCTGCCGTCGGCTGCCTGCCCATGACTGCCGTCGGGGCCGAGAGGACATGATTCCTCCCGGCCCCGACTCTCGTGCTGTATGGGCGAGTGTCTGTCGATGACCGCTCTTGCCATCATCTCCTGTGTGGTGTGTAGTGGCTGTACACATGAGTTGTTTAGCGGATAAACTGCTGTCGTGAAGGTGCGCGAGCTCAACCGACGGATCGAGGCGCTGGGTGGTGTCGTGACTCGTCAACGTGGTTCGCATCGACGGTACGAGGTGGTGTCGGCCGAGGGGGTTCGGGCCTTCACTGTTGTTCCTCAACATGCTGGAGAGGTGCCGGTGGGAACGCTGGCCGCGATCGATCGCGACCTTGCGCCGGTCCTCGGGAAAGGGTGGACAAGACGATGACGACGTATGACGTGACGGTGAGTCGCGAGGCGGACAACTGGTTGGCGCAGTGCGTTCAGGAACCCACGGCGCATACCTGGGCCCCTACTCTCGCAGCGGTGCGCGCTGAGATTGTCGATGCCATCATCCTTGCAGCGGATCTGCCGGAGGGGGCTGTCATCGACGTCCGTCTTCTTCCAGATGATGGTCTGCCGGAGTACATCGTGCGGGCACTCAAGGTCGGTAACGACCGAATGGCTCTTCGCTACGCCGAGGCGGCCTTGCGAAGCGCGACGGAGGAGTCAGTGCACGCCATGCTGGCTCAAGGGCATAGTGTGCGCGACGTCGCCGGCGCCGTGGCGCTCACTCCGGGGCGGATCGCGCAGCTCTCCGCCTAACGGCAGTGGCTCACCTCGCAGCCGAGGACTCCTTGGCACGACGGCGCAGCTCGCGCACGGTGGCGTGCGGATCCTCGCCGGCCGGGAACCCGCGCAGGCGCCAGTACATGGCCAGCAGGGAACCGGTGATCGTGTGCCAGAAGGTCGCCACCGCGCAGGGTGCGGCCACTGCCGCGCTCAGGTACTGCAGGGCGAGCGTTGAACCGAGCCCGGCGTTCTGCAGGCCCACCTCGATACCGATCGTGCGGCGGTCGGCCCGCGAGACGCCGAAGGCTCGCGCCACGGCGTAGCCCAGGGCGTAGCCGGTTGCATTCTCCAAGGCGATTGCGGCGAACATGAGTGGCCCCGCGGTGGCGATGAGCGGCTGACTCTTGGAGGCCACGGCCGCCACCACCGCGGCGATCGCCACAACCGAGACCCATGGCATCGCCGGCTGGATCCGCGCCACCTGCCGGTGGAAGAAGACATTGCAGGCCAGGCCCGCACCCACCGGCAGCAGCACGATCTGCACAATCGACAGTGCCATCGACCCGGCTGGCACCTGCATGTAGGTGCCGGCCAGCCACAGAGTCAGCAGCGGGGTGACGATAGGGGCAAGCATCGTGGAGAAGGCGGTCATCGACACCGAAAGCGCCGTGTTGCCCTTGGCCAGGTAGCTCACCACGTTCGACGTCGTCCCTCCGGGCACGCAGCCGATGAGGATGATGCCCACCTTGAGTTCGGGGGACAGCGGCAGCAGGTTCGCCACGCTCCAACCCACCAGCGGCATGACCGCGTACTGGCTGAGCACACCCAGAATGACCGGCTTCGGGTGGCGGGCGATCATCGTGAAGTCCGGGATGGACAAGGTCATCCCCATCCCCAGCATCGTGACGGCCAGCAACGGCGTCATGTAACCGGCCAGCGGCACGAAGGTGGAGGGCGAGAAGAAGGCGGCGAGGAAGGCGCCGAACATGATGAGTGGGAAGACCGTCACCGCGATGCGGGCGCTGCGGTCCTGTCTCTTCTCGGCGGCTGCATCGGTGACTGCGTCAGTGTCTGTCGGGGGTGTCATGGGATGCCTCGGATCAACGGTGGAGCGTCAGCGGGGATACGCGCGGTGACGATAGTCCGAGGAGTGAAACGATGCCGTCTCAGTCCACCGTGCGGACGCACCTGAGCCTCGAGTACTGAGGGCTCGGAACGGGCCGCCGGCCGTGACCCGCGTCGGTGGCCCCGCGGGCTTGGTGAGGCCAGTGCAGGCCGGGGCTCTACTCGAGGTCGTCGTCGGCGTCGTCAGCGCCGTCGTCGACGACGTTGGAGTCGTCTTCGTCCTCGGGCTCGCGCCACACCTCGTCGCAGCGGTGGACGCTTGTGGCGATGAGGCGAGCATTGGGCAGATCCACGGTGCGCACCCAGTGACCGGCCGCCAGCGGGTTCTTACCGAAGTCCTCGTGCCGGTTGATGAGCCGCGGCACGAGCACCTCCTCGGGCACGTCAATGTGGATGAGCAGGTCGATCCGCTCACGCGCCGCACCCCAACCCCGCGTCTCCAGCGCGAGGTAGTTGCCCTCAGTGACGACGACGCCGGTGCCGCTGACGATGCTCCCGGCCGCCACGGACTCGTGCATGTCGCGTCGGTAGACCGGGGCGAGGACCTGTGGGGCGCCGTCGGCCCGCACCCGGTCCAGGGTCGTCAGGTAGCCCTCGACGTCGAAGGTGTCCGGCGCACCCTTGCGGTTGTGGCGCCCCAGCTCGTCCAGGACGGCGTTGGACAGGTGGAAGCCGTCCATGGCGACCAGCCCGGCGAAGATGCCAGCCGCTTTCAGCTCGGTCACCAGCTGCTCGGCAATCGTTGATTTTCCCGAACCGGGAGCGCCTGCCAGCCCGACGACGAGGCGTTCAGGCGCGTTGTCGGCCGCCAACCGCTGTACGAGCTGGTTGACGAGGTTGCTGACAAGGGCGGAGGTCTCGCCCACCCGAACCGTGGGACTCATGAATCTATTATCTCAGTCAACTACGTGCCTGAGGGGCCGGTGCAGTGTCTGTGTCCGTGGTGATGTCCGGAGCTGAGTGGATGCCGGATGGATGGTGGAATTGCGGCCGATACTGCTGATGATCGGTTGTTGGCTGCAACTCTGGGGTCGGCTGAGGGATGAGCCGAGGTGGGCGCCGTCGAAAATCGATTTCTCCCACCTGAGCGGTTAGCGATGAAGTCGTCATCATCGTCATCATTCCGAGGCAAAACGGCAGCCGATTCGTGACCGTCGCGTGAGATTTTCGCCATTGATACCAGTAAATATAGAACTTAAGTTCGGCACCGCATCAATTGAGTGCCGGACTTCTCCCGAAAGGTTTGCCGTGTCAAAGATCCATGCCCCCAGAGCGCTCAGAGCGCCTGTGCGTGCCACAGGTGCTCTCCTCCTGCTCGTGGTGATGGTTGCCGCGATGCTGACGGTCCTGCCCATGCAGGCCCGAGCCGCCATCAACCCGAAGATCACTGTCTCCGACCTGTCACTGACCCCCTCAAACGCCGTCGGCGAGGAGGACCCGAGCAAGACCGCGATCCAGAGCGGTGACTACCTCAAGCTGAAGTTCAGCTGGGATGCCAGCAAGGCCCAGGCCAAGGGCGGGGACTCCTTCGAGATCGCACTGCCCGAGCAGGTCCGCAGCAAGGACAAGATCACTGAGCCGATGATGCTCAACCACGATGGCGTCAACACGCAGGTGGGTGAGTGCTCGGTGGCCGAGCGTAAGATCACCTGCACCTTCAACAGTGAGCTCGACAAGATCGTCGCCCAGGGTTTCAAGGACCTGCGGGGTAACGGGACGTCACTGGTGGTGGCCAACGGGGCCTCGGATCTGCCCAACCTGTCGATCAAGGCCAACGGTGTCGACACTCCCGTGGCCGTTCCTGGCGGCAAGATCGGCGCGTACGTCGAAGGCCCCTACAAGCCGGAGAAGGTCACCAAGTGGGCCAGCGACCTGACCGCTGACTCCGACAAAATTGCCTGGCAGCTGATCTTCGGTCCTGACCAGATCAAGGCGGCTCTCGAGGAGAACGGTCAGTCGCTGACCGTGGACGGCAAGACCCGCTCGACCATCATGTTCACCGATGAGCTCGGCCCCGGACAGAAGTACGTCGCCGACAAGAGCAGGTGGAGGCTGGAGACCGGCACCTCCGAGGGTAAGGGTGCCAGCTCCGGGCAGCTCACGGACGCTTCCGGCGCCGACCAGAACACCGGCGCGGGCGACTTCGACCTCGACGTCACCTTCAACGGCGACGTCGCCTTCATCAAGGTGACCGGTCCCTTCGCGCCGCGCAGCAACTACATCGTCCGCTACGAGTCGACCCCCAACACCGACAACGGCAAGGTGCAGCCCGGTGTGCGGTACAAGAACGACGCCACCGCGCTGGGAACCAGTCTGCGGGGCTCCTACGCTGTGCACTACGCCTCATCCTTCTCCATTAACGTCGAGATGAAGCCTGGCTTCGGTGGATTCGAGATCACCAAGCTCCTCACCGGAACCCAGACCGGCAAGGTGCCGGCGGACACCACCTTCAAGGTCAGTGTCAACTACGACCTGCCCGGTGACGCGAAGGCAAGCGCCTACCCGGGCTGGAAGGCCCCGGGCACCCTCAACCAGGAGGGTACTGGTGGTGACCTCGAGATGAACCTGAACATCGGTGCGAAGACCGTGTTCAAGGAAATCTTCCCCACCGGAACGGTCCTCACGTTCAACGAGGACCCGACGAACGCCTCGGTCACTCCTGAAGGTGTCGTCTGGGGTAAGCCGGCCTTCATGGTGAACGGCCAGAGCACCAACACTGCGACCGTTGAGGAGCAGATGCTCGAGACCGTGACGCTGAGCAACTCTGCTGACGCCGTGCCCGTGGATCACGGTGACTTCACGATCACGAAGGCCCTGGCCGGCGACGGCGACTTCAGCAACTCCACCTTCTTGTTCACCTACAGCTGCACCGACCAGACCACGGGCTTCCTGATGGTGAAGGGTGGGAAGACCTCGGAGCACTCCGAGGAGGTCGCGGCAGGCTCGACCTGCACCGTCACCGAGATCACCGACTCCGCCTTCCGGTCGGGGTACACGCTGACCGCCCCGGAGCCGCAGACCGTCGCTATCGTCAAGGATCAGACGGCCGAGGTGACGATGACCAACACCTACACGAAGGCCAAGGGCTCCTTCTCGGTGACCAACACTGCCTCGGGTGCTCCCGTGGCTGACAAGGAGTTCACCTTCACCTACACCTGCGACAACGGGCAGGAAGGCACCCTCAAGGCCAAGGCCAATGGCCCGGCGGTCAATGGTCCGGAGCTGCCCGTGGGCACTGAGTGCACCATTGAACAGGACGTGGACAAGGCTCAGGTCGACGGGTACACCCTCAAGGCTCCCGCGTCTCAGAAGGTGACTATTGGCGAGAAGGTGCTGGACCTGAAGTTCGCTGGTATGTACACCTCTCTCGCCGTGCCGTCGCCGACGCCGAGCGCTGAGGCGACTGCGAAGCCTTCCGCCGAGCCGAGTGCTGCGCCGAGTGCCGCTCCGACCGAGAAGCCGGCCGCTGACGCCAGCGCGGACCCGAACGTGAAGCCCAGTGCTGAGGCGAGCGCCAAGCCGAGTGCTGAGGCGAGTGCGGACCCGGCTGACAAGCCGGCCGCTGACGCCAGCGCGGACCCGAACGCCAAGCCCAGTGCTGAGGCGAGTGCGGACCCGGCTGACAAGCCCGCTGCTGACGCCAGCGCGGACCCGAACGCCAAGCCCAGTGCTGAGGCGAGCGCCAAGCCGAGTGCTGAGGCGAGTGCGGACCCGGCTGACAAGCCGGCCGCTGACGCCAGTGTGGACCCAAACGCCAAGCCCAGTGCTGAGGCGAGTGCGGACCCGAACGCCAAGCCCAGTGCTGAGGCGAGTGCGGACCCGGCTGACAAGCCCGCTGCTGACGCCAGCGCGGACCCGAACGCCAAGCCCAGCGCTGACGCGAGCAGCTCCACCGCTGCGGGTGACTCGTCGTCGGACGGCGCGCCTGCACCGGTGACGTCCACTAGCTCGGCGGCGCCGGCCCCGGCCGATGGGGCACCTGGCGGTCCTGCGGGGGGCCCGCTGGCCAGCACCGGTGTCAGGATCGGCCTGCCTCTGGGCATCGCCGTGGTCGCCGTGATGGGAGGGGCTCTGCTGGTGAGCCGCCGCCGCGCCTGACGCCGGCCGCTAGTTCCCACCTCTCACAGGGATAGGTCCCCGGGCCCACCTGAGTTCTGCACTCAGGTGGGCCCGGGGCGTCTTGCGCTCCAGCAGCCGACTGCACCGGAGAGGGGAACGATCCCCATCCCGTGTGCCGGAGTGAGAGCCTAAGGTGGCGCCATGGCTCATCGTCGACGCAGCATCATCCGGTTCCTGTTCATTGCGCTCTTCCTGTCGCGTTCGAGTGAATCGGTACCGCTGTGATGGGGCTGGCGGGCGGACGGAGCCTCCCGAGACGCACGATTCTGACGGGTGTCGGCTCGTTGACGCTGCTGGCGATGTCGGGCTGCGGGTCGCTGGCTCCGGGAAATATTCGGGCTCGCCGTCGGATTACGCAGTCCTTGAAGAGCTTCGATGCCGTCAAGTCAGTGAACGCGCAGGTAAAATCCAATTTCGAGATAGGTGATTCTTGGACGGTGCTGATCAGTCTCAACGATGATCCCGGAAGAGAAGAGACTCTCGCCGTCCTCAAAGACGCCTATCGTCGGGTCGAGGGGGCCGTGGGGAAGACATACTTCTCGCTGTCGGTGTCGTGGAAGCAGAATGGCGTCTCGGTGTCGTGGTCTCTCTCAGAGAAGGGGGAGAGTGAGGCGACGCTCGATTATCTTCGGGATCTCGCGAAGCCCAGTTTGAAGTCTATGAATGTTGGAGGTCATCACATCTCGGTGAGTCGAGGTGACGTCAAGGAGTTCCCGGCTGATGTCATCATGGTGCCACGATCTGGGGTGGGTGTAGATGACAGTTTTGATCTCGATGGTATGACCATTAAGGTGCATACGGACACTGTTGACTTCACCTCCGTTCCTCTCCGTGAGGTTGTGGATGTTGTCGATTCTAAATATCGGGATGAGGCCACCGTTGAGTTAACGGACGATCATCACGTGTATGAGAAGCCAACGCTCGATGTCTCTGCTTTTGGGACGGTGTCGGATGGTCTTGATGTCACTGCTGCCGCTAAGGTCCTTAATATCGTCTCAGGGAATCAGGCACTTCAGTCGCTTTACGTCTCAACCGTGTCGGACCGGAGTTCTGGTGGAACAGAAGGGGTGCGCTTCGAGATGGAATCGGGTGACTTCGATGCCGGATATCCACCTGAAAAGGGTAGGGAGGTTCTGGCGGCAGCACGGGAGTCTGGCTCTTAGTTGTGAGGGGAGCATGAATCTGATGGTTCCCTGTGACAGGAGACTGCGCCAGGTGTTATCGACGCGACGGAGTGACGTCTGATGAGCGTGCGACGTCGTCAGGTCCTGGCCGTAACGGCCGCGTCTCTTGCTCTCGCAGTGGCCGGGTGCTCGCCCATGGCCATGGCGCGCAGGAGACGGAAGCGGAAGGTGCAGCAGTACCTCTCCGGGCTCGACGCCGTGGCATCCGCACGGGTGGAGGTGCACCCGGAGTTCTCAGAGCCGGATCGTTGGATTGTGGACGTGCGACTCAAGGATGATCCATCCGCGGAGTCGGTGGCGACAGTTGTGCGGGACGCCTACGCCGAGGTGCTGCGCCTGACCGGGGCCAGTGAGGTGAGGATGGTCGTCACCTGGGCCCAGGCTAAGGCCTCCGTCTTCTGCTACCTGCCGATGAAGGATGCTGACAAGGCAGCCTCCGCCACGGTGGAGGCGGTGTCGCCCGGCATGGAGCGAGTCCAGATCGAGGAGGAGAGAATATCCTTCGAGTACCGGACCACTGAAACCCTCCCGGATCACTTCATCCTGCCGCCCACCTCCCCAGTGCTGCGCCTCGGCTCCCTGAGGGTCGAGCAGAGTATCCTGATTGGACGGTCTCACTGCTTCATCTCCCACGCCAAGGGTAAGGATCTCACCTCCGTGCCGATCAAGCGTGCACTGGATTCCATTCCCTCCGATAAGCGGTACGGAGCGGTCCTGAGCCTGGAGGCAGAAGACGTGGGCAGTCACCAGGTCCGTCTCATATTCAAGAAATGGGCGAAGGACTGGCAGGATGAGGATGTTCAGCCAGATGCCGCGGTCCTCGCCACAGTCCTCGGCAATCAGGCGCTTCAGCGGGTGGAGCTGAGTACCTCGGTGGAAAGCAAGGTCCAGCCCAAGGTGGTTGGCTTCGACATGAAGTCCGGCGCTGTGGTCGGCCAGGGTGACCCACCCGAGAAGGGAGCGCCCATCCTCGCCGCCGCCCAACAAGTGCTCACCTCGGCATCCTGAGGGGGTACGGACCCGAAGGCGTCTTTGCCTGACGTGCACATGCAAGCATGATGAAGGGAAGGGGAGTGAGGTTGATGAGTATTCGACGTCGTGAGGTGCTGGCACTGGGTGCAGTGTCTCTTACTTTCGGAGTGGGCGGGTGCTCACCTTTCGCTCTGGCCCTCAGTAAGAAGAAGAGGAAGGTGCGCAAGTATCTATCCGGTCTTGATGGTGTCACGTCCGTTGAGGTTGATGTGGATCCGGGACTCGTGACCGATGATCGCTGGGATGTGATCGTCAACCTCAAGGGTGATCCTGGACAGGATTCAGTCCTCGCCATCATTCGCAATGCTCGAAACGAAGTAGTAAATCTGGCTGACTCCGACAAGGTGGAACTTGACGTCAAATGGACCCAGGGTGCGACATCGATGTCCTGTCATCTGCCGATGGATGACTCCGAGAGGGCCGTGCCGGCTGCCATGAACGTGGTCTCCTCGGAGGTGGAGAGCGTGGAGATCTCCTGGAATGAAATCCGGCTACGCTACCAAGGCGTGAAAACCCTTCCGGATAACTTCATTCTTCCGCTAACATCTCCGGTTGTCGGTGTGGGTTCACTCAAGACCGAGCAGAGTATTCATGTGGGCTCATCCTATTGTCACGTCACTCACTCCAAAGGCGTTGACCTCACCTCCGTGCCGCTCAAGAGCGTCCTTGATGCCATCCCGGCAGATAAGCGAGTCGATGCGACGGTGGACCTGGATGCGCATGATGATATCAACCAGGTGACCCAGCTGAGAGTGTGGGGACTCGGTGAGTACGGAAAGGGTGTGGAGGTTGACGCCGCAGCGCCGGTTCTGGCGGCCGTCCTGGGAAATCGGACTCTTCAGCGGGTCGAGCTGGCGACCGCGCCGAACGACGACTACGACTCTGAGGTCGTCGCCTTTGACATGAACGCCGGTGCCGTGGTCGGCCAGGGGGACCCACCCGAGAAGGGCGCGCCCATCCTCACTGCCGCCCAGCAGCCGGCCGCCTCCTCGTCATAACAGTTGTTCCATGGGAATTGCGGTCAGTCTGTGCCCAGCTGGAGCCGGTCCCAGGATCGGAGGGTGACCCAGGCGCCAATCGCGGCGGTCATCACCGGAACTACCAGCAGCAATGTGCTGACATCATCATGGGTCATGGTCCAGGCAACCGGGATCGACCACGGGGTGTAGGTGCCGAGGCCGAATCCGGCGGCCAGGTTGGTGACGACCAGGATCGCCAGTGTCAGCCCGATGCCGGCCAGGTAGCCGCGCCACCGCGTCGCCGCCCACATGACCGGCAGGACACCTGCGCTGAGCACCACTGAGACAAGCAACAGCGTCGCGAAGCAACCGGTGGCTCCTGCCGCCCCCAGGCCGAGCAGTAACCCCGCCGTCATCAGTAGTACCGCTTCGCCGGCTCCCAGCAGAACCGCCCAGGATAGGGTTACTAGCATCTTCGCCGTCGCAATGGTTCGCAGGGCCGGCGGGATGGCGAACAGGCCCACAATGGTTCCGTCGGTGAACTCCCGCCCCGTACTCCATGACATCACCACGCCCACGGCCAGGAGCATCGTTACGCTCACACTTGTCGCCCCCAGGGCCGTGTAGCCGTCCCAACCAGGCGAGGTCACCATTGAGGCGGCCTTTCGACCCAGATCAGTATCTCCGGCGTGCATTGCGGCGGCGTACCCGCCGGCCGTGGTTGCCATGACCAGAACGAGGGCGGCCGCCGTCGCTACGCGTACGACCGTGGCCCGAGCCAACTTGCGGGCCTCCAGGCCGATGACGATCTCGAGAGCGCTGCGATCCATGCCCATCATGAGGCCTCCGTCCGTTCACGGCTCGTTTCCGCGCGGGTGTCCCGTCCCGCCTCTGACTCCAGGACAGTGCTGTCTGCGGCCAGGTCCGCCGCCAGGACGGCGTCGAAGAAGACTCTCTCAAGGTCGGTGCCTCCGGGGCGGCCGGGGTCCTCAGGCGCGATTGTGTCGATGATCCGCCCCCGGTGCAGCACCTCAACCCGGTCGGCGATGCGCGTCAGCTCATCGAAGTGGTGCCCGGTCACCAGCACCGCTCCGCCGCGCCCGGTCACCTCCCGCAGAAGATCCCTGAATCCGACGACGGCCAGCGGATCGAGCCCGTTGGTCGGCTCATCGAGGACGACGACGTCCGGTTCATGCGCCAGGGCGCCGACGAGCCCTACCTTCTGGCGCGTGCCCAGCGACAGGCGACGCACAGGTGTGTCGAGCCAGCCGGTCAGCGCCAGCGCCTCACTCAACCGTTCCACTGCCCGCTTGGTGCGTTCAGGGTCGGCGCCGTGCAGGCGTGCGGCCGCCATGATGTTCTGCCGGGCCGTGAGCTCGGGGTAGGACAACGGAGTCTCCACCAGGTGGCCCACTCGCCGCCAGGCATCCCTGGGGGAGGAGGCGATGTCGCGGCCGTGCAGAAGAACCCTGCCGGCGTCGGGACGCAGCATGCCCAGGATGACGCGCAGGGCCGTGGTCTTCCCGGCGCCGTTGAGACCCACGACGGCGCGGCACTCGCCGTCGGCGAGTGAAAGGCTGAGGTCGCGCAGAACAGGCTTCCCCCGCAGGGCGACGTGGACGCCCGCAACCTCCAGGGCCGCCGGTGCTGTACCGCTCATGTGTCCCCCAGCAGGCTGAGAAGACCCCGGCTGAGGGTCGCTGCCGCATCGGCCGCCCCGGTGTTGGCTGCATTGCTCTCGCCGGCCCAGGCGAGCAGGAGGCTGCTCGCCGCTCCCATGACGGCTCCGGCCGCGGCCTGTGCCGCCGCGTCGTCCACCCCGGGAGCGGCAAGCGCTGTGGCGATGGCGCGCTCGGTCTCCTGACCTGCGGTTCGCACGGCGGCCGCCAGTGACGGGGTGAGGGCTGCCAGCCGAATGCGTTCATGGAACTCTCGGGAGGACATCTCCTCGCGCGCCGATTCTTGACTCATCGCCGCAACGAGTCCCCGCACGGCTCGGGTCAGTGGTCGCCACCGCTGTGGCTGAGCGCGCACCGCCTCGGCGATGAGCGGATCGAACAGGTCACTCACCACCACGGCCTCCTTGGTGGGGAAGTGGCGGAAGAAGGTCATGTGAGAGACCCCGGCGGCCTTGGCGATCACGGCGACCGGGACGGCGTCGAACCCCTGCTCGGTGAACATCCGCAGTGCGGTGCGCCGAAGCAGGTCGGCGGTGGAGGCGCGTGGACTCATGCAGGAAATGTTAGTCACTCACACTATGTGAGTCAATAACATCTCTGGTCGTTCTCCCGTCCGGAAGCCCCCGACGGCAGGAGCGCGGCGGGCACCACAGTCCCGATCGGTCGGGCGACACTGCCGGTCGTCGTCGTCGTCGGTAGCATGAGGCCGGATCACCCAAACCTCGGGAGGAACTGATGCACGAGCCCATCAAGCTGGTCGACCGCGTCCAGGCCATCAACTGGAACCGCCTGACCGACGACAAGGACCTCGAGGTCTGGGACCGCCTCACCGGCAACTTCTGGCTGCCAGAGAAGGTGCCGCTGTCCAACGACGTGCAGTCCTGGGCCACCCTGAACGAGGCCGAGAAGAACATGACCACCCGGGTCTTCACCGGCCTGACCCTCCTGGACACCATCCAGGGCACGGTCGGCGCGGTCTCCCTCATCCCGGACGCCCGCACCCCCCACGAGGAGGCGGTGCTCACCAACATCGCCTTCATGGAGTCGGTCCACGCCCGCTCCTACTCCTCGATCTTCTCCACCCTCATCTCGACGGCGGAGATCGACGAGGCCTTCCGCTGGAGCGAGGAGAACGCGAACCTCCAGCGCAAGGCCCGCATCATCCTGGACTACTACCGCGGCGACGACCCCGAGAAGCGCAAGGTCGCCTCCACCATGCTGGAGTCCTTCCTCTTCTACTCCGGCTTCTACGCCCCCATGTACTGGTCCAGCCACGCCAAGCTGACCAACACCGCCGACCTCATCCGCCTCATCATTCGTGACGAGGCCGTCCACGGCTACTACATCGGCTACAAGTACCAGCTCGCCGTGCGCGAGTCCTCGCCCGAGCGTCAGCAAGAGCTCAAGGACTACACCTTCGACCTGCTCATGGAGCTCTACGACAACGAGGAGCAGTACACCGAGGACCTCTACGATGAGCTCGGCCTGACCGAGGACGTCAAGAAGTTCCTGCGCTACAACGCCAACAAGGCCCTCATGAACCTGGGCTACGAGGCGCTGTTCCCGGCCGATGCCGTCGACGTCAACCCGGCGATCCTCGCCTCCCTGTCCCCCAACGCCGACGAGAACCACGACTTCTTCTCCGGCTCGGGCTCCTCCTACGTCATGGGCACGGCCGAGGCCACCCAGGACGAGGACTGGGACTTCTGAGCGCAGGGAGAGGGCGGAGAC
Source organism: Actinomyces sp. oral taxon 175 str. F0384 (assembly GCF_000223355.1). Taxonomy (NCBI): domain Bacteria; kingdom Bacillati; phylum Actinomycetota; class Actinomycetes; order Actinomycetales; family Actinomycetaceae; genus Actinomyces; species Actinomyces sp. oral taxon 175. Next base: position 190,561 of record NZ_AFUR01000005.1, read on the forward strand.
GGGGAGCGCTCCCCTGGGTGGGCTCCCCATGGAAGAGGGCTCGCGCCGGGTGCACACTTTCGCTATTCCCAGCGCGCCAGAAAGGAATCCCCATGCGCTCCTCCGTCAAAGTTCTCTCCGTCGCCGCCGCCCTTGCCATGGCTGTCGGACTGTCCGCTTGCGATGAGGATGAGGTCTCTCAGCCCTCACCCGGAGCCTCCTCGACGGCCTCCGCCAAGGCGGACTCGGACGACTCGGATGCATCCCCCTCCGAGGACTCCAAGGACGACAAGGACGGCAAGGATGCCAAGGACACCAAGAGCAAGAGTGGTGAGACCACCAAGTCCGGCTCCGAGATTCAGGAGATCAAGCCGGTGACCTTCAAGGACCAGGAGATCGGTCTGACCCAGACCTGCGACAAGGTGGTCGAGGACTACGCCGCACCGAAGTACAAGGAGAAAGCTAAGACAGATACCGTCTACCTGCTTCACTGCACGCTCGATTTCAATGGAGACGTCGGATACAGCAGCACGCTCTCAAACTCCACCTCACTCCAGGACAAAACGTCATCCAAGCCCAAGACGGTTCCGTACGGAGCAAAGGTGGCCGACGACCTGAGGGCGGACGGTCTTGATGTGATCGACACCGAGGACGCGGGCTCCGGGCACGTTGAGGGCTGGTTCGCCTTCGTTGCCGTGACGGAGTCGACCAAGTTGAAGCCCTTCTCCGAGGGCACCACCAGCATCGCCTACAACCGCGAGGAGGCAGAGCACAGGGAGACCGGCAAGCAGTACGCGGCCTACTCCGACACCCAGGACCTCGTGCTGAAGTAGATCAGACGGCACTCTCCCCTCGGCAGCCTTGAGACTCCCGCCGATGCTGTTCTCCGACTGCCGCGTCCCCCGTGCCCACAGGTCCGAGGGGCGCGGCAGCGTGTGAGGGGGTGGCTTGCGGCGGTACGGCCTGCCTCCAACGTCAGAGGTATTCGGTAGCGTGCTGTCATGACGCCATCCGAGGTGACTCGCCCCCGTCCGACGGCGCCGCCCGTCTACCGGGACGGCCCGTCCAAGATGTCGGAGGTCGATGCCCGCTCCTGGAGCATCGACGACGTCCTCGATGCCGTCTTCTTCGCCATCGCCGCCGTCGCCACGCTCTGGCTGGCCTGGCTGCTCATCGGCTCGGGCTGGCACCTCGATCCGGTGCTCGTGGTCAACTCCCTGCTGTTCTGGGCGGTCCTGGCCTACCTCGCCCTGCCGCGCCTCCACCAGGTCCTCACCTGGCTCTACGTCCCCGACTACTTCATCGGCCGCACCCGCACCCCCGACGGGCTCCTGGGCGACCCCGTCAACCTCGCCGTCAAGGGCGACGAGGAGGACATTCACGAGGCGATGATCGCGGCCGGCTGGGTGCGCGCCGACCCCATCACCCTGCGCACCTCCTGGAGGATCATCGTCTCCTCGCTGCTGCGCCGCTCCTACCCGGCCGCCCCCGTCTCCAACCTCATGCTCTTCGGACGCAAGCAGAGCTTCGCCTACCAGAAGGAGGTCGAGGGCAACCCCGCACAGCGCCACCACATCCGCTTCTGGTACTGCCCGCCGGGCTGGTCGCTGCCCGGCGGCGGGCACGTGGACTGGCTGGCCGCCGCCACCTACGACCGCGCCGTCGGCCTGAGCGCCCTCACCCTCCAGGTCACCCACAAGATCGACGCCGACATCGACATCGAGCGCAACTACGTCGTCGACGACGTCCGCTGGGCCAACGAGGCCGCCGAGCTCGAGATCTGGCCGGACGTCTTCACCTCCTACCACGACAAGAACGGGGGAGGGGACCGGGTGGTCACCGACGGCGCCCTCCATGTGCTCGACCTCAACGAGGTGGTCCCCGGATCCGATGCCGGGCTCTCCCTGCAGCAGGCCCGCCTGGCCGACCTCCAGGCCCGACGCCGCCGCCCCAGCCAGCTCGTCATCGCCCTGGTGCTCATCGGGCTCATGGTGGTGGTCGAGATTCTGCGCGTGGCCCGCATCGACATCACCCAGGTGCTGGAGGCCGCCCCATTCCCGGAGGAGGACCCGGGGGCGGTCACCGCCGTCGTCGCCCTCATCGCCACGGTGTCTGGCGGCCTGACGCTCATCACCGCCGCCCTGGGGGTGGCGGCCTGGCACGGGCACCCGCGTGGCCGCATCGCCCTCATGGCGACCCTGGTCCTGGGTATCGCCACTGACATGGTTCAGGTCTCGAGCCTCGGGGTCCGCCAGGCCACGCTCGGCCTGGTCGTCACCAGTGCGCTCCAGGTCCTGGCGCTGCTGGCGCTCTCGGCCCGGCAGGTCCACCAGTGGGAGCACGCCCGCAAGGAGGAGCGGCTTGCCGGCCGTGCGAGCGCACGGGGCGACCGAGCGGCAGTTAGGCTGGGCTCATGAGCGAGTACCTGGCAGGACCGCAGGACAATGGTGCCGGCGGCGCAGGGCCGGCGAGTCGGTCCGGCCGGCACACCAGCCACGTCAGTCATGTCGATAACTCCCGGCCCGTCGACGGCGAGCGCGAGCACGTGCGCTTCGGCATCCCCTTCAACGGCGTCGTTCCCATCTGGCACGACGACGCCACCATCACCTGGCACCGGCCCGCCGACGGCACCGACCTGTCCACCGTCCTGGGCATGGGGCTGGTGGAGTCCGAGCCCGGCCCTGCCCAGGCCCCGGCCGGGTGGCAGGAGCGTGTCGAGACCGGCGTCCTGACCGACGCCGGCCGCCTCCTGCTGCTCAAGGCGGCCACGCCGTCGGGCCGCCGCGCCATCAACGACCCCGGTGAGGGAGCCCCCATTCCCCTGGAGGCGCCGCTGACCTATGCGGAGGCCATGGAGGGGGTCTTTGACATCGTCGGCTTCGGCATCCACATCGGCCGCATCATGCTGCGCGCCGCCCGCGACGGCGGCATTATCGTGTTCACCCTGCGTGCGCCGCGCGACCCCGAGCCGCATCACATCCTGTCCGTGCCCGCGCAGGTCGACGACCACGGCGTCATGAGCTTCCACCTGGGGACTCTGCAGGAGATGGAGGGCGGCGCCTGGGACTCCGCCACCCATCGCGACGGCATGGCCCTGCTCGACCTCACCATCCCCTACTCCGACCTCGTGGCCGAGGCCGGCCCCAACGGCGAGGAGGGCCTCGACGCCGACAGCGTCCTGGAGATGGCGCAGCCGGTCGTCCAGTGCATTCTCAAACCCGGCTACCCCTTCGCCCTGGGGGCCTCCATCCTCCTGCCGCAGGCCGACTGAGCCGAGGGCGGGCCCGCGGGCCGGGACTGGGCCGGAGTGGCGGCTGCGGTTCGCGCCGAGGACTTACTTTCCGATCGAGGACTGCGTTGTCCTCCAAGCTACTGGGCTCTCCCCGCAGTCATCTGGGGGACAGCGCAGTCCTGGTACCGAAAGTAAGTCCTCGATGGGGCGGTGGCTCCCGCAGCGAGGCTGGCCGGGCCGACGTCGCGCCGCGCTCAGGCGGCCGGCGGGGCGGTCGAGCCGCGCACGAGGAACTCGGTGGGGATGATGACGCTGCGGCCGTCCCGGGTCCCGGAGCCCGCCTGCTCCAGCACCAGGCTCACCATCTCGCGGCCGTGCCTCCTGAAGTCCTGGCGCACAGTGGTCAACGGCGGGAAGGTGTATTCGCCCACGGCCAGGCCGTCGAAGCCGACGACTGAGACGTCGGCGGGAACCCGCCTGCCCTGTTCGTGCATGGCCCGGATGAGCCCGAGGGCCAGCTCGTCGTTGGCGCAGAAGACGGCCGTCACCTCCGGGTCCGCGGCCAGGCGCAGGCCGGCCTCATAGCCCGCTGCGGCCTCCCAGTCGCCGGGTACTGGCTCGGGAACCTCCCGTCCCGCCTCCCGTAGGGTCCTGGCCCAGGTGGCTCTGCGGATGAGGCTGGACTGGGAGTCCTTGGGCCCGCACACGTGGTGGACGGTGCGGTGCCCCAGCTCCAGAAGGTGCGTGACGGCCTCGCGCACCCCGCCGACCTGGTCGGCGCTGGCCGAGGGGTAGTAGTCCACGAGCGTGGAGTCCGAGACCGCCACCGGCATCGAGGGCGGCAGGGCCAGCTGCTCGCGCCCCGCCCGCCCGGCCTGCACGACGACGAGCCCGTCAATGGCCTGGTGGGAGAGCCGGTAGACGGCCTCGCGCAGCTCCTCGGAGGCGGGGTGCTCCACCTGGACGAGGTTGACGGCGTAGCCGACGGCGGTGGCGGCCTCCAGCACGCCCGCGGTGGTCAGGGCCTCCCCGGTGCGCTGGATCTGCTGGGTCAGCACGCCGATCGTCTTGAAGGAGCCGCGACGCAGGGCCTGAGCGGCGCGGTTGGGGGAGTAGCCGAGCTGGTTCATTGCGCGCAGGACCCGTTCGCGGGTGTCGGGACGGACGTGCTCCGAGCCCGCCGCCACGCGGGAGACCGTCTGAGCGGAGACTCCCGCCAGGCGGGCCACGTCGCTCATCGACGGCGCTCCCTGCGCCCCTCGGCTCTGCCCTGGCATGGCGAGAGGTTATCAGGAGTGTCAGGGACATCCACGTCCCGGCGGAATGGTGACGTTGCCATGGAAATCCGTCATGGGGGTGGTGAACCGAGAATTTGTCGGTAGATACACCTAGCGAAGCAGGCTACCATCTAGTATGTTAACGTCATCACGCAGGCGTCGCACCGCTGCTCGTCCTCTGTTCCCGTCAACCCCCTGGGGAGCTGAACAATGATCGTTCCGAAACACTTCGAGGACCTCGACGTCCTCCATGAACACACGCTGCCGCCCCGCTCCTACTACGTGCCCGCATCCCGCCCCATCGCCACCAGCCCCTGGAGGCGGGAGGACTCCGATCGCTTCCACCTGCTCAGCGGCCAGTGGGCCTTCCGCTACCTGCCCAGCATCCACGAGCTGACCGAGCCCTTCTGGGAGCAGGACGCCCCCGTCGGCACGTCCGACGGCGACGAGCCCGGCCAGGCGGACCCCGCCCACCTCCCGGAGGGCTTCACCATGATTCAGGTGCCCAGCACCTGGCAGCACCTGGGCTACGACCACCACCAGTACACCAACGTCCGCTACCCCATCCCCTTCGATCCGCCCTACGTCCCCCAGGACAACCCCTGCGGCGCCTACATCCGCGACTTCGACTACACCCCGGACCCCGCCGCCCCCAGCACCTACCTGACCTTCGAGGGCGTGGACTCCTGCTTCTACGTGTGGCTCAACGGCACCTACGTCGGCTACAGCCAGGTCTCCCACGCCTCCGCGGAGTTCGACGTCACCGAGCTCCTGCGCCCCGGCGCCAACCGCCTGGCCGTCCTGGTGCTCAAGTGGTGCGACGGCACCTACCTGGAGGACCAGGACAAGTTCCGCACCAGCGGCATCTTCCGCGACGTCTACCTCCTGAGCCGCCCGGCCGCCGTCCTGTTCGACTACGTCACCACCACCTCGCTCGGCCCGGTGTCCGGCACCGGCCTCGACGCCGCCCCGGCCACCGCCCTGGTCAGGATCCAGGGCGCCTACCGGGGCGGGGCCGTCCCCACCCATGTCGAGCTCATCGACCACGACGGCGCAGTGGTGGCCGCCGGAGAGCTGGAGCCCTTCGCTGGCGACGACGGCTACACCCACCGCGCCCGGCTCACCGTGGAGGCCCCTCACCTGTGGAGCGCCGAGGACCCTTACCTCTACACCCTGGTCATCACCACGCCGGGTGAGGTCATCACCGACCGGGTGGGCATCCGTGAGGTCGCGGTGAGCGACGCCGTCGTGCACCTCAACGGCCGGCCCATCACCCTGCGCGGCGTCAACCGGCACGACTCCGACCCGGTTACCGGACCCGTCGTCGACCTGGAGCACATGCTGTGGGACCTGCGCCTGATGAAGGAGCACAACATCAACGCGGTGCGCAGCTCCCACTACCCCAACGACCCGCGCTTCTACCAGCTGTGCGACGAGCACGGCTTCTACGTCATGTCCGAGGCCGACAACGAGAGCCACGGCACCCAGAGCCGCTTCCTGGCCGACCCATCCTGGGACAACCAGGTCGAGCACTGGAACGAGCCCATCGCCGACAACCCTGAGTGGACCGAGGCCACCGTCGACCGCATGAGGCTGTGCGTCCACCGCGAGAAGAACCGCCCCAGCATCATCTCCTGGTCCGCCGGCAACGAGTGCTCCTACGGCTGCACCCTCGAGGCGGCGCTCTTCTGGGCCAAGGACTTCGACCCCACGCGGCTGACTCACTACGAGAGCTCCTACTACCGGGACTCCAAGCGCCGCTACGACTACTCCTGCATCGACCTGTACAGCCGCATGTACCCGGCCATCGAGGAGATCCGCGACTACCTCGACTCCGACCCCGACAAGCCCTTCATCCTCGTGGAGTACTGCCACGCCATGGGCAACAGCCCCGGCGACCTCGAGGACTACTGGGAGATCATCCGGGCCGACGAGCGCATGTGCGGAGGCTTCGTGTGGGAGTGGTGCGACCACGCGGTCACCGCCGGGACCAGCGACGACGGCCGGCCGATCCACCTCTTCGGCGGCGACCACGACGAGGCCGTCCACGACGGCAACTTCTGCGTCGACGGGCTCGTCTCGCCCGACCGCGTCCCCCACCCGGGACTCGCCGAGCTCAAGAACGTCCAGCGCCCCGCCCGCGTCATCGAGTACGACCAGGAGGAGGGCCTGCTCACCATCCACAACGACCTCGACCACACCGACCTGTCCCAGTACCTGCGCATCTCCTACGAGGTGCGCTGCGACGGCGTCGTCGTGGACCGCGAGGACCTCGACCTGGTGGAACCCGTCCCGCCGCGCACGAGCGTCATGCTGCGCTGCGAACCGAAGGTTCCGCCCACCGGACGCTGCCACCTGCTGGTCACCTACCGGCTCGCCCGACCCGACTCGCTGCGGGCCGCCGGCCACGTCCTGGGCTTCGACGAGATCGCCCTGCGCAACGCCGACAGGCGCCACCGGTGGGTCGCCTCACTCGCCGACCGCCCCATCGGCGAGACCCGCCTGCCGGTCAGGCGGGAGGGCACCCGGATCGAGGTCGACAGTGACCGTCTCAGCTGCACCATCGACACGCGCACCGGCCTGCCCGTGTCCCTGTCATCGGAGGGCCGCGAGCTCCTTCAGCGCCCGGTGGAGCTCAACATCTGGCGGGCGCCCACCGACAACGACCGCCACGCGCGCCTGGAGTGGGAGCGCGCCCACTACCACCAGGCCGTGGCCCGCGCCTACGGCGTCGACGTCAACGAGGAGCCCGGGCGCGTCACCATCAGCGCCGACGTCGGCCTCGTGGCGCCCTCGGTCCAGCCCGCCCTGCACGGACGGCTCGTCTGGACCCTCACTGACGACGGCGTCCTGAGCCTGAACATGCGACTGCGCCGGACGCTGGGCTTCCCCAGCCTGCCGCGCCTGGGGCTGCGCCTCTTCCTGCCCGAGTCCATGAGCCAGGTCGACTACTACGGCCTGGGCCCGCAGGAGAGCTACGTCGACAAGCACCGCGCCAGCTACCACGGGGCCTTCAGCGCCGACGTCGTCGACCTCCACGAGGACTACATCCGGCCCCAGGAGAACGGCAGCCACGCCGACTGCAACAAGGTCCTCCTCTCCGGAGGTGGGCTGATTCTGGCCGCTGTCGGGCCGACCCCCTTCTCCTTCAACGCCTCCCGCTACACGCAGGAGGAGCTGGCCGCGCGGCGACGCAACACCGAGCTGACGCCGTCGGGCTGCACGGTCCTGTGCCTCGACGCCGCCATGGCCGGCATCGGATCCAACAGCTGCGGGCCCGCCCTGCGGCCCCGCTACCAGGTCGACAGCCAGGAGCTGGGGATGGAGCTCCATCTCCTGCTCAACCCCCACATCACCCACACCAGCACTCACAACGAGGTGACGCTATGAGCAGCGACTCCGCCGGCAAGAAGACCGGCGCCCCCGCAGCAGGAATCGGACTGGAGGCGGCCAGCGAGAGAAGGTACCTGAAGTGGTACAACAAGGTGGGCTACGGATCGGGCGACGTCGCCGGCAACGTCGTCTACGTGCTCCTGTCCGCCTTCGTCATGATCTACCTGACGGACACCGCCGGGCTGAATGCGGGCGTCGTCGGTACGCTCATGATGGTCTCCCGGCTCTTCGACGGCTTCTCCGACATCATCTTCGGGGCGCTGCTGGACCGCACCAACACGCGGATGGGGAAGGCCCGCCCGTGGATGCTGTGGGGGTTCGTGGGCTGTGCCGTCCTGCTCATCGCGATCTTCGCGATCCCCACGAGTTTGGGGAACACTGCTAAGTACGCCTGGTTCTTCATCGCCTATACGCTGCTCAACGCCGTCTTCTTCACGGCCAACAACATCGCCTACTCCTCGCTGACCGCGCTCATCACCCGCAACGGGGCCGAGCGCGTGCAGATGGGCTCCATCCGTTTCATGTTCGCCTTCGGGACGAACCTGCTCATCCAGAGTGCCACCGTGGGCGGCGTGGCCATGTTCGGCGGCGGCGCGAGCGGCTGGCGGACGATGGCGATCATCTACGCGCTGCTCGGCCTGGCGGTCAACACGCTCTCAGTCTTCTCGGTCAAGGAGCTGCCACCCGAGGAGCTCGTGGGTGAGGAGGAGCCCGAGGAGGACAAGCTCTCGGTGGCGGAGTCGGCCAAGATGCTGGTGTCCAACAAGTACTACCTCATCATCCTCATCGTCTTCCTCCTCACTCAGATCTTCACGGCGATGCTCAACATGGGTATCTACTTCATGAAGTACGTCCTGGGGGACGAGGACCTGCTGAAGACCTTCGCCTGGTCCATCAACATCCCGCTCATGATCGGGCTCCTCATCACGCCGGTGGTGGTGAGTCGCTTCGGGAGCATGTACCGGATTAACATCGTCGGCTATGTCATCGCGACCCTGGGGCGGCTCGGGGTGCTCGTGGCCGCTTACATGAACAGCCTCCCGCTCATGCTGATCCTCTCCGGCGTCGCGGCCCTGGGTATGAGCTCGCTGCAGGGCACGCTCAACGCCCTCATCGCCGAGGCCTCGGAGCACACCTGGCTGCGCACCGGTAAGCGCATCGACGGGCTCATGTTCTCCTGCACGTCGCTCGGCGTGAAGGTGGGCGGCGGGCTCGGCACGGCCCTGTCCGGGTGGCTGCTGGCAGCCTCCGGGTACGACGGGGACCTCAAGGTTCAGCCGGAGTCCGCCATCCAGATGATCTACGTCATGTACGTGTGGTTGCCGCTGGCGGCCAACGCGATCATCCTCTTCCTGCTCATGCGGCTCGACGTCGAGAAGGTCAACACCCGACTCAAGGAAGAGGCCGACGCGCGGGCCGAGGTGGAGGTCGGTGCCGCGATGTCCGGCGGGGGCTCTGTGGCCACGGGGCGGACCGATGACACCGTCGGTGGTGGCGCCGCCGGTGGCGATGCCGGGAGTTCGGGCGCCGCGCAGAGCGGAGGCTCGACGAGCTGAGGCTGCGCGAGCGGCTTGACTCACGGGTGGGGGGCGAGACTGAGGTGCGCGGATGGCGCGCCCTCGCCCCCACCTTCCTTCCCGGGGCGGTGCGCTGGCGGAGCTCTTCTCCGCTGGCGCGCCGCCCGTCGTGTTGTCGTCGCCTGTGACGCCACCGAGGACGTACTTTCCGATCGAGGACTACGTTGTCCTCCAGGCTACTGGGATCTCCGCGCAGTCGTATGGGGGACAGCGCAGTCCTGGTACCGAAAGTAAGTCCTCGATGAGGGAGTGGCTCATGCAGTGAGGGCGGCGGTGGACTCGCGCGCGGCCTGAACGACCTGACCCACCCCCACCGTCCCCCCGGCGCCATCCAGGGACGCATGCTCGCCAGACCGAGGCGCGCCGCGGCGTCGTCGGCCGGCACCGGATCTGCCCGACGATGCCGGAGCCCCCGCTGCCCTGCGCACATGTCACCTTGCCGCTGGGATTTAGTCACCAGACCCCTTGATAGACTTCCGAGGGCCGCCGACGGGCCTTCCACGCCGCTGGGATTCAGTCACCAGACCCCTTGATAGACTTCGCCACACACAGGTGGACAGCGGGACCCCGCTGGGATTCAGTCACCAGACCCCTTGATAGACTTCATCCGGCTGGACGCGGAGAACGCCTGACGCTGGGATTCAGTCACCAGACCCCTTGATAGACTTCAGGGGTCAGCGTCACTGCGCCTACCCACGCTGGGATTCAGTTACCAGACCCCTTGATAGACTTCACCGGCTGCAACACCAGCAGAACCATCAGCTGGGATTCAGTCACCAGACCCCTTGATAGACTTCCCGACGTAGGCGTGGAGCTTGCCGCCGGGCTGGGATTCAGTCACCAGACCCCTTGATAGACTTCCCTGAGTTCGACGAGGCCCTGAAAACCAGCTGGGATTCAGTCACCAGACCCCTTGATAGACTTCTGAAACGTCTGTCAAGGGGGTCTGACCAGTGTAAACACCTCGTCAGAGGTCAGAAGATCATGAGTTGTTGGGGCTCTGACTCAGCCTCAACGGGCTCTTCGTTGCGGAAACAGAGCGTGCGCGACCACTCGCGGTCGGTGACGTACAGCATCCTCACCTCACCGCCGCGTGGCAGGTTACGCTTGATCGAGCCCACCCTGCGAGGCTCGCCGGCGACGGTCGGGGAGTAACGGACGTAGACGCTGTACTGGAGCATCCAGAAACCCTCATCCAGGAGAAGGTGCCGGAAACGAGTCGCCTCCTTGCGCTGCTTCTTCGTCGCCACCGGCAGATCGAACATGACCACGCACCACACTGGATCATCCGCCATCAGGACTCATGCCTAGGACCGGTCCACGACGGGACATCCAAGCGGGCTCGGTCCCCTTCACAGTACTGACCCAAGTGCTGAGCCAGCTCCTCCAAGACGGTTGGGAGCGTAGCGCCGTCGTCACGGAATGGCTGTTGCACCGCAGCAACCAGAACCTGCTTCACCTGCCGCTCCGCGGGACTCGCATCAGGATCCAGATGCAGTACAGCGTCATCCACCGCGGGGCGGAAGGGTTCAATGATGTCATCCACCAGGTTGAACATATTGCCTCGCCCATGGTGGAACAGGCCGAGCGTTGGGCTGAGCCCAGCGCTCACCACCGCACGGATCCCGTGCGCGCGCAGGACCGCATAACCGTAGTTCAAGCAGCTGTTGCGGTGATCCTCCGCCTCCGGGCGCCGGAGAAAATGACCCTCGGAGGCGAACAGCCGGGACCAGTACAGGCGAGCGGCATGAGCCTCGACGTTCTCCGGGTCACCCGAGCGCACCGAACGCGCCATCTCCTTGAGTCGGGCTGCCGCAGGACGATCCTTCTGACGCAGAACAGTCGCCTGCCCCAGCACCTTCGCCCTCACCAGGCGACCCCACGCATTCTTCCTCCGCGGTTCAGAGAGCTGCGACTGCGCCAGCTGCCTGGCCCCAACGCGACCGTGCTCATGCCATGGATAGGCGGCGCCCTCGGGGACGCCCCGCCAGTCGCAGAACAGCACGATGACATCCGCGCCCAGCAGGCGATGCACGACGGCCGTCGAGAAGCTCACGCGAGGACCCATGAGGACGACCGCCACATCGGCTGTTGGGATCCGATGCTCACCGCCGTCATCCTGGTGGATGCAGATTGCTCCTCGATCCGAGGTGATGCGCCCCTCCAGTGACGAGCAGTCAATGATGCGCCAGGCGGTGTCCATCGGCGATCCTCACTCAATAGACCAGGTGACGGGCAGATTAGATCTGCTGGAATGTCGAGGGCGGCCTAGGGCATCGCGCCGAACAACAGTAGGATGCACTTTGGCTAATTTGTTAATAGCTACACGCCACCCTTTATTTTTAATTACATACTCTGCGATGTCACTTGAATTGTTTAATCCTTCTGCTGAAAGAATTCTTGGTTTTAGAATTAGCATAGTTTCAGAGTCGTATCCACAGATGCGCCAGCGTGTGGTGTTGGGGTAGTCTTTAAGGAAACTTCCGATCTTGTGTGTCGTGAATGTTTCGACGGGAATATGTAGTTCGTCGCCTGAAACGATCCATCCTAGATAAGTGGCCCTGCCTTCAGAGATAGCCTGGCGGAGTTCTGTGGCAGCGCATCTCATGCTGATCGACTGGGGTGGGATGACCGCAGAGAAGAGATCCCCGTGCCGCTGACTGAGCAGGTCATGAGTGAAGACGCGGAGCATCGCGTAGGCGGGCTTCTCGCCCTCGATGCGGTAGATGCGGGCGTGATGAATTGATGACCCAATTTCGACGAATCCGCCGCGCACTGCGATAGCCCCGAAAGGAGCTTCGTCTCGATCGCTTTTGGTTTTCTTTCTTTTGGAGAAAACTTGAATGCAATCGGCGGAGCTGATTTCCTGACCATGAACTCTGATCACGCGGTCCTCCCGTGCGGGAAGGCCGTTCTTCTCATCGAAGTCTATCTCCCGAGTGAGTGCGCACCACAGTGCGGGAGTGCAGGCCCGGTCGATCTGTTGTACTGTCAGTCCGTCGCCGAGGCGGTGGGAGACTAGTTTTGATGCTTTGACGGTGTGCGCGCTGCCGTCAGATAGTCGAAGGCGAATATTTTGGGTGACGTACACTTCATCTGCTGCCAAACTCTCGTTGAACAACTCCGTGAGCCGATGCATGTGGCCACGCCACGCCTCGAAGCGCTCTCGCGCGCCCACGGTCAATCCTGTGTACTGCTTCCAGGTCTGTTCTTGGCCAGTGAGGCGCTGTTCCCCGCGAAGACTTGACCGTTCTGCCAAGGTCTTGGCAACACTTGGTTCCATGAGTGCCACAACGCTTGCATCCACGGCATGGTGTCGGCGGTCAAGGCGATCCTTGCGTCCTTTCTCTCCGATCAGGTTGATGCGGGACTCGATGCTGGCCGCCTTGCGAGCTGCTGCGGTGATAGAGCCTCGGTAGACCATGACAGTGGTCTCGGGGTAGGCGGCCGCAATGCGATGGTGTAGCTCGTTGGCCATCCAGGCCACGGACTCCATGCTGCGCTCATCGATCTCTGGATCCTTTTGGGTGCGCCGAAGACGAGCGATGACCTCCTTCTTTAGGCGCGTCAAGTCTCCGGATGATGTGCTATGGTTATGTTCAACCCACCCGTTTACTCGACTAATGGCTTCCTTCACTCCGACGTGAGGGATCCCGCACTTCTGGGCCCACACTGCGAACGGAGTGTTCGACTTCGAATGGTTGCAGCGCTCGCAGACGGCCACAAGATTCCCACGGCGATTGTTCGAACCTGGGCCGGCCTGTGGAACGATGTGGTCCAGTTGGCATGTGTGGTAACCGATTGTTGTCCCACAGTACAAGCAGGCGCTTCCTTGTAACTTTAAGGCATGGAAGCGCACGATGTCACCACGGCTTATGTATCCCTCCTTGCCGTAGTCGTGTTGAATCTTCTCTATCGCTTTCTGGTTGTCGTTGTGGCGACTCCTATTCGCCTTATCTCGCTCCTCTGCTGTGCGCTCGCTGGTGAAGCCATCGCGAACATGCTCCACATGAATGACCTCAGGCGTGCCCCATATACTCTCAACCGCAGAGAGGTACCGTGCGACGATCTTGAGAGTCCGGTCGACTGACGGGTTGCCCACTGGGGCGCCCACAGGCTCGGCCGGAGGGGCCCATGAGTCATCGACGCCGAAGAGCCGCTTGCGCGCCTCATGAAGATCGTTGGTCGTCTCCAGCATGTGGTCACTGAGGGCCGTCAATGACTCCCGAGAATATGCCGCACGTCCGGCTGGGAGGTGGAGAGAATCGAGCTTGGCGTGGTCCTTCTCCGGCAGCTTGGCAATGACCTCGGCGCACTCCGAGTCCTCAAGCCCCTCATAGAGGTAACGGACCATGGCGCCCCGTCGTTCGGCGTCGGCCTTGTCCCACCAGGTCTTTAGCGCGCTGATCTTGGTCTTGCGCATGATCTGGTCGGTGACATCGATCGGAGGTTGAGCGGCCGACCGCTCACCATCGGCGGTGAGCATCGCGGTACCCCGCAGAGCCTGACGGGAGACTCTTAGCTTCTCAGCCACGTCAACCCAGGTCAGGTCGGCTTGCGAGTCCTCCATGAGGAAGGCAACCACCTGGCGGCGCTCGTCCACTGTCAGTGGCCGATTCTCTCCCTTGGTTTCGCTGATGCGGAGGTTAGCCACAATGGAGATGATCCGGAACCGCTGAAACTCCGGATCGCACTTCGGCGCGCGCCGGAAGGAGCCCTGACCGGGAAGCGGGTCGGGAGCCACGCGAGAGACGGCTGAACCGCGTGGAGACTCCGCCTTGAAGACGGCTCGCAGCAGTTGCTTGCAGACATCGGAAGAGATGCCCTGGCGGGCGCAGATCTTCCGGATCTCATTGGCGTTGTCGCTCTGGTGCAGCTTGCCGAGAATGCCCTCCGGGCCGCGCATGTAGATCTTGTGGGTCAGTGCCACCTGGGCCATCGCCTGCCCGGGGGTGATGTCGTCGTCGAGGACCTCGCCCGTTTTCGTCATGATGCGCTTGCGCAGCGCCTTCATGAAAGACGATTCCTCTGCGGGTGACAACAGCGACTCGACCTTCGAGTACGGGTTGCGCCACCCCCGATGCCGCGCAATGTGGCGCACCGCCATGGAGATGGCCGGGCCGCGCAGCTCCTCGGGCAGCGTCTCTTCGACCAGCCGAGCGCGCACCCGCCATACCCGGTATGGGTCGGTTCGCTCGCTGAGGTCGGGGTACTCTTCTGGCTTCGGGATTGGGAATCCGAGGTCGACCAGCACCTTGTCGAGCTGCTGGAGCCGCTCGCGTCGATTACGCAGCAGGTGTCGGGTGCGTCGGGCAACACCGGAGAGCTTCTTACGGGTGTCGTGATCCTTTTGTCCTTCCTTGCCGATCCCGGAGTCATGGATGTGTGACAGCGCTGAGAGGAGCTCGATGGGGGTCCCCTGGTCGTCGACCCGCAGCGTTGCGAGCCCGACGGAATGGGTGCCGACGTCGATCCCCACGCGAAGGTGGTGAGCAGGCATGGGAGATGCATACCACGCTCGGGCACAGTGTGAGGGTGGCGTAAGAAAACTGCCCGGTCTCAATATGAGATCGGGCAGTCAGACCGGCTTGCCGTTGGGTGCGCCGGTGGAGCAGTCCACTCCGCAAACATGGCGAAGGTTACTAGGAATTCAGTCGCCGCCAGTGTAGCACCATCTGGGCTGGAGTCTCGGCCTCAAGCGAGTCTCGGTGAGAGTGCGCCAGAAGTGGCGGAAGGGAGCGGGCGCCTGGGTCTCGTGTCGGCCGCGCCAGGCGTCCCCGACCGGGCGAGGGCCCGGGGAGACTGTGGGGTGCTTTGGGGCGCGCGGACCGGTGTGACCGGAGAAACTGGGCTTCACCCCACACGAACGAGAGAAACGCGAGTCTTTGGTGGTGAGATCGTCTAAGGCTAGGCTTACCTCGACCGTCGTGACTTGAGATTGATTCGTGACTTGGAGGTCGAGTGTTCCTCGCCAACCTGCTCATCGCCCTGAGGGAAGGACTGGAGGCGGCGCTCGTTGTCAGCATCATCGTCGCCTACCTCGTCAAGGCCGACCGCCGCGATGCCCTGCCCAAGCTGTGGCTCGGGGTCGGGCTGGCGGCGCTGATCCCGCTGGTCGCCGGCGCCATCATGACCTGGGGTCCCAAGACCCTCACCTTCCAGGCCCAGGAGATCCTCGGCGGCACCCTGTCCTTCGTCGCCGTCGGCATGGTGACCTGGATGATCTTCTGGATGGGGAAGAACGCCCGTGAGCTCAAGGGCGAGCTGGAGGGATCACTGTCCAAGTCCCTGTCCGCAGGCAGCTCCGGCTGGGGCGTCGTCTGGATCGCCGTCGTCGCCGTCGGGCGCGAGGGAGTGGAGACCGCCCTGTTCGTGTGGGCCACCGTGCGCTCCAGTATTGAGAGCTCCACCATGCAGACGACGGCGGGCGTCATCACCGGCCTCGTTCTGGCCATCGTGCTGGGCGTGCTCATCTACCAGGGTGCGGTGCGCATCAACCTGCGCGTCTTCTTCGCCGTGACCGGCTACTTCCTCGTCGTCGTTGCCGCCGGCATCGTCGCCTACGGCGTCGGTGACCTGCAGGAGGCGAGTGTTCTTCCCGGCTTCACGAACCACGCCTGGGACCTGTCCCGCTACCTGCCCGACGGCGCCTCGCCCTTCCACTGGCTCTACGTGCTGCTCCAGGCCATGTTCCAGTTCAACCTCCAGCCCACTGTCCTGCAGGTCGTGGGCTGGTGGGTCTACATCGTCCCGACCCTGGTGCTCCTCACCCTCCAGATCGCGGGCCGATGGCCCTCGCCCGCGCGCGCAGTCGAGTCCGCTCCGGCCGCCGTGAGCGCTGACGAGTCCGACGCCGAGGAGCCCGACGCCGTCGTGACCTCCTGACCACCCCGACCTCTCTCCCCACCCCCTGTCCACGCCACTCCTCACAAAGGAAAGACCATGCCCACCATCAAGCGACGCAACGTCCTCACCCTGCTTCCCCTGACCGCCATGGGCCTGGGCCTGGCCGCCTGCGCCGACAACCCCAAGAACGCCAAGGGCGGCGCCTCCGGCTCGGGGGCGTCCCAGGAGATCACGGTGACGCTCACCGACGACGCCTGCAAGCTCTCCTCGACCTCCTTCCCCTCGGGCGTGGTCACCTTCACCATCACCAACTCCGGCTCGGCCCCCAACGAGCTGGAGATCCTCACCGAGGACAAGCTCCAGATCGTCTCCGAGCAGGAGAACATCGGCCCCGGCACCACCACGAAGCTCACCACGTCCCTCAAGGAGGGCACCTACTACGCCGCCTGCAAGCCCAATATGGTCGGCGAGCTCAAGGGCGTCACCGAGCTGAAGATCACCAAGGGCGCCGCCGTCGACATCAGTGCCGACGAGACCAAGGCGCGCGAGGCCGCCGTCACCAACTACACCGCCTACGTGCGCGACCAGACCGGCCAGCTCCTCACCGCCACCCAGGGCTTCGTCACCGCCTACACCTCCGGCGACACCGCCACCGCCAAGAGCCTCTACCCGCTGGCGCGCCAGTTCTACGAGCGCATCGAGCCCACCGCTGAGTCCTTCGGCCTCAAGGAGGCCGGCGACCTCGACGCCGCCCTGGACACCCGCGTCCAGGACCTCGCCTCCGGCGCCGGCAAGGCCGTCACGGATAAGGACGTCCTCGCCGGATGGACCGGATGGCACCGCATCGAGGCCGACCTGTGGGCCCAGGACTCCTCCAGTCCCTTCAAGTTCGCCGACGACGCCGCCCGCAAGAAGGTCGCCGACCAGCTCAACGCCGACACCAAGTCGCTCTACGACCTCGTCTACGGGAACATCACCGGCGCCGGTGGGAAGAAGTTCGAGCTCGAGCTCGAGGACGTCGCCAACGGCGCCTCCGGCCTCCTCGAGGAGGTCGCCAGCTCCAAGATCGTCGGCGAGGAGGAGACCTTCTCCCACACCGACCTCTACGACTTCCAGGCCAATGTCGAGGGCGCCAAGGTCGCCTATGGCAACGTCGAGGAGCTCGTGAAGAAGAAGGACGCCAAGCTCGCGGAGAAGATCACCACCCAGTTCGCGGCGGTTGAGAAGCTCGTCGCGGCCGAGGTCTCCGGAAAGGCCTCCAACGGCCAGCCCACCTACGTGGACTACTCCACCATCGCCGCGGTCCAGAAGGACGCCGGCGAGACCCCCGACAAGAACGCCTACACCGACAAGCAGCGCAAGTTCTCCGACGCCGTCAACGCCCTGAGCGAGTCGCTGTCCAAGGTTGCCGGAACCATCCTCTGAGGCGGCGGCACCCCGACAACCCGGACACCCCGGAAGGAGACAGCAGTGAGTGGCAAGCCGGCCCACGAGTCGGACACCTCCCCGGTCGCCGACGACGCGGCCCAGGACGAGACCCTGGATGAGCCCCAGGACGAGACCGCGCAGGCGCAGCAGGAGTCGCAGGCCCCGACGTCGGAGGGCCCGGGTAACAGCGACTCGGCCCCCGACGCGGCGGAGCAGCCCGATGAGGTGAGCGCATCCGACGCGGCTGACCAGCCGGAGAAGCCGGATGCGACGGGGAAGCCCGGAGCCAAGGGCACTAGCCGCCGTGCCATGTTCACCGGTGCGGGCCTGGGCGCCGCGCTCGCGGGCCTGGCCGGTGTGGCCGGCGGCCGTGCCTGGGAGGCCTCCCGCCGGCCCGAGGAGGCCATCCTCACGACCTACCCCTTCCGGGGTGACCACCAGGCGGGGATCACCACCCCCGCCCAGGACAACATGTTCACCGCGGCCTTCGACGTCTCCGCCACCGACGTCGAGGACCTGAAAACCCTCTTGTCCGAATGGGCCGTGGCCGCCGAGCAGATGACCGCCGGTGAGCTCATCGGCGGCCAGCCCAGCTCCAACAAGCAGCTGCCGCCCAAGGACACCGGTGAGGCCTGGGGCTACAAGCCCAACGGACTGACCATCACCTTCGGCGTGGGTAAGAGCCTGTTCGTCGACGCCGACGGCAAGGACCGCTTCGGCCTGGCCGCCAAGATGCCCGCCGTCCTCAAGGAGGGCATGCCCTCCTTCGCCGGCGACCAGCTCCACGCCGCCCAGTCCGACGGCGACCTGCTCATCCAGGCCTGCTCCAACGACGCCCAGGTGTGCGTCCACGCGATCCGCAACCTCACCCGCATCGCCTTCGGGACCGCCACACTGCGGTGGAGCCAGGTCGGCTACGGGCGCACGTCGTCGACCTCCGTGGACCAGGAGACGCCGCGCAACCTCTTCGGCTTCAAGGACGGCACCAACAACATCAAGGCCGAGGACTCCTCCGACCAGCTCAACAAGCACCTATGGGTCCAGAAGGGCGATGACGCCGCAGCCGAGTGGATGACGGGCGGCACCTACTACGTGGCCCGGCGCATCCGCATGCTCGCCGAGATCTGGGACCGGCTGCGGCTCATCGAGCAGGAACAGACCATGGGGCGCGACAAGCGCTACGGGGCGCCGCTGAGCATCGCCAACCCCACGAAGGCCTCCGAGGAGTTCACGGCCGTGGACTACAAGGCCAAGGACGACAAGGGCGAGACGCTCGTGCCGGCCGACGCGCATATCGCCGTCGTCTCACCGGAGCAGAACCAGGGGCGCCGGATGCTGCGCCGCGGCTACAACTACACCGACGGCTCCGACTCCCTGGGGCAGCTGCAGACCGGCCTGTTCTTCATCGCCTTCGTGCGTGACCCGCGCACGAACTTCTACCCGATCCTGGACCGCATGACTAAGAGCGACGCCCTCCAGGAGTACCTCAAGCACGAGGCCTCGGCGCTGTTCGCGATCCCCCCGGGCATCAAGGAGGGCGACACCATGGTGGCCGCCTCGCTCTTCAGCTGAGGACGGGGTGAGGCGGGCCGGGCGGGCCGCAGTGGTGACTGCGGTTCGCGCCCGGAACGTACTTTCCGATCGAGGACTGCGTTTTCCTCCAGGCCACTGGGATCTCCCCGTCGCCATCTGGGGGAGAACGCAGTCCTCGTTGCAAAAGTACGTCCTCGATGGGGCGGTGGCTCTCGCCGTGCGGGTGGCAGTCAGCGGTCGGCGTCGGCCAGTGCCTTGAAACCGGTGATCGCGACCAGTGCCACGGCCAGGATGCCGGCCAGGATGAGAGCCAGCGTCCGGAAGGTGGGCGACGACGTCGCCGGGAGCGGGCCGGCGCTCGTGCCGACGAACAGGATGAACCCGTTGAGCGCCATGCCACTACCGCGGTTGGGTGCGGAAACCAGTCCATAGAGGCTGATCATTGCCGGTGCAGCCAGCGCTACCCCGGCGACGTACACGATGCTGCCGGCCACCAGGCCCACCAGGCTCTGCGCCAGCAGTGCCTCACCGAGCATGCCCAATGTCGACACCCCGAAGCCCAGCCGGGCTAGCTGCGCCCAGGACCACCTGGCCGCGAGCCGGCCCGCCACGAGGCTGAGGAACATGGCCGGCAGGGCCGCCAGGCGAATGAGGATGATCGTCGACGGCCGCATGCCCAGCGACTCCAGATGGCCGCCGATCCCCGTGTACATGGCGACGAACACCATGAGCAGCGTGACGTGCGCCAGGCTGAGCGCCAGAACCGCCGGCCTGACTGCGAGCCGGCCCAGCGATGCGAACTGCCCCCGAAGCGAGGAGCCCGAAGGGCTGGAGGCGGCGTCGTGCACGACGGCGAGGACGACCGCCAGGGCCACGGCCAGCAGTCCGCCGCACAGAGGGAAGAACCACCGCCACCCCAGGTGCAGCGCGACCAGCGAGGCCAGCACCTGGCCAAAGATGCCCGCCACGAGGAACGACGTCGACATCGCCCCGATCGCCCCGGCCCGCCTCGGTGGCGCCAGCGCCTCGGACAGGTAGGCCAGGGCCACGGGTGCGAAACCGGAAGCGCTCAGGCCCTGGATCGCGCGCAGGGCCGCGAGGACTGGGAGCGACGGCGCCAGGGCGCAGCAGACGGTGGAGACGGTGAGGGTCCCCAGCGCGAGCGCCATGGTCCTCCTCCTGCCGTAGTGGTCGGAGACCGGCCCCCAGATGAGGAAGCCTGCGGCGTAAGTGAGGCTGAAGGCCGTCGACAGGGCTGCCGTGGCGTTGCCATGGAGGTCGGTCGAGATCGGGGTGAGCAGGGGAATGGCGGCGTACAGCTGGGTGAGGACGAGTAGCGCGGTGACCACGAGGGCGGCGGTCGCGCCGCTGCCGGCGGGGTAGGCGGGAGAGGCCGACCGAGTCGTCGACTGGGTCGAGGACTCGGGGGAGTGGGGGACGTCGGGATGTTGATCGGGTCGGTGCACGGGAGACATGAGAACCCCTTTCCAACGTAGGCGTTGGAAATGACCCTAGTAGACTGGAGGAGTAGTTGCAACGGTAGCGTTGGAGTTTGCCGCCGGCGCTCGCGGACACGGGAGACGGAGTGTCATGGCCTGGGACACCGAGGGGACCAAGCGCAAGATCAAGGACGCCGCCACCGCCGAGTTCACTCTCCGTGGGCCTGCAGGGACCACCGTCGAGCGGATCGCCAAGCGGGCCGGGGTCAACAAGGAGCGCGTCTACAACTACTTCGGCTCCAAGGACCGCTTGTTCTCCGCAGTCCTGCGCGACGAGCTGACCAGGGCTGCCGAGGCCGTTCCGCCCGCCTTCGATGACGGCGAGGATGCGGGGGACTACGCCGGGCGCCTCTACGACTACCACCGGCAACGCCCCGAGCTCATCCGGCTGCTGTGCTGGGAGGCCCTCACCTTCGACGACGAGGTGCCCGAGGAGGAGCTGCGGCGCGAGCACTATCAGCGCAAGATCGCCGGGGTGCGCAGTGGCCAGGACTCCGGCGTCCTGACCCGGGACGTCGACCCCGGGGCACTCATGCTCATGCTCATGTCGCTGACCGGCTGGTGGTCCACCGTGCCCCAGGTGGCCCGGATGCTGTGCGGGCCCCTCGAGGATGAGGAGGCGCACGAACGTCAGCGCGCCGTCGTCGTCGACGCGGCCCGTCGGCTCGCCGCACCTCGCGACTGAGCGTGGGGAGGCCGGCTGGGCCAAGATAGGGCCATGCGCGACCTGAACGACCTGACCCGCCCAACCGTCCCCTCCGGCGCCATCCAGGAGCGCATGCTCGCCGAGACCGAGGAGCGCCGCGGCGTCGTCGGCCCGGCGCCGGCCCTGCCCGACGACGCCGGAGCCCCCACCGCTCTGCGCGCCGCCCTGGGGCAGGCCGTCGCCGAGCTGGCCCCGCAGATCGTCGAGCTCTCCCACGACATCCACGACCACCCCGAGACCGGCTACGAGGAGCACCACGCCGTGGCCACGGTCGCCGAGTTCCTGCGCCGCCACGGCATTGAGCCCGAGGTCGGCGTCTACGGCATGGACACCGCCCTGCGCGCCGAGATCCCCGGGGCCGCAGGCGCGGACGCGGCGGCCGGAGGGTCCGGTGAGTCGGCCGGCACCATCGCCATCCTCGCCGAGTACGACGCCCTGCCCGGCATCGGCCACGGCTGCGGACACAACGTCATGTGCGCCAACTCCGTGGGCGCCTTCCTCGCCCTGGCCGCCCTGGCCCGCACCCGCCCGGGCTCCCTGCCCGGCCGCGTCGTCCTGCAGACCACGCCCGCCGAGGAGAACTCGACCGCCAAGGAGATCCTGGCCGTGCGCGGCATGCTCGACGGCGTCGACGCCGCCATCCAGACCCACTCCTACGCCCACGACGTCACCCACCAGACCTGGCTGGGCGTGCGCCGCCTGCGCGTCATCTTCCACGGCGTGCCGGCCCACGCCGCCTCCCAGCCCTTCATGGGCCGCAACGCCCTGGACGCCGCCACTCTGGCCCTGACCGGCATCGGCCTGCTGCGCCAGCAGATGCTCCCCATGGACCGCCTCCACGCCATCATCACCGACGGTGGCCAGGTCCCCAACATCATCCCCGAGCGCACCGAGCTGTCCATCATGGTGCGCTCGAAGTACCTCGAGACCCTCAAGGAGATCGCCGAGCGGGTCGAGGAGGTCCTCCACGGCGCCGCCCTCATGACCGGCACGGGCGTTGAGATCCTCACCTCCGAGTACTGCAATGAGGTCCCCGTCCGCGACAACGGCCCCCTGCTGACCTCCTGGGTGCGCTCCCAGCGCGAGCGCGGCCGCGACCCCCTGGCCGCCGGGGTCCTGCCCGAGACCATCGCCGCCGGCACCGACTTCGGCAACGTGTCCCAGCGCATCCCCGGCATCCACCCGCTCATCAAGGTCACCGACCGGCCCGACGTCGCCCTCCACACCCCCGCCATGACCGAGGCCGCCGGCGCCCCCACCGGGGACGCGGCAGCGCTCGACGGCGCCTACGGGCTGGCCGCCGTCGCCCTGGACTGGCTGCACGACGCCGAGCTGCGCCGGGCCGTGCGCGCCGACTTCGAGGCCACTGGCGGGGCGATCGACGTCGCCGACTTCTGGGAGGAGTGAGGCGGGCGCGCCCCGGCCTCCCAGGCCGTCCTGGCCCGCACCTGCCCCGGCCTCCCCAGTCGCGTCGGCTCTCAGGCCGCCGGGCGGCGGATGAGCAGCGCCCCGGGGTCGATACGCACCCGCATGCTCTGCGTAGGCGCCAGCAGGTCGCCGTCGACCTCCACCAGGGCCGGCGCCGAGAGCTGGACGGCCACCTCCCCGCTGCGCCGCAGCATCACCCGACCCAGTGAGCGGCCGGACTCGGAGTAGTGCGCCGCGTAGGGCGGCAGCACCTGGCGCGCCAGCGAGCTCCAGCCCGCCAAACCCGCCACCGTGTCGATGGCGGCGACGTCGAGCAGGCCGTCATCGGTGCGGGCCTGCGGCAGCAGGGTGATTCCGGCCGGGAGCCGGCCGCCGTTGGCCACCAGCAGGTTGCGGGCCCGCAGGCGCTCCACGCGCCGCGCGCCGGCCTCGTCCCGGAGGCTGAGCACTAGGTCCATGCGCGGAGAGCCCAGGTTCTCCATGGCCGCCAGCGCGTAGGCGCCCCAACCGACCCTCGCCTTGAGGGCCGGGCGCGTGGAGGCCACCAGTCCGGCGTCGAATCCGATCCCGGCCACCACCATGCAGGCGTGCTCGTCGCCGAGTGTGGGCCGGGTCCACTGATGCGGCCGGCGGGTCGCCCTCTGGATGGTGTGCACGGCCCGGGCCGCCTCGGCCGACAGCTGCCGGGAGTCGGCCGGGTCGGCCGGAGTGGGCGGGGAGTCCGGCGAGGCTGCTGCGGCTCGGCCCGTCAGGGGTGCGGAGCCCGCCCGCCCGTGGGGGTCTCCCGCCGGTGCTGGGTCGGGGGCGACGTCGGGATCGGACCAGGGCTCGGTGCGTACCCAGGCCAGGTCGGCGGGAAGGTCGATGCCGTGGGCCACCACCCGGGCCGCGGCCCGAGCGTCCCCGACCGGCACCCCGAGGTTGCGGGCCGCCAGGTTCGCCGTGCCCAGTGGGACGATGCCCATCTGGGCGCCGGTGCCGGCCAGGCCGGCCGCCACCGAGCGCACCGTTCCGTCACCGCCGGCGGCCACCACCAGGCTCGCCCCGGCCGCCAGGGCCAGGCGCGCCTGCATCGTGCCGGGCTCGGAGACGCTCGTCTCCAACCACACGGGCCCGGCATAGCCGGCCTCGCGCAGCTCGCCCTCCAGCAGGGAGCGCACCGCGGCGGTGGCGCGCGGCTTGGAGGGGTTGACGACGACGCAGGCCAGTGGCCGCCCGGTGCGCGTCGTCGCCCGGGTGCCGCCGTCGGTGCCGCCCGTCATAGGGGCAGGCTAGTCGCCTGGGCGGCCCGGGTCACGGCTTGCGGGGCGCTGTCGAGCGGAAAGGAATCGAGCGTGCGCCGCCGGCAAGGGGAGCCCCCAAGGACAGCTCAGGCCGCAGCAGGGTCCGTGACGGGGGTGACAGGCAGGTTGGCCTGTTTGACCAGGCGCGAGATGAGCTCGGCCAGCTGGGCGAAGTCGGCGCCGCGGGAGGAGGAGACCCGGTGTACCAGGCCCATGCGGCGCATCGGCGACTCGTCGCCGAAACGGGCGATGCCGTACTCCGAGGAGGGGGTCAGCAGCTGGAGCGCCCCCTCGGGGATGATCGTCACGCCCGAGCCGTGGGCGACCATGCGGGTCACCGTCGACAGGGTGGTGGCCACCGCGACCGGGGGCTGGGAGCCGTAGCGTTGGCACAGGGCCAGGGTCTGGTCGCGCAGGCAGTTGCCCTCGTCGAGCAGGAGGAGGGGCTGGTCGTCGAGCTCGGTGGGGCTCACGTCCGTGCGGCCGGCCCAGGGGTGGCCGGCGGCGGTGAGGACGACGAGCGGCTCGTCGAACATCGGGATTGCGGTGGTGCGCTGGAGGTCGTCCTCCAGGGCGATGATGGCGGCGTCGAGGCGCCCCTGGGCGAGCTGGTCGAGGTTGTCCCCGGTGACCATCTCACGCAGGTCCAGGTCCATCTGGGGCAGGGCCTCGCGCAGGCCGTCGATGAGAACGGGGGCCAGGTAGGGCGCGATGGTGGGGATGATGCCCAGGCGCATCGTGCCGCTCAGGGCGGCGCCCTGGCTGGAGGCGGCCTCGCTGAAGGCCTCGGCGGCCAGGACGGCGTCCCGGGCGTAGGGCAGCAGGGCCTCGCCCAGGGAGGTGA
Organism: Actinomyces sp. oral taxon 175 str. F0384; assembly: GCF_000223355.1. Lineage (NCBI taxonomy): Bacteria > Bacillati > Actinomycetota > Actinomycetes > Actinomycetales > Actinomycetaceae > Actinomyces > Actinomyces sp. oral taxon 175. The sequence goes on from NZ_AFUR01000005.1 coordinate 215,586, forward strand.
CCAGGACGCGGCGGGTGGTGCGCTCCACCAGCTCGCCGCCGACGCGCTTCTCCAGGGCGGTGATGGCCTGGGACAGGCTGGGCTGGCTGACGCCGAGCGCCGTGGCGGCCTCGCCGAAGTGCTGGTGGTCGCACAGCGCTACGAAGGCCCTCAGCTGGGAGAAGGACGGAGATGATGTGGTCGGCATGAGTTGTGGTCCTGTGGTTGGGGCCCGCATTCATGGCGGTCGGCGAGCCTGATATGACGGAGTGACAGAAAATCGGGGACAGACGACTAGCCGGGAGGTGGTGGGGAGAGTGGTGCGTGGGTGGTGTGGGCGAGCCTCCGACGTGGCGGCTCGGAAACACCGTCGGGAACGATAGGGTGCACCGATTGAAATGGATTCTATTCACAGGTGGATTGCGTTGGTAAGAGGGAAGTGGGTCACGTTCGCCATCGGGCGGTAGTGCGGGTGGGGGCGAGCGTGTTTGGGGCGCGGCCTCACCGGACGCGCGCCGCGGCCATCCAATCTCCCGGATGATTCCAGGGTTTCCAGGCCCTCGGGTCGCCCCGACGGCGGGGTGGGTGCCGGGCTGACGACGTCGATTCCGGTCCGCTGCGCCCCCGAGTGTTGGCTCGGCCACTCACCCGTGACTTTGGTCGTCCCCGGCTCTCCCGGTCTGCGCCGTCCGCCGCGCTCGCGGCCCAGATCGGCTCAGGTGCTGCTGGAATGCGGTGTGGGCCGCGGTCCTGACTACACTCGGGACCATGATCGACCTGCGTGCGCTTCGTGAGAACCCCGAGCCCTTCCGCGCCAGCCAGCGAGCCCGTGGTGCCGACGTCGATCTCGTCGACCGCGTCATCGCCGCCGACGAGACCCGCCGTCAGGCGCTGGCCGCCTTCGAGAACCTCCGCGCCGAGCAGAAGCAGGTCTCCCGGTCCGTGGGGAAGGCCTCCCCGGAGGAGCGCCCCGCGATCCTGGCCAACGCCAAGGAGCTGGCCGAGCAGGTCAAGGCCGCCGAGGCCTCCTCCTCGGCCGCCGCCGCCGCGCTCGACGACCTGGCCCGCCAGTTCGCCAACCTCATCGAGGGGGCGCCCTCGGGCGGCGAGGAGGACTACGTCGTCCTGCGCCACGAGGGCGGCCGGCCCCGCGACTTCGCCGCCGAGGGCTTCGAGCCCGCCGACCACCTGGCGATCGGCGAGGGCCTGGACATCATCGACACCCGCCGTGGTGCCAAGGTCTCCGGGGCCCGCTTCTACTACCTCAAGGGCTGGGGCATGCGCCTGGAGCTGGCCCTCATGACGGCCGCCCTGGACGCCGCCGTCGCCCACGGCTTCACCCCGATGACCACCCCCACCCTCGTCACCCCGCAGGTCATGGGCGGCACCGGCTTCCTGGGCGCCCACAGCGACGAGATCTACTACCTGCCCGCCGACGACCTCTACCTCACCGGCACCTCCGAGGTGGCCCTGGCCGGCTACCACGCCGACGAGATCCTCGACCTGTCCGCCGGGCCCAAGCGCTACATGGGCTGGTCCACCTGCTACCGGCGCGAGGCCGGGGCCGCCGGCAAGGACACCCGCGGCATCATCCGCGTCCACCAGTTCAACAAGGCGGAGATGTTCTCCTACTGCCGCCCCGAGGACGCCGAGGCCGAGCACGCCCGACTCCTGGCCATGGAGGAGGAGATGCTGGCCCTGGTCGAGTTACCCTACCGGGTCATCGACACCGCCGCCGGGGACCTGGGCTCCTCCGCAGCCCGCAAGTTCGACTGCGAGGCCTGGCTGCCCACCCAGCAGCGCTGGATGGAGGTCACCTCCACCTCCAACTGCACCACCTACCAGGCCCGCCGTCTGGCCGTGCGCGAGCGCCGCGAAGGCGGTACGAGCCCCGTGGCCACCCTCAACGGCACCCTGGCCACCACCCGCTGGATGGTCGCCATCCTGGAGAACCACCAGCAGGCCGACGGCTCGGTGCGCGTGCCCACGGGACTGCGCCCCTACCTGGGCGGCCTGGAGGTCATCGAGCCCGTCGGCGCCACCGCCTGAGGACCGGCCCCGTGAACCCCACGCCCGCCTCCAGCCCCGGGGCCGCCCGCGAGACCGACGCCGTCGGCGAGCCCGCCGGCTCTGAGCCCACCGGCAACGGCCCGGCCGTCAACCCCGCCACCGGCATCGCCCCGGCCGGCCAGCCCCTGACCCAGCTGGGCGGCTCCACGGAGTACCTCGAGCACCTCGAGGACGGCGCCGACCGCACCACGGCAGGCGGCGAACGCGCCCTGCGCCGTCGGCCCCTGGACCACGAGGAGTACCACGCCCTCGTCCAGGACCGGATGCGGGACCTCGACGCCCTGGAGGCCGACGGCGGTGCCCGGCTCGCACCCGGCCACGGGCTCGTCGTCGCCCTCGACGTCGACGGCACCATCCTGGACATGGACGGGCACGTCTCGGAGCGGGTCATGGCCTCCGTCGCCCGCCTGCGCGCCCACGAGGTCCCCGTGGTCATCTCCACCGGCCGCGGGATCGCCGCCACCATGCCGGTGGTGCGCCACCTGGGGCTGTCCACCGGCTGGATGGTGTGCGCCAACGGCGCCATGACCCTGCGGCTCGACCCGGATGCCCCCGGCGGCTACGAGGTGGTCGACTCGCGCACTTTCGACCCTCGCGCCGCCATCGAGACCCTCCACGCCGCCGTGCCCGACGGGATCCTCGCCGTGGAGGACCCCGGCGTCGGCTTCAAGGTCTCCCGGCTCTTCCCCGACGGCGAGCTCATCGAGGACCAGCGGGTCGTCACCTTCGACGAGCTCGTCTCCCGGCCGGTCACCCGCGTCGTCCTGCGGGCCCCGGGTATGCCCGTGGATCGCTTCTCCCAGATCGTGGCCGACTCCGGGCTGCACTCGGTGGAGTACGCCATCGGTTGGACGGCCTGGCTCGACGTCGCCCCCGAGGGCGTCACCAAGGCCTCCGCCCTCGAGGCGCTCGTCGCCCGCCTGGGCACCGACTCTGCCCACGTCCTGGCTGTCGGGGACGGCTCCAACGACGTCGAGATGATCGAGTGGGCCGGGGCCGGCGTCGTCATGGGCAGCGCACCGCAGTGGGTGCGCGACCGCGGCGATATCCTGACCGAGCCCGTGTGGCGGGACGGCTGCGCCGCCGTCCTGGACGCCCTCATCGAACGAGTAAGGCACCCTTGATGCGACAGTCCCCCCTCCCTGTCTCCCAGCACAACTCCATCCCCGAGGAGCACGCCGCTCGCGCCGCCGGCCCGTCCGGTGGGGCGAGCGCTCCCGGCCGGGGCCGCGTGCGCCGTCGGCTGCGCCGAGGTGGCCGCCTCCTGGCCGCCGCCAGCACCCTGACCCTGGCGGCCGCCGCCACCGCCGCCTGCTCAGCCGGTGGGACGGGCTCGGCGTCGGCCACCGGCTGCGCCGCCTACCAGGCCTATCAGGGCCACAAGGGCGCCACCGTCACCATCTCCAGCAGCCTGACCGGCACCGAGGCCGAGCGCTTCGAGGCCTCCGTGGCCGAGTTCGAGAGCTGCACGGGCATCAACGTGGAGCACACCGGCACCACCGAGCTGCGCTCCCAGCTGCTCAACGGCTCGGGAGCCAACCTGTCCACCAGCTCGGGGGCCTCGCCGTCGAGCCAGGACAACCCGGAGAACCTGCCCGACCTGGCCATCGTGCCCCAGCCCGCCATGGTGGCCGAGCTCGTCGACACCGGCGTCGTCCACCCGCTGCCCAACCAGGTCAACAGCAACGTCGAGGCCGGCTGGGACCGGCACTGGATCCAGGTCGGCATCCACGCCTCCGTGCCCTACGGCGCCCCGCTCATGGTCTCGCTGAAGTCCCTCGTGTGGTACTCGCCGGACGCCTTCGCCAAGGCCGGCTACGAGGTACCCGACACCTGGGCCGAGCTGGAGGCCCTCACCAGCAAGATCCGCTCCGACCACCCCGACGGCTTCGTGACGCCCTGGTGCGTGGGCGCCGCCGACGGGGAGTCCACCGGCTGGGTCCTCACCGACTGGCTCGAGGACGCCCTGCTGGCCACTCAGGGACCCGGCGTCTACGAGACCTGGGCCTCGCACCGGGTTCCCGTCGACTCCTCGAACGCCGTCGAGGCCCTCGGCGCCGTCAACTCCCTGGTCCTGGACAACGGGCGCGTCGTCGGTGGGCGCGGCTCGGTCATCTCCCGCACCCCCGCGCAGGCCGGGGCCGACCTGGCCAAGGGCAGCTGCCTCATGCTGCACGCCTCCTCCTCCTTCGAGAGCCGCTTCCCGGAGGGCACCGTCATCACCGACGCCGACGGCGCCAACCCGGTGACGGTCCAGGCCCCCCGCCCGACCGCGAGCCCCACCGCCGGCAGCGGCGGGACGGCCGGGGCAACCGGGGCGACGGCGTCGGCCAAGGGCACGGCCACCGCAGCGGGCACGACGAGTACGGCCGGAACGACGGGAACGAAGGTCTCGGCCTTCGTCACCCCGGCGGCGGACCGCGGCTCGGACTCGGTACTGGTGGGGACCGACTACCTCGTGGCCTTCACCCGCTCGGACGCGGTCAGCGCGGTCATGGAGTACCTGACCTCCCAGGAGTGGGCCCGCACGCGGATGGCGATGGGCGGGGTGGCGACCGCCAACCAGGGTGTTGACCCGGACCTGGCGCCCAGCGACGTCGGCCGGCGCGCCACCAGGCTGCTCCAGTCGCGCCAGACGACCGTGGAGATGGATGCCTCGGACTCGATGCCGGTGGGTGTGGGCAGCAGCGCCCTGTGGGTCGGGCTGAGCCGGTGGTCGACCGGGACGGTGACCCCCAAGGAGGCGCTCAAGCAGGCCGAGGCGGCCTGGCCGAAGAAGTAGCCGCCCGGGTGGGGTGGCCTGACGGTGCAGCCGGTCTCGGGCGGGGCGCCGTCGGGTGGGGGTGAGCCACTCACGAGCGCTGCGGAGCATTGATCCGCGTCAGGTGGGTCGATAGCCTTGGATCCCCAGCGATTCAAGGAGGACTCATGGGACTGGGATGGTTCGGCGCCCCCGAGCACAAGCGTTGGCTGGCCTACGAGACGCACGCGCTGCTGCACTACGCGCGCGCCGCGCAGGTGCCCACCGGATTCGGGTGGATCGGTCAGGACGGCGAGGTGGACCCCGCCCATCCCGTTGAGCTGTGGGTCACCGGTCGCATGACCTTCGCCTTCTCCCTGGGAGCACTCATGGGGATTCCCGGCTGCCGCCGCTACGCCGACCACGGCGTGCGCGCCCTCAACGGACCCCTGCGCGACTCGGTCAACGGCGGCTGGTACTCGGCGATCGGCCCCGAGCCCGACGCCGAGGGACAGGGCGTCCCGGTGGATGGCGACGCCCGTAAGGAGTGCTACCAGCACGCCTTCGTGCTCCTGGCCGCCGCCACCGCGACGGCCGCCGACCGGCCCGGTGGCCACGAGCTGCTGCGCGACGCCATCGAGATCCAGGACCGCTACTGGTGGGACGAGGGCCAGCAGATGCCGGTGGAGTCCTACGCCGCCGACTTCACCGACCCCGAGGACTACCGGGGCATCAACGCCGCCATGCACACGGTGGAGGCCTACCTGGCCACCGCCGACGTCACCGGTGAGGTGCGCTGGCTGGAGCGGGCCCTGAAGATCACCGACTTCGCCGTCAACGTCCAGGCCCGCGAGCACGACTGGCGCCTGCCCGAGCACTACTCCACCTCCTGGGAGCCGCTCCTGGACTACAACCGCGAAGAGCCCGCCCACCCCTTCCGGCCCTACGGCGTCACACCGGGCCACGGGCTGGAGTGGGCGCGCCTGACCGTGCAGCTGCGCGGGGCGCTCATCAACCGCTCCATGAGCGCGCCGGACTGGATGCTGGAGGCCGCCGAGCACATCTTCGAGCAGGCCCGCACCGACGGCTGGCGCATCGACGGAGCCCCGGGCTTCGTCTACACCACGGACTTCGACGGTAAGCCCGTGGTGCACGAGCGCATGCACTGGGTGGTCTGCGAGGGCATCTCGGCGTCGGCCGCCATCCGTCAGGCCCTGCTCGACGACGGGCACGGGGAGATCGACGTCGAGCACTACGAGCACTGCTACCGGGCCTGGATCGACTACGCCGAGGAGTTCCTCATCGAGGCGCCCGGCGTGTGGACCCATGAGCTCGACCGCGACAACCGGCCCTCGACCCGCACCTGGGCCGGGCACCCGGACATCTACCACGCCCTGCAGGCCACCCTCATGGCGCGCCTGCCGGTGTGGCCGGCGATCGGGCAGGCCCTGGCCGAGGGGCGGCTCGACGAGCCGAACTCGCTGCTGCCGGCGCGCGCCAGCAAACCGCACCGGCGCGGGTTCTTCGGGCGGGCCTAGGGGCCGGTGCGGAGGTGGGGCCGGGCCGCGGGGCCGCGCGGTCGTAGGTTAGTGATCGCGATCGCCCGGTAGGTCGCGGGTCGTACCCTTACCCCTCGAACGCGAGACCTAAGGTACGACCGCGACGTCGGCGACCGGTGGGCTCGGGCCGGTGGGCTCGCAGTGACCGCGGGCCCGCCGGGATGGTAGGGTCTATGCCTGTCGCGCCCGGTGGGTGCGGCCTGGAGAGGTGACAGAGCGGCCGAATGTGGCGGTCTTGAAAACCGCTGTGCGCCTGGCGCACCGGGGGTTCGAATCCCTCCCTCTCCGCTCAAGTACCGCAATACCAACTAAAACTCACCGAGGTGTTATGAGTTGGGTGAGTGTGGCGGCGTTTTCGTTGCCAGTGAGCTCGGCGGCCATCGAGTGCAACCTGATGATTCTCCAGCTCGAGAGCCAGTCCCGCATCGGTCTGACGCAGCGGTCAGCCATCTCAGCAATGGCATCTACGTCAATAGTGGGAGAGCTGGGGAGAGGCCTCGACCTTAATGTGGTGACGACACTGTGATGACCAAGAGAGACACCTTCCGCGATACCGAACTGACGAACGGGGGGGGGACATGACGGAAGATTCTCTAGACATAACAGTCAGCGCTCGGCAGTGGATCGGGTTGTGCGCGTTGGCTGGTGGGTACTTCATCGCTCTCCTCGATCTGACAATTATTAACCTCGCAGTTCCCTCGCTGACACGGGACCTGGGCGCGTCCACAGCACAGGTTTTCTGGTCGGTCAACAGCTACGGTCTCGTCCTCGCACTGGCGATCATCCCGTCAGGTCGTTTAGGTGACCGATTCGGGCACCGACGCCTCTTCCTCCTGGGAACGATCGTCTTGGCAGTTGCCAGCCTCGCCTGCGGTGCCGCGACCTCTCCGTTCGTCTTGATCGCCAGCCGGTTCCTTCAGGGGCTCGGTGCCGGCATGCTGGTACCGCAGACTCTCACGCTCATCGGCGTCACCTTCCCTGAAAATATCCGTGGGCGCGCAGTCGGCATCTGGGGGTCAATTGCAGGAACTGCGTCCGTCGTCGGCCCCCTTGCTGGCGGAGTATTGATTGATGGGCTCAGCTGGCGCTGGGTCTTCCTCGTCAACCTTCCGATTGCTGTTCTTGTCGTGATTCTGGGCATGAGAAGTCTTCCGATCGAGGTGGTCCGGTCCGTGAGGGTTGATTTCGTGGGAACCTTTCTTGCGGGCATCGGCCTTGTGGCACTTCTCTATGGAAGCCTGCAAGGCCCCCATGCGGGCTGGGACCCGCTGACCATTGCTTGCCTGCCGTTCGCTGTGCTCTGCCTGTTTGCTTTCTTCCGGTATGAACGCCGCGCGGATCCGGCGTACGCAGTTTTTCCGCAGTCTCTTCGCAAGAATCCGCGGTTCCTCACTGCTGCCGTATTCGGTCTAATTGTGGCCCTTGGTGTATTCGCCTTGACATTTCTCGTATCGAACTACATTCAGTCCGTGATGGGGCAAACGGCAGTCTGGGCGGGGGCTGCTCTTGCGCCGGCGTCGATTGCTTCTGTGGTCACAGCACCTATCGCGGGTCACTGGGTTGATGAAGGAAAGGCCCGCCTCGTGCTACAGATCGGCTTCGGGGCGTCCGCGATGGGAACCGCCCTGAGCATGCTGATTGCCGCTACTGGGGTTTCTTGGATGTGGTTCCTGGGGGCGACTATCGTTTTCGGTGTCGGAAATGGCTTCTTGATGGCGCCACTGACAACAGTAGGTATGGCCGCACTGAGGAGTGACGAGTTCGGTGCTGCATCCTCCCTTCTCAACGTCCTTCGCCAAGCCGGTCCCGTGCTAGGTGGAGCTGTTGTCGGGCTCTTGATACAGGTGCTCGCTGCCGCGCCTACTGATGTCGACCCGCTGGGGCTATCGAGGTCGACCGTTGCCTGGGTGTTGAGTGTTCCATTGCTGCTGTTTTTTATCGGTCTCTTTGTGTATTCGTTCGTTCCGAGGTCGCTGGTGTCGGCAATGGACTGAGGCGGTTTCACGTCAGAGTGCTGCCGAAGGTTTACTTGTACTCGGGATCGGTCACCCACGTGGCTCTCGGTGTCCTCTGGGCGCAATGCACGAGAGTTGGTCGCTGCTGGGAGGGGTGGGTGCACTCCACGAGGTACGGGGGTTCTTGCATTATGCACAACTCCTGGCCAGTAGCCCCCGAGGCTCGTGGAGTAGCCGGCCGGGACATGGTCGACTGCGCCTGTGGGGAGGTGACGGGCAGGGTGCCGAGGGTCTCGAGTCAGACGAAGCTCGAGGTATCAGTGGCGCACACACGCAGGCGGTGCCCATCGGGGTCTGTTGCCACAAAGGTGTAGCCGAATTCGAGGACGGTTGGCTCCAGAACCATCGGAATGCCCAGCTTCTTCCATTGCGCGTGAAGACGATCGACGTCGGCACGCTCGACGTTGCTGAGACTCAGTTCGGTCCCGCCTACGTATGGCTCGGCAGTGGGTTCAATCTCGTCGGCTGCCTGCAGGCCGAGAGTGACGTCGTCGGACAATGCGAAGACGCTGAATCCTGGATAGGTCTTGATCGGTTCATGACCGAGAATCCGGCTGTAGAAGGTGGTACTCGCCTCGACGTCGGAGACGTAGAGGATGACGCTGTTGGGAACGAAGGTCGTCATGGTGATGCTCCTGGGACTCTCACGGGTATACGAGGTGGGCGGACGGCGTCGAGGTTAGAGACCATTGGTGCCACCTTGTGTCACGTACGTGCGAGGATGAGCCGGTGCGTGCTGACCGCTTGCTGTCCATGATCTGGCTGCTGCGTACCCATGGTCGTCTGTCCGCCTCGGATCTGGCTCAGCGGCTGGAGGTCTCACGGCGCACCGTGCTGCGGGACGTTGAGGCGCTGTCGGCTGCGGGCGTGCCCGTATGGTGCGAGCGAGGACCTCATGGGGGAGTGAGAATCGACCCCGGCTTTCGCATTGATGTGACGGGACTGAACCGTGAGGAGAGCCGGGCTCTCTTCGCAGGTCTCACCAGCTGGGGTGCTGCGCCACTGGGCCTTGGCGACGCCCTCGCCTCCGCGTCTCGCAAACTGCTCGCCGCCGTGCCCGACAGCCATCGAAGCTGGTCCATTGGCATTGCCTCGCGCGTCGTGGTCGATCCTCAAGGGTGGCTTCCCCTTCCCGAGAGCGAGCGGGCCGACGCCGTCTTCCACGCTGTTCAGGAAGCGGTCTTGACGCGCCATCGACTGCGTATGGTCTTCCGTCACAAGTCGAGGACGACGACGCAGGACGTCGTCGATCCGCACGGAATAGTTGCCGCTGGTCGCAGTTGGTACCTGTGCGCCTCACACGGCACCGAGGTTCGCTTCACCAGGCTCTCTCGGATCGAAGAGGCTGATGTACTCGCTGAGGAGTGTGCTGACGACTCCGGCTTCGATATGGCCGCGGCATGGCGGAAACAGCGTGAGGAGTTTCTTGAAAGGTTCGAGGCGATCACAGCCACTGTCTGGGTGCGGGACGAGCGTTGGAGTGATGTGCAGGAGTGGACGTTGCGCGCAACGACGACCGAGGCAGAGGGTGAACCTCCCGGAGATGACGGATGGACCTGTCTCCAGCTGGAGTTCATGGACCACCTGCATGCCATGACGATTCTGCTTCGGCTCGGTCCGGATGCCTGCGTCGTCACCCCCAAGCGCCTGCGTCAGGACCTCCTCGACTACGTGGACCTTATGCGTGAGCGGTACCGTGCCGATGGGAACTGATGGCGTGCGGCTGAGGCAGCACGCTCGCACGTGCCCCGACGGCGAGGAGCGGCAGAGCACTGCGCGGCCCGCCGCATGCCCCGCCGGAGGTCGCCCCAATCTCACAGGCGCTTGAGGGCCTCGCGTCGGCTGAGTGGGGACAGGCCCGGATGCGCCTGGACGAAGGCGCGCACCCAGTCGCCGTCCGTGCGCGCGTAGTCGCGCAGTGCCCAGCCGATGGCCTTGCGGATGAAGAACTCCGGGTCCTCCTGGTTGACCTCGATGACGGTGGTGAGCAGGTCGAGGTCCGTGTCGGCCTTGTGCTGGAGCTGACAGAGGATGGCGCTGCGCCGCACCCACATATCCGGGTCGGTGGCCCAGGCGCGCATGCGGGCCGCCGCAGCCGGATGCCCGCGCACCACCAGCCCGACGGCGTGGGAGGTCTCATCGACCAGATCCCACCACTGCCCCGTGCGCAGAAAGTGCTCGTAGAGCGCCAGAGACTCCATGCGTCCGGCATGCGTCGCGGAGAGCTTGGCGCGGATGACGGCCAGCGCCGCATAGCGCTCCTCGCGGCGAGCCGCCCCATCCCACAGGCGCCGCAGCGCCGCCTCCCAGGTGGCGGCCTCAGCCCACACATCGCTGTGGGCGGCGGCGATCCGTTGCGCAAGGCGCCGCGTGTCCGGGACCCCGACGCCGTACATCGCCATCTCGGATTTCAGGTACGCCCGCTGCTGCTCGGCTCGGGCGGGGTCGCCCGCCTCCGCCAGGGCCTGACGCAGATCGGTGATGAACTCCGCGACCCGCGCATCCGTCTGCCCGCTCTCCGCCATCCTCGCTCCTCCTCGCCTCACGACGTACTTTCACAGATATTCTTCAACATGATGGCCCTGGGTGGCGCCCGCCTCCGGGGCTTGACTCCGCAGACCCCGGGTCGTGAACGAGGGCCCCAGGACACCTACGCAGCCGGCGGCCGCGTTGCCTCGCCTTGAGGCGCCCGCACCGTGTCTTCGGCGGTTTGCTCACGCGGCATCCTCCCGGTAGGCTGCCCGTGCGTCCTGCGGCGGAGCCGTGGGAAGGCGATGGAGATGTCGCATAGTGGCCTAGTGCGCCTCCCTGCTAAGGAGGTTGGGGTGGAAGCCCCTCGGGAGTTCGAATCTCCCCATCTCCGCCACAGCGAGAGCCTCGGTGCGCAGCAGCGCGCCGGGGCTTCGTCGTTGCCGGAGCGCTCGTTGCGGTGGCCCCCGCGACTCCCCAACGGATTGCCGGGCTCTCGAGTCGGCCCGGCGGTCAGGGCGTTCGCCTCTGGCCGATTGGGGTGCCTGTGTGTCTTCCGGCGCGGATCCGGGATAGCGTGATGCTGTACTCGACTGAGAGGGACCTCATGTCTGACCACGACGCAACCCAGCCGCCGACCTCCGGCTCACCCCGCCCCGAACAGGGCGACGAGTTCAACGCCCGGACCGTCCTCATCAACCAGGACATGCTCGACGCCGCACGCGCCGAGCAGCAGGTTCCGGGGCAGGCACCCGGTGCCGTCCCTGGTGCGGCTCCCGGCGCCCAGGCCGGATCGTGGCGCCCGGCGCAGCCCGACCTGCCCACCGGGCCGCCCCCAGAGGAGCAGACGCGCGCCTTCTCCACAGGTGCCGCGCAGGCGGCCGCTCAGCCCGGTGCAGCGCCCGCTGACCCCTACATCCAGGCCAACCCCTACGCCCAGCAGGGCGGGGTCGGCCAGCCGGGTCAGCCCGGCCGACCCGATCCGGCCGCCGCCGGCGGATTCGGGGGCGCCCAGCCCGGTGCAGCGCCCGCTGACCCCTACATTCAGGCCAACCCCTACGTCCAGCAGGGCGGGCTCGGCCAGCCGGGTCAGCCGGCGCAGCCCGCCTGGGGTGGGTCCACCGCTGCCGACGGCGCCGCACCCGCGTCGTCGCCCTTCGCCCAGTCGGCCCCCGGCATCCCCTCGGCTCCGGGCACGTCCTCGGCCCCCGTCGCCGGTGCGGCTCCAGGCGCAGAGGCGAGTCGGGAGACCCCGCACTGGCCGGGGCAGCAGCCGCAGGCCCAGCCGGCGGGCATGTCGGACCAGCAGCCCTTCGCCCAGCAGCCCGCCCCTCACTCGCACCCCTTCAGCGGTGGGCGTCAGGAGGGCGAGGTCGGCATGTCCTCGGTCTTCCCCACGGCGACCGCGCGCGCCGAGGCCGAGCAGGCCACAGAGGCCTTCGTCCCCGGTGCGACTCAGGCCGTTGCCCAGTCCGCGCCGTCGTCCTCCTCAGCCTTCCCGTCGCAGAGCTCGGCGCCCCAGTGGGGCTCGGCCCCCTCCTCCGACGCCGCGGCCGGGCAGGCCTCATCCTTCTCCGACATGGTCCCTCCCGCAGCGGGCTCGCCATTCGAGCGGCCGGCGGAAGGCGGAGCGCTGGCAGTGGCGCGCTCCGAGGAGGCTGAGACCGCGGACTCGGTGGGCAGTTGGATGCTGACGATGCTGCTGGCCGGCATCCCACTGTTCGGGGTGGTCTACATCCTCGTCCTCGCTTTCGGCAACGGCCGCTCGGTCAGCAAGAAGAACTGGGCCAGGGCCACTCTCGTCTGGGGGATCATTGCCTCCGTTCTGGTCCTCGTGCTCTACGCGGTGCTGGGTGCCTCGGTGCTGGCGGTGGTCTCCTCCAACGCAGGATGAGCGGCCCGCTGCGCGCGGTGTGAGCACCGCTGCCGCAACGGCTCTCAGGGCCGGAGCCCCGTCGTCGGCGGGACTCCGGCCCTGTGCCCATCCTCACGGGAACAGGATTTGTCCCCTGGGTGGACGCTGAGTAATGTTCTTCCCGTCGGCAACGACATGCGCCTGTAGCTCAACGGATAGAGCATCTGACTACGGATCAGAAGGTTGGGGGTTCGAATCCCTTCGGGCGCACCAACACCCCGTCATCGGCTGAACAGTCGGAGCCGGGGTGTTTTCCATGTCTGCACTCCCCGGCCCCGACGGTGTGGCTCACTCAGCCGCTACTGACGCACCCCGTCAGCCGGCCTTCGATCCGACCGGACGAGCCACTCCGGCCAGTGTTGCCACTCCTGCTGGCGTCCCAACTCCAGCCGGAGCCCGCTCTTCGGCCCGGGGCTCCGGGTTCGCCGCGCAGACCTCGCCGTCGGAGGGAAGCGCTCCCTTGATGAAGTAGTCATTCACCTTCGCGGTCGCGCAGGCATTGAAGCCGGTAGCGCCGTGGCCGTACATGTCGACGCTCAGCAGGTGACTGTTGCGGAGCCTCGACACCAGCGCCTTGGACCACGGGTAGGGGGTGGCCGGGTCGTGCAGGATGCCGACGACGAGCACCGGGTTCGTGGCGTCGACGTCGACGTCGACGGGCTCGGTCTTACCGGTGTGCCCCCAGCCGTGACAGTAGGCGTTGTGCTGGGGCACCAGGCTGTGGAAGACCGGGTAGTCGCGGCGGTAGGAGGCCAGTGCCGCATCCCAGCTCGCCTGGTTCCCGGTGTCGGGGAAGTCGAGGCACCGGTTGGCCGCGAAGCCGTACACGGTCTGAAGATGCTCGACAATCTGTGTCTCGGTCGCCGTCGGCCCTCCCTCGCCCGGGAGGAACCCGGCATTCTTCATCAGAGCGGTGCCGTCGTGCGCGTTCATGGCCTGGGCCAGTCCCTCGTTGAGCAGCGGCCACTTGTCGGGTGAGGCGACGACGAGCTCCTTGATCGCATTGGTGGCCTCGGCCCGGTTCAGGGAGTCTGCGCCGTCGGAGACGGTCAGCGGATTGGCGTCCAGGCCGTCGAGGAAGGTGGCGAGCCGGGTGACGGCCTCATCGGTCGGGCCGTTCAGGGGGAATCCGGCCTGACCCTGCTGAGACTCGATGTAGGTGCGCAGCGTCTGCTCCTCGGCTGCCGCATCGCCCTCGAAGGACCCCTGCCGGGACAGGGTGGGGTCCATGGCGCTGTCCAGGACGACGCGCCCGACGTTGTCCGGGAAGAGCTCGGTGTACACGGCTCCCAGGTAGGTGCCGTAGGAGTACCCGAGGTAGTTGAGGTCCTGGTCTCCGACCAGGGCACGCATGACATCCATGTCGCGGGCCACCGAACGGGTGTCCATATGGTCCAGGATCTCGGGGACCTCCGTGTACTTCTGGCAGGTCGCGGCATCGCGTGAGCCCTTCGCGACGATGTCGCCGGCGCTGCCCGTTGTCAGCTGGGAGGGTGCCTCGGCCCGCCCGTCCACAATCGCCTGAACGTCCTCGGGGGACCAGCAGGTGATGGGGGTGGACTGGCCAATGCCGCGCGGGTCGAAGCCGATGACGTCATAGTTCGCCAGGACCCCCGACAGGTCGCCGGTCTTGTAGAGCCCGGCCTGGGCATTGATGAGGGAGATGCCGCTTCCCCCGGGGCCTCCGGGGTTGAGGAACACCGATCCCCGAGGGGAGGGGCTGGTCGAGGGCAGCTTCTTGAGGGCCACCGTGATGGTCTTCCCCTGTGGGTGGTCGTAGTCCAGGGGGACGGTCACGGTGGCGCACTGGAAGGCGGTTCCGGTGGTGCCGTCGGGGCAGTCGGTCCAGGTGAGTTTCTGATGGTAGAAGGACTCCAGCCCCTTGGGGATCTTCGCCCCGGTGGACCCGGTGGAGCCCCCGGAGCCCTTCGAGGAACCGTTGGAGCTGTTGCTGCCGGTGGTCTGAGACGGGCTGGTGCTGGCGGCATTCGTGCTGTTGTCCAGGACGACGCCGGTCGGCTGGGAGTCCTGTGCGGTCGGGCTCGCGACGGCTGCGACACTCGTGGCGAGCATGCTGCAGGCGGTGAGCGTACCGAGCAGGGTGAGGACGGTCAGGCGTGAGGCGGCGCGCGATGGCGGGGATGTTCGTGGGTGTCTCATGCCCACGATTCTCATGTCTTCGTCGAATATGAACCATACGGAGGACTGGTTGATTGATGTCGGGGTAGCCCGACCCTGCACCCTCCGCTCTCGGTGCTCCGGCTCAGCCTGCGCTCAGGTGTGGGCGGCCTCGAAGGCCTGGGCCAGGTCCGCGATGAGGTCGTCGACGTGCTCGATGCCGACGCTCAGGCGCATGAGCCGGTCGGTCAGCCCGTAGGAGGCGCGCACCTCGACGGGCACGTCCGCGTGCGTCTGCACCGACGGGCACGTCACCAGCGACTCCACGCCACCCAGGGACTCGGCGAAGGTGAACACCCGCACCGAGGCCAGGAAGCGGGCCACGTCCACGGACTCGGCCAGATCGAAGCTCACCATGCCCGAGTGCCCCGGGTAGAGCACCCGCGTCACGTAGGGGCTCGAGCGCAGGAACTGTGCAATCGCGGTGGCGTTGGCCTCGTGACGCTCCATGCGCAGCGCCAGGGTCTTGAGGCCGCGCAGCAGCAGGAAGCAGTCGAAGGGCCCCAGTGTCGCCCCGGTCGTGTTGAGCCGGTAGTTCAGTCGCTCGGCCAGGGCGTCGTCGGCCACCACGGCCACACCCGCCATGACGTCGTTGTGCCCGCCCAGGTACTTCGTGCCCGAGTGGACGACGACGTCGGCCCCCAGCTCCAGGGGCCGCTGCACCACCGGGGTGTAGAAGGTGTTGTCCACCACCAGCCTCGCCCCGGCGGCGTGGGCCAGCTCGGCCGCCTCAGGGATGGAGATCTCCTCCATCATCGGGTTCGTGGGGGTCTCGATGATGACCAGGTCGGCCGGGTCGGCCAGGGCGCCGCGCAGCCCCTCCAGGCCCAGGACGAAGTCGACGCGCGCCGCCCCCTCCTCGGCCAGGACCTCCAGGAAGCGGAAGGAGCCGCCGTACAGGTCCCGCAGCGCCACGATCCGGCTGCCGTGCGGCGCCAGCGTGCGGGTCACCAGCTCCAGGGCCGCCATCCCCGAGGACAGGGCGAAGGCCGCCGTCCCGCCCTCCAGGCGGGCCAGGGCGTCCTGGAGGACGTCGCGGGTGGGGCTGGCCGTGCGCGTGTAGTCGTATCCCGTCGACTCGCCCAGGCCCGGGTGGCCGTAGGCGGTCGACAGGTGGATCGGCGTCGTGATAGCCCCCGTGGCCGGGTCGGTCCCGGTGCCCGAGCGCACCAGCAGCGTCTCCAGGCGGAGCTGCGGGTCCGGGGCCGACGACGTCGGGTGGTGGTGGACGGGGAAGGTGCGGGCGGCCGGCGGCTGGGAACACTCGGTCTGAGCAGTGGGCTGGGGCGCGGACGGACTGGTCATGAGCGGTTTCTCCTCATGGGCGGGGCGGCGGGAAGACATGATGACTGACGGTCGACGGCGGCGCGGCCGGTGACCGGTGACTGGACGCCTGTGGGACGGCACCCTTGGTGCGGTCCGGGCGAGCCGGCTCAGGCGGACAGGGCGGCGGGGCTCTGCCCGGCCCGTTCGGCGGCGCGGGCGGTCACGGCGGCGACGGCCGTCTCCAACCGGTCCAGGGCGGCGTCGAGGGTGGCGCGGGGGCAGGCGACGTTGATGCGGGTGAAGCCCTCGCCGCCGGCCCCGAAGATCCGGCCGTCGTCGAGCCAGAGCCCGGCCTCGTTGAGCATGACCTCGTCGAGCTGCTCGGGCTTGAGCCCGGCGGCCTTCAGGAATCCCGAGCAGTCCAGCCACAGCAGGTAGGTGCCCTCGCAGGGGGCGGCCTCGATCCCCTCGATCCGCTCCAGGCGCGCCTCGACATGGGCCCGGGCGGCCGCGATGTGCTCGCGCAGGGCGTCCAGCCAGGCGTCCCCGCTCTCGTAGGCGGCTCGGCAGGCCGTCAGGCCCAGGGTATTGGGCTGGGAGTAGCCGGTGGTGGCCAGCTCGCGGCGGAAGGCTCTGCGCAGGTGGGCATCGGAGATGAGGATGTTGGCGACCTGCAGACCGGCGAGGTTGAAGGACTTCGACGGCGAGGTGCAGGTGATCGTGTGGGCGGCGGCCGCCTCGCTCAGGGAGGCGAAGGGCGTCGTCGCGAAACCCGGCAGGGCCAGGTCCGCGTGAATCTCATCGGCCACGACGACGACGCCGTGGCGGGCCGTGACCTCCTCCAGGGCTGCGAGCTCCTCCCGGCTCCAGACCCGACCGACCGGGTTGTGCGGGTTGCACAGGAGTAGCAGGCGCGCACCGGTCGCCTCGATGGTCTCCTCCAGGGCGGCCAGGTCTCGGCGGTAGACGCCGTCGGCGTCACGCACGAGGGGGACGGCGGCCACGGTGCGTTCGTTGACCTCGACGACGTCGCGGAAGGGGTAGTAGACGGGCTCCTCGATGAGGACCGTCTCACCCGGTGCGGTCAGGGCCCGTACCGCCAGGGCCAGAGCCGGTACGACGCCCGGGGTCACGGTGTTCCACTCGGCCTCCACCTGCCAGCCGTAGCGTCGGGAGAACCAGCCGGTCAGGGCCGTCCGATAGGCCTCGTCGGGCTCGGAGTAGCCGAAGATGCCGTGGCGGGTGCGCCACAGCAGGGCGCTGGTGACCGCCGGCGCGGTGGCGTGGTCCATGTCTGCCACCCACAGGGGCAGGACGTCCTCGGGGCGGCCGCGCTTGACGGCGGAGTCCCACTTGAGGCTGGCCGTGCCGCGGCGGTCGGGGACCGCGTCGAAGACGGCCGGGTCGACGGCGGGGGTGGTGAAGAAAGTGGCCGCGGGGGAGGAGGCGGTCGGCGCGTGGGGGGCTGTGAGGTCGGGGCGGGCCGGACAGGCGGAGTCAGTGGAGTCGGCGGAGCTGGAGACGGGGGTGAGGCGGGTGTGCATGACAGGAGGTCCTCTCGGGTGCCCTGGCGGCGGTGACGCGCGAGCGCAAGGAGCTGCTGCGGCGTCGGGCTCAGGGGTGGCCGGCGCGCGGGCCGGCCGAGGTGGCGGGTGACTGGAGGGATGAACACGGGGGCGGCGGGCCTCCGCGGAGTGCGACGAGCCGGTCTCAGGCGGCTCGGACTCTCACCGTTATGTGTCAGACAGCGACGGCTGGCGCTGTCAGCGCATGCACATTCGACCCTCGCCAAGGGTGCGCACCATCATCGTGCGGGCCTGGGGCGAAAGAGTCGTCATGGCTGTGAGCATAGCGGGAGCGCCGCCGCCGGCGCCACCCGGCGACGCGTTGCCCCCGCCACCGGCCACCGATCAGCCGGCGCGGCGCAGACGCAGGGAGTTGGTGACCACGATGACGCTGGAGGCGGCCATGGCGGCCCCCGCGATCATCGGGTTGAGCAGCCCGGCGGCCGCCAGCGGGATCGCGGCCACGTTGTAGGCGAAGGCCCAGAACAGGTTCTGACGGATGATCCGCAGGGTCGCCCGCGACACCCGCACCGCCGCCACCGCCGCATCCAGGTCCGTGCGCACCAGGGTGATGTCGGCGGCCTCAATGGCCACGTCCGCCCCCGAGCCCATGGCGAAGCCCAGGCCCTGCGTGCCGGCCTGAGCCAGGGCGGCGGCGTCGTTGACCCCGTCGCCCACCATGCCGACCACCGCGCCCTGGGCCTGCAGGTCGGCGACGACGTCGCGCTTGTCGGCGGGCAGCACCTCGGCGCGCACGTCGGCGGCCTCGATCCCCACCTGGGCCGCCACGTGCTCGGCGGCCCGGGTGTTGTCCCCGGTCAGCAGCACCGGCCGGATCCCCAGCTCGCGCAGTGCCGCCACCGCCTCCCGCGAGGAGGGCCGCACCGTGTCCCGCACCACGAGAACCGCCATGGCCTTCAGTGGCTGCGTATCGGGGGCCGTCGCGCCGGCGTCGGCGGAGGCATCAGCGGTGCTGTCCGCGGCGGCCCCGTCAGGCGCCCCGGTCTCAACGTTCGCGGCCTCACCGGCCCCGCCCACGGCCAGGACGACGGCGGTCGCCCCGGAGTCCTGGGCCTCCTCCACGGCGGAGCGCACCGCCTCGGGGACCTCGGCGCCCATCTCGCCGGCGAGCCAGCCCGGCCGACCCACCGCGACCCGGCGCCCCTCCACGGTGGCGGAGACGCCCCGGCCCTCGTGGTTGGAGAAGTCAGCCGGCGTCGGCAGGTCGCCCAATCGCTCGCGGGCGGCCGCCGTGATGGCTGTGGCCACCGGGTGCTCCGAGGCGGACTCGACCGCCCCCGCCAGGCGCAGCGCCTCCTCCCCGAGCGGGGCTAGGCCCGCAGCGGTGTCTGCTCCGGCGCCCACTTCCCGGCAGGCCTCGACGTCCAGGCTCATGCGCCCCTGGGTGACCGTGCCGGTCTTGTCCATGACCATCGTGTCCAGCGCCCGCGTCGACTCCAGCACCTCCGGGCCCTTGATGACCACGCCCAGCTGGGCGGCCCGGCCCGAACCGACCAGCAGCGCCGTCGGCGTGGCCAGCCCCAGCGCGCAGGGGCAGGCGATGACGAGCACGGCCACCGCCGCGGTGAAGGCCGCCTGCGGGCTGTGCCCGGTGAGCAGCCACCCCGCCAGGGTCGCGGCGGACAGCGCCAGGACGATGGGCACGAACACCCCCGAGATCCGGTCCGCCAGGCGCTGGACGGGGGCCTTGCCCGCCTGCGCGGCCGTCACCATCCGGCCGATCCGCGCCAGCGTCGTCCCCTCGCCCACGGCCGTGGCCCGCACCAGCAGGACGCCGGAGGTGTTGACGGTCGCCCCGGTGACGGTCTGTCCGGCCTCGACCTCGGTGGGTACGGACTCCCCGGTGAGCAGTGAGGCGTCCACGGCCGAGCGGCCCTCGACGACGACGCCGTCGGCGGCCACCTTCTCACCCGGCCGCACGAGGAACAGATCCCCGGCCGCCAGGTCCTCAATACTGATGCGCTCCTCGGTGCGGGTGGCCTCCGCGCGCGGCGAGCCGTCCTCGTCCAGGACGTCGACGGCGTCGCGGCTACCCGACGGCGAGGTGAGGACGACCCGGGTCACCTCCTTGGCGCCCAGCTCCAGCAGGGCGCGCAGGGCGTCGCCGGAACGGTACTTGGCGCGCGCCTCCGCGTAGCGGCCCGCCAGGAGGAAGGTGGTCACCCAGGCGGCCGACTCGAAGTACATGTGGGCGGCATGCCCCTGGGAGCGGGGCAGCAGCTCCATGCTCATCCGCATGCCGATGTGTCCGGCCCCGCCGAGCACCAGCGCCCACAGGCTCCAGCCGGTCGCGGCGATCACCCCGAGGGACACGAGCGTGTCCATGGTGAAGGCCCCGTGGCGCAGCGCCCGGAAGGCCGCCTTGTGGAAGGGCCAGGCCCCCCAGACCGCCACCGGCAGCGCCATGAGCGCCACCGTCCACTGCCAGCCCGGCAGCTGGAGGGCCGGCACCATGGAGATCGCCATGATCGGCACTGACAGGATGAGGCAGTAGATGAGCCGCAGCCGCAGGTCGGCGGCCCGCTCCATATGCGAGGCGCCCAGGGACTTTGCCCCGCTCCCGGAGGCGGAGCGGGGGGAGGTGCCGGCGGGGCCGTTCGTGCCGGCGAGGGCGCCGGGGCGCATGGCCGGTGTCGCGGCCATGGACAGCGTCGCGAGGCCGCCTGTGCCCTTGGCGCCGCGTCCACCCCCGGCCGAACCGGGAACGGACGGTCCCGACGCCGGTGCCGCCGACGTCGTTGACTCAGGCTCCCCGGCCGGCGCCGTCTCCGATTGCGCCGACTCATCTGGTGAGGCGGTGTCCAGCAGGGCGCCGGTATAGCCGGCGCGGGCGACCGTGGCCAGGAGGTCATCGACGCTCACCGCGCTCGGGGCGGTGATGCGGGCCGACTCGGTGGCGAGGTTGACCGAGGCGCTCACGCCGTCGAGCTTGTTCAGCTTCTTCTCCACCCGGGCCACGCAGCTGGCGCAGGTCATGCCCCCGATGGAGAGGTTGACGGTGCGCAGCTGCCCGTCGAGTTCCTGGCTGGTCGTACTCATGGGAGCCTCCTGTGTCCGTTGTCGTCCAGTGCCGTCCGGTGCTGTCTGCTGGCGTCCGCTGCCGCCCGTCGGCACCCGGGTCTCGGGCGTCGACGGGGACTCTCCCGGGCTCAGCGCTCGCGGTCGTCGCGCTCGACGGCGTCGAGGGTGTAGTCCCCGGCCTCGTCGATGGCCTCGGCCAGGGCGGCGTCGTCGAGGCGGATATCGGAGAGCACGGTGACGGTGGACTGCCCGCCCTTGTTGAGCAGGACGGAGACGTCCTTGACGCCGTCGAGCGCCTCGAGCTCCTCGGTGACGTGGGCGACGCAGTGGCCGCAGGTGAGTCCGGAGACCTTGAGGGTGGTGGTGCGGTCGATACCGTCGGCGGTGAACTCAGTCATCTCTCACTCCTTGGGAGGCGTGTGCGGAAAATGGGTGGATCGGATCGGAAACCAGATGGTCCGCCGTGGAGCGGACCGTGGCGCTCAGGACCGCACGAGCCGGGCGATCGCGTCGGAGGCCTCGCGGATCTTGGCGGTGCCCTCCTCGTCACCCGCCTGGGCGGCGTGCAGGACGCAGTGGCTCATGTGGTCCTCCAGCAGGCCGAGGCTGACGGCCTGAAGGGCCTTGGTGGCGGCGGAGATCTGGGTGAGGACGTCGATGCAGTAGACGTCCTCCTCAACCATGCGGGAGATCCCCCGCACCTGCCCCTCGATGCGGCGCAGGCGCTTGAGGTAGTCCTCCTTGGATCCGGTGTAGCCGGCCATCTCTCCTCCGTTGTCTCGGTCGTCACCGACCATACCCCTAGGGGGTAGGGGTGTCAAATACCCCGGAGGGGTATATCGTTGGCGCGACCGGTCGGATGGGCGCGGATCCGGGACATGGCGTCAGGGGACGTGGGATGCTCGTGCCATGACCGCTGTTGCCCCTGTCTCCCCCGGCCCCGCTGACTCCGACGCGGTGCCCCGGATGCCAGATGACCCCGATCTCCAGCTCGCCCGGGACCCCAGGGCGGGCGCTGGGCGCCTCATGGTGCTGGCCGGCAACCGACCCGACCTGCGCGGCGTCATCGCGGACAATCCGGGCTGCTCCCCGGAGCTGCGCGCCTGGGTGAGCCGTATGGGGGGTGCCTCCGCCGGCTCCGGGCGCCGCGGTCCTGAGGCCGCAGCGGCTCGGGCGGGCGGCTCTGGCGGCGCCGACGACGCGGATGATGCCGTGTCGCTGGCGCCCACGGGCTGGGAGCCCTCCGACATCGGCCTGGGTGATGAGCCCTTCGGCTCCGTCCTGGGTGACCCGCTCATGGGCTCACCGCTCTTCGACGATGACGGCTCGGGCCACCAATCCACCGACGCCGATCCCGCCGAGCCCACCGGTGCGGCCGCTCGCAACGACAGGGGAGGGCGGCGGGCGCCGTCGAGCCGGCGTACGGCCAGGCCGCACACCGCTTCCGCCCGTACCGCTCCGGACCGCACTGCCTCGCGTACGGCTGCGGCCCGGGTCACGCAGGCCCCCGCCCCGCCTCCGCAGCGGCCGGCGGTGACGATGCCTGCGCCCCCGGCCCCGATGCCGCCCGGACGTTTCGCGCCCGCGGCGCCCTACCCGGTGCCGGGGTTCGCCGGGCCGGTCGGGATTGCCGGGCCCGTCGGAGCCGCCCCGGGCCGGGTGGAGGCCGACCCCTGGGCCGTGGGAGGAGCGCCCGCCGGCGGCCTGCCGTCCGCACCTCCGCCGCCCTCCGGTGCGCCGGGGATCCCTGGCGCCTCCTTCGGGGGCGGGCGCTACAACGCCCCGGCCTCCTCGCGCAGCGCCAGGAGGTCGGCCCCGTCGTCGCCGTCCAGCACGAGCCCGGTCAAGATCATTGGCTGGATCCTCTTCGTCCTGCTGTTCATCGTCATCCGGGCCCTCAACGGCTGAGACGAAAGGGGGTCAAGGGGGCGGGGGTGCGGCCCCAGGGGTGGGCGCGCCTCAGGGCGCGGCGGAGCCCGGGGTCGAGCCGCTCGGGGCGCCGGCGGCCGGGATGGTGATGGGGCTGTTGGAGGCGTAGCCGTGCTTGAAGGCCCACACCACGATCTCCAGGCGTGAGACCGTCCCGGTCTTATGGAACAGGCCGGTGATGTGGGACTTGACCGTCGCCTCGGCGATCGCCAGCAGGGAGGCGATCTTGCGGTTCGAGGCCCCCTCGCACAGGAGGCGGAGCACGTCGCGCTCCCGTTGAGAGAGGTGGACGCTGCCGTCCGCGCCGCGCACGGAGGCCAGGGCGTAGTCGATCAGGCGCGTCGTCGGTGTCGGGGCCACGACCTTCGCCCCGGAGTGGACCGTGCGCACCGCCGCGATGATCTCCTCAGCCGGCGCGCTCTTGAGCAGGAAGCCGCTGGCTCCGGCTCCTAGGCCCTGCAGGAGGTCCTCGTCGGTGTCCACCGTGGTCAGCAGAATGACCCGGGTCGACGGCGAGAGGCGGAGCACCTCCCGGGTCATCTCCACGCCGTCCATGTGCTCCATGTGGACATCGGTGATGAGGACGTCGACCTGATGGGACTGCACAAATCGCAGGACGGCGCGAGGTGAGCGCGTTGCGGTGAGGATCGTGAAGTCCTCGACGTCGGAGAAATAGGACTCCAGATGGGCCAGGGCCATCGCGTCGTCGTCGACCAGGGCCAGGCCGACACAATCGGGAGAAATCTGGGAAGACATGAGTCTCCTTGGGCAGATGTGTGCAGTCCGCGATCAGTGGGGGGCGCGGTCTGCTGGGAACAGTGAACAAACTACCTGAAAAAAGATGATCGCCGTGTAAACACCTTCAGACGCGCCCCGACGAAAGGTGGAGGGAGCCATCCAAACGGCGAGGAAAGCAATAGATCAAAGGGCGATGCGAGGCCCCGTCGGATTCCGGCAGGCTCATGGCCAACGGCACTTCCCCAAGTGTGCCTCCTCTGTCGTTCCCAGGAAGGAGGGTCCGTGTATCGCTCTGCGCTCGTTGAGGGCGTCGCGCCATCACTGGCTCGTGCTGCGTTACTCGAGTCTCCCTTCGGCCTGGTTTCCCGTTCCACCGAGCTGCCCCAAGCGGCCGGAGAGCCGGTCTTCGCGATCTGGACCGGTCTTCTGGGTGATCCCTCTGAGGCGCTGAGGTCACAGCGCACCTGGAATCACCGTGCCGAGGCGGGCAACTTCGACGGGGCCGGCGGGGCCATCGACGCCGATCGCGCCAGACACATCGCGATTGTGGAGACGATGGAGCGCTACTCCAGCTGCTCATGGACGGAGGAGGAGCTGGTGTGGGACACCCCCGCCGGTCTCGGCGAGGCCGCGATCGGACCGGAGCGCTGGCCGGCGTGCTCGGCCACCGAGTTGGCGGACCCGGACTGCGGGCTCATCGCCTCAGACCCCCGCGTCCCCCTGCGTTGGGTGCGCGGTTGGTCCCTGACCCGCGGCCGTGAGGTCTTCGTCCCAGCGGTGCTGACGTACCTCAACTTCCCGGTGCGCACCCCCTCCGAGCAGTTCGTCAACCCCATCTCCACCGGCACCGCCGCGCACTCCGACCTGCGCGAGGCGGTCCTGGGCGGCCTGCTCGAGGTCATCGAGCGCGACTCCATTGCCCTGACCTGGCTCCAGCGCCTGCGCCTGCCCGCGGTCGCCGTCGACCCCTCCACCCTGGGGGAGGAGGTCGCCGAGTACCACCGGGTCGGCACCTCCACCGAGCTGGAGACCCACCTGTTCGACGCCACCACCGACTACGGCGTCCCCACCCTCTACGCCGTCCAGACCTCCCAGGTCGACCCCGAGCTGGCTCAGGTGGTGGCCGCCACCTGCGACATCGACCCGCAGCGGGCGCTGGCCAAGATCTACCGCGAGCTCGCCTCCCTGCGCATCGCCCTGCGCAGCCACGCCCGCGGCCCGCGCGCCCAGGAGATCAAGGGGCAGGACCTCACCGTCGTCGGTGGCGCCCTGGCTGACGCCGAGCTGTCCATGCGCCACGTCTTCGACTTCCTCCTGGAGGGGGAGCGGCCCGTCCACGCCCTCGATGACATCGGCACCCTCACGGCGTCCAGGCCCGGCGCTGGCAGCGGTGACAGCCCCGACGGCGCCGGCGGCAGTGCCGACAGTGCCGCCGGCCCCGACCCGCTGGAGCAGGTCGTCG
Organism: Actinomyces sp. oral taxon 175 str. F0384; assembly: GCF_000223355.1. Taxonomy (NCBI): domain Bacteria; kingdom Bacillati; phylum Actinomycetota; class Actinomycetes; order Actinomycetales; family Actinomycetaceae; genus Actinomyces; species Actinomyces sp. oral taxon 175. The sequence goes on from NZ_AFUR01000005.1 coordinate 240,513, forward strand.
CCAACCTGGAGCGGGCCGGCGCCGAGGCCATCGTCGTCGACATCACCACCGACGAGGCCCGCCAGGTCGGCATGCACGTCATCAAGGCCCTCATCCCCGAGGCCATGCCCCTGTCCTTCAGCCACCACGCCCGCTACCTCGCCACGCCCCGCCTTTACCGGGCGCCCCGGGCGATGGGCCTGACCGTCCACGACGAGGCGGGGATCAACCCCGTCCGCCAGCCCTTCGCCTGAGCCCGATGTCCGCATACCCGTCCACCTCACTGACCGACACCCAGGAGCCCCGACCCGACATGAGCATGACGCCGCCCGCACCGGACGCGCAGCCGGCACAGCACCCGGCGCCGCAGGCCCCCACGGGGCCGGTGACGGCCTACCTGCCTCAGGGCGGGTTCGCGCGCGCCGTCGCCACGCGCCTGGCCGGGCCCAGCGACGTCGTCATCCCGGTCGACCACGGGCTGGTCAGCGCCTACATTCCCTACGCCGACCGCGCGGTCCTCATCGCCGACCCCGACCAGACCGGCCTGCGCGAGGACCTCGACACCCTGTCCTTCACCCGGGGGATGCCCTCCCTGGGCCTGGAGCTCTTCCCCACAGAGTTGCGCTGTGGGCCGCTCGTGGTCCCCGGCCGCAGCGCCTGCTACCGCTGCTACGACCGGCGCCGCCGCCAGCACGGCTACCGCCCCCTGCCCCCGGAGGTCGTCTCTGAGCACGGCCCGCTGGAGCAGGCCTACGCCCACCACCACGTGCTCCTGGGCGCCGGCCTCATCTCCCTGGCCCTGCAGACCCTTGACGCCCCCGGCCCCCAGGACCCGGCCCCGGAAGGCGCCGACGACGTCGCCCCGATCGGTGGCCAGGTGTGGACCATCGACCTCGTCTCCGGCATCACTACCTGCTCGCCGACCGTGGCCGTCGACCGCTGCGAGACCTGCTCGGGCCGCTACGAGGGCCGCCGTGACGGCCTGCCCGCGCTCGCGGCCCTCCTGCCCGAGCGGCATGGGGAGGTGGCCTGAGATGGCCGGGGACACCACAGGCTCTGTCATGCGCGCCGGCGACGTCGGCCGCGCCGCCCGTCGCGACCTGCAGTTCCGTATCCCTCGCAAGCCGGTGGTGCGCCTGGGCCTGCGCGCCCGGCCCGACGAGACCGGCTGGATCATCGACGGCGCCCGCAAGAGCCAGGTCCTGGGTGGGGCCTTCGCCCGCGAGCACACGGGCGCCCTGCTCCAGGCCTGCGACGGCACCCGCACCCTCGAGGAGATCGGCGAGGTCACCGGCGTCGGCCCCCAGGCCGCCTTCGAGGCCGTTTCCCTGCTGTGGACCGGCGGCATCGTCGAGGAGGGCGACACCGAGCCCGCCCCCGGAGACCCGGCACCCGAGCTGGCCCGGCTGCTCTCCCGCCTGGGCGACTCCACCGGCGTCAACGACTCCTGGCAGGATGCCGCCCGCCGCCTGGCCGCCGCCCGGGTCGCTATCGTGGGGGACGCCGAGCTGGCCGGAGAGATGGTCGCCGCCCTGGAGCCCACCCTGCCCGAGGTGCGGCTCGACAGCGCCCCCCGCCGCGGGGACACCCTCACCGTCCTCGTCGAGACCGCCGACTCCGCGGCCCGCTCCCAGGAGCTGGCGCGCCGCTGCCGGGAGGAGGGCATCGCGCTGCTGCGGGTGCGCGCCGAGCAGGAGGCGGTGACGGTCGGCCCTTACGTCGACGAGTCCTTCTCACCCTGCCTGGCCTGCGCCTGCGCCGACGAGCCCGAGATCGGCCCTCGCCCCGAGGCAGCCCGCCACGACATCATCGTCGGCCTGGCCGCCCGGGCCGTAGCCGCCCTCATCGCCCGCGCCACCGTCACCCACCTGCCCGGGGACGCGCGGCGCACCGACCTGGCCACCTTCACCTACTCCGACCGCCCGGTCGTCTCCCGCCCCGGCTGCCCCGTCTGCTCGGTGGCCGGTGCCGGCGAGGAGCCGGTGCCGGTGGCGCCCTCGGCCCCCGTGGGGGCGCGCTACGAGCAGTCCGTGGCCATCCCGCCGGCCGCCTTCGTCGACTCCAAGGGCCACCAGCAGCACTACAAGCCCTCCAACCTGCGCCTCCAGCGCGAGTTTCGCGACTGGCCGGTCTGCCCGCGCACGCCCCTGCCGCCGGCCGACCTGGAGCGCCTCGACCAGCCCTGGCCGATCGCGCACCCGCTCACCGACGACGGCGCCGAGCCCGACGTCCTCGCCCGCCCCACCCTGAGCGAGCTCGCCACGATCCTGGCCCTGTCGGTCGGTGTGCGCGAGCCGCTCGGCGCCGAGCCCACCGGCCCGGAGTCGGCCGAGGTCGCCCCGGCCCCGCTGAGCGACAAGCTGCGTCGCTGGACGGCCGCCGGCGGCAACATCGGCTCGGTGACCGCCTACGTGCTCGTGCCCGAGCACGGGCAGGCCGGCCAGGAGGTCACGGGAGCGGCCGGGCAGCGGCTCGCCCCCGGCACCTACGTCTACATCGAGCGCGACCACGCCCTGGCCCTCATCGGCCCCGCCCCCGCGGCGGTGGATTCGGGGGGAGACGCGGAGACGGACGCAGCGGCGGAGGCCGGGCCGGATCTCCCGCCCGACGGCGTCGGCGCCCGGATCGTCCTGACCGGCAACGTGGACAAGGTGGCCCGCAAGTACTTCTCCTTCGCCCTGCGCATCGCGGTCCAGGACTGCGGCTGCTCCTTCGAGGTGCTCCGCCTGGTCGCCGAGGCCCTGGGGGTGCCACTGCGCGCCCGGGCCCGCTGGGACGAGCAGCGCATCGCCCGGGCGCTGGGCACCGACCCGGCCCGGGAGCCGGCCTGCATCGTCGTCGACCTGGGAGGCCGCCGTGCGCACTGACTTCGAGACGCTGCGTGAGCTCATCTCCGGCTTCTCCGCCGGATCGGACACTCGCCCCGCCGAGCCGACCTCCGACGGCCTGGCCGAGCGCCGCCCGCGCCCGCCGCTGGACTGCCGGCTGCCGGACGCGCTCGTCCCCGGCCCCCAGGACCCCTACCCCCATAGCCTGCACGAGACCTTCGAGCGCCGCTCGTCGTCGACCACCTACGGCACCGAGCCGCTCGAGGCCGAGGCCCTCCTGGGCATGGTCCGTGACGCCCTGGCCGACGACGCACGCACCTGGGGAGCGGACGCGGCGGCCTGCCCCCTGGAGCCCTTCGTGCTCCTGCTGCGCCCGCGCGGCGCCGAGCCCGGCATCTACCGGGTGCGGCTCGACGGTGTCGACCTCGTTCGCCCCCTGCCGCCGGCCGAGGAGATCGAGGGCATGGCGGTGCAGAAGGAGTTCGCCCGTGCCGGCGCCATCGTCTCGGTGGCCGCCAACCTCGATGAGGCCGACGCCTGGGGCGGGGCCGCCGGCTACCGCTTCACCATGAGCCGCAGCGCCGCCCTCATCTACTCGCTGCACCTGCGCGCCGCCGCCCGGGGACTGGTGGGAACGGTCTTCGCCGGCTTCGCCACCTCGGCGGTGCGCCACCTGCTGGACTCCGACGGCGTCAGCCGCCACCAGATGTTCGCCGTCACCATCGCCAGCCCGCAGACAGAACCGCCAAGTCAGGCGGCCGGCTAGTCCCGGCCCGCCCGCCGCGAGCGCCGTCGGCCCACCCGCTGGTCCACCGCCGGCCAGACGGACCCAGAACTGCATACCGCGTCACAGAGTTCCACAGACCACCCCGTTCGCGGGGTTGGGGCCCGGTCCCGGCAGACCGGACCCCCGGGGCCCGAAAGGGGCCCCGCTCCTGCCCACCAGACATCTGAGAGAAGGAGGTGAACAGCATATGACGAACAGCTCGATTGATCTCACCCTCGCCGACAGTGACTTCGGCGTCGAGGAGCTGCCCGAGGGCAACGCCCTGGGTTGTGCCTTCAGTAGCGCCAGCGCGTCCTGTCCGGCCAGCGCCGCCTCGGCCTCGTGCCCGGCCAGCGCGGCCTCGGCCTCGTGCCCGGCCTGCGCCGCCAGCGCGTCGACGACGTCCTGCTGACGACCCCATGGTGGCGGGTAGGGGACCGCGGTTCCCTACCCGCCACTGGTGGTACCCCGGAGCCCCGTGAACCGACCTGAGGGAGCCAAGAGCCCACGATGAGCACGGTGATGAGTACGGCGAGGACAACGCCGACGATCCCTGGTAGCCGCCCGACGAACCCGATCCCGCGCCTGCGCCGCGGGGTGAGCCTCATCGTCGGGATGGACAACCAGCCGATGCTGTTCGACTCCGACTCGGGCAAGTACCACCGGCTCGGCGCGGCCGCCGCCTTCATCGTGGGCCAGTTCGACGGGGTGCGCCCCCTGCCGACCATCATCGAGGAGCTGCCCCAGGACATCGACGAGGCGGGCGCCGAGCGCATCACGGGCCTGGTCGACAACCTGCGCGACAAGGGCCTCCTGGCGGGCGGCGACCCCGCTCCCGCCGACCCCGCCGCCCCCGACGCTTCGGCGGCCCCGGCGCGCACCAGGCGCAGCCGTGGACGCCACACGGCCCAGCCCCGCCGGGCCCGCCACCTCAAGGTCGAGAGGCCCCGCCGCAGCGGGGGCTGGTGGCTGCCCCGCATCATCATTGCCCGCAAGTACCACCGGATCGTCGCTCCCGTTGTCACCCTGCTCCAGCGCCTGCCGGCCCCCGCGCTCAGCTGGGTCTTCCTGGCGCTGGCCGCCTGCGGGTATGCGGCCGGGGCCATGGCGCTCAGCTCCCTGGCCGGGGGCCCCCGCCCGGGGGTCCTGGTCTTCGTCACGGCGGTGGCGATCCAGCTGGTGAGCATCCTGCTGCACGAGTCCTGGCACGCCATCGTCGCCGGCTACCTGGGCACCCCCATCCGCGGACTGGGGGTGGCGCTCATGTTCTGGGCGATCCCCATCGCCTACGTCGACCGCACCGACTCCTACCGGGTGCGCTCCCGGAGCGGGCTGACCATGCTGGCCCTGGCCGGCATCTTCTCCGACGGCGTCGTCTGCGGACTGGAGGCGGCCGTCGCCTGGGCCTCGGCGGGAACGGTGCGCCAGGTGGCCCTGACCCTGTGCGCCTTCCAGCTCACCATGCTCGTCACCAACCTCAACCCCCTCACCCAGTCCGACGGCGTCGCCGCGGTCGAGGCGGCCACCGGCTCGGTCAACCTGCGCGGGCGCTCCATGTTCGTGCTGCGCTGCGTCCTGACGCGCCAGCCGCTGCCGCCGGGCCTGGCCGTCATGCGGCCCGCGGTGCGCTGGGGCTACTTCATCTACGGGCTGGCGTGCTCTCTTCTCGGACTGGTGGCCTTCGTGATGAGCGTTGTATGGATAGGCTACTGGCTGTACGCCCTCTTGAAAGGTTTCCTCCTATGACGCAGCCGGTTCTCTCTCGTGCCGGTGCCTCCCCCTCCCAACAGCCACAGCCGCAGCCCGTATCCGCCGTGACCCCCGGGGAGCCCATCCCATCCGCTCCGACCTCCGCCGTACCAGCGCCGGTACCGGCACCGGAGCCGGAGCCCCCGGCCCTGGCCCAGCCCGCCGTGGCCCTGCCGACCCTCGTGCGCCTGGGCGGGCTGCCGGTGCGGGCCGTCCCCGAGACCAGCGCCGCCGTCATCGGCACCCTGGACTACCTGCGCCGGCTCGACGAGGTGCTTGACGGCGCCGCCGACCAGCTGCTCGACCCGCTCTACGAGATCGTCCCCACCCTGGACAAGGCCGAGCGCCGCCCGGTCCTGCGCGCCAAGCGCTGCGTCTTCCAGGGGCGCGCCACCGACCTGTCCGAGGAGGTCCTGGCGGCCCTGCCCTCCGAGCTGCGTGCGCTGCTGGAGCGCTGGGACGCCCTGGTGGCCCGCAAGGAGGAGACCCGAGCCCGCCTGGCCGTCCTGGTCGACGTCGACCTGGACCGCAGCCGCGAGCTGCTGGCGGCCGGCCTCGACGAGCCCGGCTACCAGGAGGCCCTGGCGATTGCCGCCCCGGCCCTGGTCTCCACCCTGGCCGCCCGCGGCCGTCGGCTCGAGGACCCCCGCGTCCTGCGCACCCTCTACACCCTGGCCACCCGGGCCGCCCTCAAGACCAGCCCCTTCTCGGGACTGACCACCGTCAATGAGGCGGGCCAGCCCTCCACCGGGCGCAGTCACCGCATGGTGGCCACCCACCTGGCCTACCGCATCCTGAGCGCCACCGCCCAGGACCTGGCCGCCGACGGCGCCCTCTACCTCGAGCCCGCCCCCGTGCGCCGGTCCTACAGCGCGGCTCCCGGCCCGGACGCGGCCGGCGCCTACGGCCAGTACCCCTCCCGGGAGGTCGAGGCGGAGGCGCTGACCGTCGTCGGCGAGCACGAGTACGGCAACGGCATGGTCTTCCGCCAGGAGACCATCCAGCCCGCCCGCTGGCTCCAGGAGACCCACGACGCCCTCACCGGCGGCGGCATGCACGCCGTGCTCAGTGTGCGCGACGCCTGCGAGCGCGTGGGCGGCGCCGACCCGCGCCTGCGCCTGGAGCGGCTGCTGGCCTCCGGCGCCATCGTGCCGCACGTGCCCTGGTACCGCGGGGAGAACCCCTTCCCGCTGCTGGCTGCCTCGCTCTCTCCGGAGCAGCAGCGCCAGTGGGGCAAGGACCTGGCCTGGCTGGCCCGGCTCGACGACGCCGTCGGCGCCGCCGACGGGCCCGGCCGCGCCGAGCTCCTCAACCGCACGGTGCGCCTGGCCGAGCGGGTCTTCCCCGACGGCGAGCTCGGCGAGCGCCCTAGCGGCTTCCTCTACGAGGACTGCGAGTCGACCCGCAGCTGGGTCGACCCTCTCGAGGACGCCCCCTTCGAGCAGGACGTCAAGACCCTGGGCGAGCTCGCCGATCCCTGGGTGGCCCGCTCCCACATCTACGACCTCATGGTGGCCCGCTTCGTCTCCCTGTTCGGAAACGGCGGGGTGTGCAAGGACCCGCTGGCCTTCTTCATGACCATCGCCCACGCCCCCGACGGCGATCAGGAGATGCTGCGCGCCGCCGGGCTCGACTATGCCGCCGGTCCCAATGAGGAGCGCGCCGCGCTGTCCGGCGGGCTCTCCGGCTCGCCCAGGCACCTGGGCGCCTTCCTCCAGCCGGTGGCCCCCAGTGCCCGGACCTACGCCGCCGGCGGGGGCCTGACCGTCGTCAACGCCTTCACCAACGCCAACGGCTCCCTCCAGGCCCGCTTCCACCGGCTCCTGGGCTCCGGCTTCCGGGAGCGCCTGGCCACACGGATCCGCACCTCCTGGGGCACCGAGAGGGTCCTGGAGATCCAGGCCAGCACCGAGTGCAACACCGGTCAGGCCGTCTCCTGCGGGCTCCTGCCGCCGCTGGGGCTGCCCGGTGAGCCGGGGGCGCCGGAGGCGGTCCCCCTCAGCTCCCTGCGACTCGTCCACGACCCGGCCACGAGCACCCTGTTCCTGGCCGACGACGCCGGGCCCGTGGGACTGGCCTACCTGGGCCTGACCCCCCAGTACCTCCTGGGCGGCTACCTGTCCTGGCTGGTGCTGCTGAGCGACCCCTGGTCCCGGCTGCCCCCGTTCGCGGACCACTGGACCAGCCGCCGTCGGGACCTCAGCGGGCCCCTGCCCGACGAGGTGATGCACTCCGAGCGGAACGTGGCCGGCCGCCTGGTGACCCGCCGCGAGTCCTGGACCTTCCCGGCCCACCAGATCGCCCCGCTCATGGACCGCGACCTGACCACGACCCTGCTGCACATGGACGACCTGCGCAAGCAGTGGGGCATACCCACGGAGGTGTTCGTCCACCAGCACATGCCCTCCCAGGGCGCCACCTTCGACCAGCACAAGCCCCGCTACGTGGACCTCACCTCACCGGTGTCGCTGCTGGCGCTGCGCGGCTGGATCGACCCCGGCGCCGCCCACATCAGCTTCGTCGAGGCCCTGCCGGCCCGCGGCGAGGCCCTGGGGCTCACCCAGGACGGTGAGCCGACGGTGGCCGAGTACCTGGTGGGACTCCAGTGGCCCAAGAACCTGGGAGGCATGGCATGAGCACGCACGACGACGTCCAGTTCAGCCGGCGCGAGCAGCGCAACCAGCCCAGCCGGCTCATCCGCTCCCGCAGGCTGCGCTGGCTCGGGGGGCGCTCGAGGGCCAGTGAGCAGGCGGAGCGCACCGGGCAGGAGAGCCAGGTGGGCCAGGGTGGCCAGATGGATCAGGTGGGCCAGGTGGGCCAGATGGGCCAGCCCAGTCAGGGCGGTCAGGCCGGCCAGGCCGGAATGGTCGGCCTGGGGGGTGCGACGTCGCAGGCTGGCGGCTCGATCCCGGGGATCCAGCCCCTGGAGATGGCTGCCGCCGACTTCGGCAACCTGCGCGCCCAGCACAGCGCGACGCGCCAGCGGGGCGCGGCGATGGCCGGTCAGCGTGAGGGCGTCGGCTGGCTGTACGCGCGGATCTACTGCGCCAGCGGGGACGACACCGACGCCCTGCTGCCCGAGGTCGCCCAGTGGCTGACCCGGGCCCGCGGCCAGTGGGACATCCGCTCGGCGCACTTCCTGCGCTTCGTCGACCTGCGCGGCCACCACATCCGGCTGCGGCTCAAGGCCGTCGAGGGCGTCCTGGATGAGGCCTACGCGAGCATGCGCGAGCTGGGGGCCGCGGCCCAGCGCACCGAGGCACGCACGGTCGAGCGTCTCGTCTCCGATCCGATGACCGGGGGGATCGGTGCGAGCCGGCCCGGCATCACCTTCGGCGTCTACGGCCCCGAGTACGACAAGTACGGGGGAGTGGCCGGCGTCGAGGAGGCCGAGCGGCACTTCTACGTCTCCAGCCGCTGGTGCCTGGACCACCAGGTCTGGCAGATCCCGAGGCCGGTGCCGCGGGCGGCCCTGGCGGCGCGGTTCCTGGCGCTGGCGGCCCGCAGTGCGCCGTTGCCCGAGGCCGAGCTGCTCTCCGCCCACCTGCGGATGTGGGGCTCGCGGCTCCCCGCGCACCTGCGCGACGGCAGCGCCCTGGGGCCGATCGTTCAGCAGCTGCTGGAGGTCATCGAGTTCCAGTTCGATGAGATCCCGTCCTGGAGCCAGGCGGCGGCTGCCGTGGGTGAGCTGGCCGACGACGCCGGGCGCGCCATCGGCGTCATGGGGGCGGGCACCGGCGGGCGCCGGGCCCTGGACCTGCTGCACATCGACGTCAACCGGCTCGGCCTCAACCCGGCCGAGGAGTGCATCGCCGGGCTGTGCGCCCGCCAGCTCCTGGCCGGGGGCGCCGTGCCCCCGGCCCAGCCCTCAGCCGCCGTCGGGTAGCCGGGCGCCGCCTGGGCCCGGAACCCCGAAACGCGCCGAAGTGTCCATGAGAAGGCCCCTGATTGTCGATGAAGGGCCCGAAAGTGTCGATGAAGGCCTGGAGGTGTCCACGGTGCTGACATTAACCCTGTGCCGGCGCCGCTCGCCGAGAAGAAACCGCGGAGTTCCAACGATCGCCGGTGGGTACTTCAACGGCCGGCGCGCTAATGTCAGTGCTGTGGACACGTGGCTGTGCGGGGAGTGGGTCCGCCAGGGTCTTGGCGGCGCATTCAGGTTCTTTCACCTCGGGGGCAATCCCACCGGTCCCCGCCTGGCCCCTTCAGGTGCTCGCGCAGGGGACTCAGAAGTCATGGTTCGACGATGACCTGAGCAGGGTCCACTTTAGAGCGGCCTACTGCACGAGGGTGGGGGTGTAGTGGTCGGGGGTTGTGCGTACTGCACGAATCCCCGGACCCTGTGGAGTACACCCGACCCTCTGCCAGTGGATCCCGACCCTTGCGCAGTTCGGGTGGTGTCAGGTCTGATGGTCGGGCTGAGGCTCTGATCGAGCTTGACCCTCG
>NZ_AFUR01000004.1:0-61225 GCF_000223355.1 Actinomyces sp. oral taxon 175 str. F0384
AGGGCGAGCAGGCGCGCCTCGACGTCGTCGGGCATGCCCAGCCCGGAGATGAACTCGCGCATGCCCTCGGGTGTGACCTTCTTGCCGCGAGTGAGCTCCTTGAGGCGCTCGTAGGGGTCGGCCATGCCGGTCGCCCCGGCGACGGCGGCCGCCCGCATCGCCTGCTGGACCGGCTCGCCGAGCACCTCCCAGGTCGCCTCGAGGTCTTCCTCCAGGCGGGCGCGGTCGACGTCGAGCCCGGCCAGGCCCCGGCGGATGTTGTCCACGGCCAGCAGCGAGTGCCCCAGGGCCACGCCCACGTTGCGCTGCGTGGTGGAGTCGGTGAGGTCGCGCTGGAGACGGGAGGTGACGAGCGTGGCGGCCAGCGTGTCCAGCAGCGAGCAGGAGATCTCCAGGTTGGCCTCGCCGTTCTCGAAGCGGATCGGGTTGACCTTGTGCGGCATGGTCGATGAGCCGGTGGAGCCCTGCGCGCTCAGGCGCTGGTGGAAGTAGCCCAGGGAGATGTAGGTCCACACGTCCGTGGCCAGGTTGTGGGCGATCCGGTTGAAGCGGGCGACGTCGGAGTAGAGCTCGGCCTGCCAGTCGTGGGACTCGATCTGCGTGGTCAACGGGTTCCAGGTCAGGCCCAGGTGCTCCACGAAGCCGCGCCCCACGGCCTGCCAGTCGGCGCCGGGCACGGAGACGACGTGCGCGCCGAAGGTGCCGGTGGCACCGTTGATCTTGCCCAGGTACTCGGTGGCCTCGACGCGGCGCACCTGGCGGCGCAGCCGGTGGGCCAGGACCGCCATCTCCTTGCCGAGCGTCGTGGGGGTGGCCGGCTGGCCGTGCGTGCGCGCCAGCATGGCGGCGTCGGCGTGCTCGTGGGCCATGGCGGCCAGGTCCTCGACCAGCCCGCGGGCGGCCGGCAGCCACACCTGTTCGACGGCGCCCCGGATCGTCAGGGCGTAGGAGAGGTTGTTGATGTCCTCGCTGGTGCAGAAGATGTGGACGATCTCGCCGACCGTGGGCAGCACGGTGGGGCCGCCGTCGGCGCCGACGACGCCGGGGGCCTGGGCGGCCGCGACCAGGCGCCGCTTGAGGAGGTACTCGACGGCCTTGACGTCGTGGCGGGTCTCGGCCTCGATGGCGCCGAGCTCGGCGATCTCCTCGGCTCCGAAGTCCTCGACGACGCCGCGCAGGTAGCTCTTCTCCGTCTCGCTCAGGCGGGGCGCTCCGGGCAGGACGCCGCCGTCGGTGAGGTGGATGAGCCACTCGACCTCGACCTGCAGGCGGGCCCGGTTGAGCGCGGCCTCGGAGAGGTGGTTGACCAGCGGGGCGGCGACGGCGCGGTAGCGGCCGTCCAGGGGGCCCAGGGCGATGGCGGGGGAGACTGCGGAGAGATCGACCATGCCGCTCATTGTGGCAGGTTGGCACCGATCTCTGCGAGCGGGGCCTCCTGGGTCGAGACGAGGACGGGCTGGGCCTCGGGGCGGCGTCGGCGGTAGGCGGTCACGACGACGAACAGCAGGATGCCGGCCGACGGCAGGTTGATGGCGGCGGCGGGCTCATGGCTGTAGAGGCCGTGGCCGAGCAGCGCGGCCGCCAGCCCCAGGCCGATGACGGCCAGCGCGAGGATCGAGGGGCCCGGGATCCGCTGGGACGGCTCGGCGCGCTGAACGTGCTGGGCCTGGAAGAGGATGAGACTGACCGTCAGCAGGCTCAGAGGCGTCAGGAGGGAGGTTTCCCAGCCGAACAGGCCGCCGCCGACCGTCAGGGCCAGGACGGTCGTGGCAAGCGTGAAGACGACTGGTGGGAGGAGTCGCATGGTAGATGACCTTCTAGGGCGGACAAGGTGGGGAATGGTATGACCGGGCAAAATCCTGCCGGATCCTTGTGGCATTTTCAACAAGTGGTCCGTCGTCGTTGGCGGGGAGCACTCCCCGGTCGCCACCAGCCTATACGGCGTGCCGACCCCGGACCCGGGAAGTAGGTTCCGACCGGGGAGAATGTGATGCCTCTGTGATGCCTCTGTGATGCCTTGGGTGCTTTGCGGGTCAGTGGATAATGCGGTTATGACGACGGACCGGGTCCAGCACGGAGCGACAGTCAGAGTTCTGGTGGAGCAGGACCTGGCCAGTGAGCAGATGCTGGCTCTTATGCGCGAGGCCGCGGGACTGCCCGACGGCGAGCTGCGCAGGATCATTGCTGAGGAGCTAGTGCTCATGGAGGTCGTGGGTACGGGCCCGCGGGGCGCGCCCACGTCGGTAGCTGCCTACGTGTCTCGACCCGATGGCGTCGTGTTGGAGTACATTGCCGTGGCTCCGGGGCTACGTGGCGACGGAATCGGGCGGGCGCTCGTTGATGCCCTTGCCAGTGTGTCGGGGCAGGTTGTCGCCGAGACCGACGACGACGCCGTCGGCTTCTACCGGGCGCTCGACTTCGATATCGCCCCTGCGCCGTTGGACCCGCGCTGGCCGGGGCGCCGCCGCTACCGATGCGTGCGGCGGTCCTGATTCCGAACGGCGCATGTCGAGGACTGCGTTTCGCGCCGAGGACGTACTTCTCCTCCAAACGACGCGTCTCCGCCCCCAGTCATCTGGGGGACAGCGCAGTCCTCGTCGCGAAAGTACGTTCTCGATCGACGTCGTCGAGAGGCCTGGCGACCGGGGCCCGGGGGTGACGGGGCTTATCGGGGCGAGGTCGTGTGCGTGGTGACCTCGTGGGTCCGCCGGTCCCTCAGGCTGCGCGCCAGGACGTAGCCCAGTAGGCCCAGCGCGGGCAGGATGAGGAGCACGACGACATCGGACCGGTAGAGGCCGCGCGCGAGAACGAGCCCGGAGAGGACGATTCCGATGGTCCCCAGCAGCCGGACTCCCGACGGCGGCAGGTTCCGCTCGCCCGGACCCGAGTTCTGGGCTTGCAGCAGGATGAGGCCGAGCAGGAGCATGCACAGCGATGAGGTGAGGCTGTTGAGCTGCCACCCGAGCAGCAGGCTTCCGATCGAGGTGACCAGGACGGTCAGGGCGAGGACAAGAATGGCGAGTTTGATGAGTCGCATGGCGAGCACCTCGGCGAACGGCTTGCGGTTGCGAACGCTCTCAGTCTAAGCCGGTGCTCTGGCTGGAGGCCGGCCGGTGGTGAGGGTGAGTCGACGTCTGGCGGTGGCCGGTGGCCGGGCTCAGTCCTCGGGGGTGGTGCCCATGGCGCGGCCGAGGGTCCAGTAGCCCTGGTGCTGGATGCTGCGTCGGCTCAGACCGGAGGCGATCAGGTGGCGCCGCACCGCCTTGGTGGCGCTGGTCTCCAAGGCGATGAACACCCAGTCCAGGGCCAGGTCCCCGGTGTCCGCCCACAGGGTGCGGTCGACGGCGGCCAGCAGCTTCTCCTCGGAGATCCCGGGATTGACGCGGATGAGCCGATGGTCGCGCGCGGCCAAGGGCAGGAAGCCGGTCTCGGGCGCCAGCATGACGACGGTGGCCAGGCTGCTCGGCGGGGAGGCGGCGACGGCGTCGGCGAGTGCTGGCGCGGAGGCCTGGTCGCCCACCAGCAGCATCTTGTCGCCGGGGGAGGGCAGGCGGTAGCTGGTGCCGCCCATGACCTGGACGGACACGGTGGCTCCCGGCTTGACCCGCTTCGACCAGCGCGATGCCGGGCCGGCGGGCTCATGGTGCAGGACCAGGATGATGGCGGTGGCCTGCTCGCGGTTGATGCGGGTGATGGTGTAGGCGCGCTGGTGCTGGCGGCCGCCCTGCGGGATCCACATGCGCACCCAGGCGGTGGGCGGCAGCATGGCGGCACCGGTGCCCAGCAGGCTCGGACAGTGAACAGTCAGTTCCGTGTAGGGCGCCAGCTCGCGCACTGCGGTGATCGTGAGCTTGTGCTCAGGCGCCCGCAGCGCCTTGAGCACTGTGCCTTGGAATCCCCTCCCACCACGTGCCATCTGCGTGTCCGCCTCCCGGTCGTCTGATCTCGCGCTCAGGCGAACCATAACCGGAATGGTTGAAGGCTTGCTTAGGACCTGCTGCTGAGAACACAGGAGAAAATGCCGAAAGAATTCCGGCAATGGGCGGGTGCTGGACGGGGTAGTGCTCGGCGGGCCCGGGCGGCCGCGGTGGCCGGGACGGTCGGGAGCGGGCCGTCGTCGAGCTGCCTGCCCCCGCCGCCTCAGGCCATCGGGTCCCAGCTGGGCAGCATGACGGGCTCGGTCTCCAGGGCGGCGCGGACCTCCTCCGGCAGGCGGCTCGCGCGCACGACGACCTCGAAGACGTACTCGTCGAACCAGGAGTCGCTCATCGTGTGGAAGCCCTTGTCCCCGAACTTGTCGCCCCAGGAGTTCTCCACCCGCCAGCGCCGCGGGGCGCCGTCGACCAGATCGACGCCGGTCAGGCACATGGCGTGGGTGAGCGCCGACTCGCGCGCTACCAGCCGCTCGGCCTTCGTCATCGACAGGTCCACCCCGTACAGGCCCTCGTAGTCGTGCAGGGCGGCGTCCCAGATCCCGGCCTTCTTGTCCCGCTGCTTGGCGACGTCGCAGGCGAACCACACCGGCTCGCCGTCCTGGATCGCGGCGATCGCGGCGGCCTTGAGCACCTCGAGCTCGGCGGTGACGTGATCCTGGACCGGTTCGCCCACCATGACGTCGCTGCGGCCCATGCCGTAGTGCGTGTTGACCGCGATCTCGGGGCGCGGGTCGTGGGCCACGACCACGAACTCCTCCACCCCGGTGACGTAGCGCTGCGCGAACTGTCGCGGCGTGAGCGTCCCGACCCGGTGAAATTCCTTGTTCTTATCGCGGTACTGCCACACGAACTCCTCGGGCGGGGTCCCCAGATGGATGCACAGCATCCGGTGAACCTGCTCCAGGGCCGTGAGCCGCAGCGGCTCAGGGTCGACGCCGTCGGCCACCGCGGCCCGCAGCCGCAGGGCCGTGCGCCGCAGCAGCGTGGCCAGGTGCTCGTTCATCGCCTCGGAGTTGCCTGCCGAGACGGTGTCCGGCATGGCGTAGGCCGGGACGATCCCGTACTTGGCCACCAGGCGCGCGAACTCCGGCCACCAGCCGCCGTCGGGAATGGGGGAGTACAGGGAGTCGACGACCTCGCGGTCATCCAGGGGGCGGTCCGCCTCGGCGATGACGCGGGTGAGGAAGGCGTTGGCCTTCTCCAGCTTGTCGTAGAAGAAGGGGAAGGCCTGACTCAGCTCCAGGGAGTCGAGCTCGAGCTCCTTGAGCATGGAGGCGCGCAGCACGTTGAGGCCGGCGAAGGCCCAGCAGCGTCCCGACTGCTTCTGGTCGGTGATCGAGGCGTCCGGGACGAGGTCGGACACGGAGGTGTCGATGGAGGTCACCGTGGTCCGGTCCAGGGAGACCTGCTCCACGTCCGTGGTGGCGACGGCGTTGCCGGCCAGGCGGGCGGCGGGGTCGGCGAGGAAGGCGGCATTGCGCTGGGCGACCCAGGAGGTGTCGATTGTCATGAGGCAGAGGATAGATCGGGCGGAGCGCTCGCGTCCCCGCCGGGCCGCCGGGCGCCGTCACCGAACCGCCTGCCGGGTGACCCGGCGTCGGTAGGATCCAATCATGACGCAGCCCCGCCAGCAGCACTCCGATCCGCAGTCCGACGCCGCTCACTCCGCCTCCCGCTGGGAGGAGCGTTACGCCTCTGTCGAGCAGCTCTGGTCGGGTCGCCCCAACGACTGGCTGCCGGAGCTCGCCACCGACTGGAGCCCCGGGACCGCCCTGGAGATCGGCTGCGGCGAGGGCGCCGACGTCCTGTGGCTGGCCGAGCGCGGCTGGCAGGTGGTCGGGCTGGACCTGTCCGCCACCGCCATCGGGCGTCTGACCGGGCAGGCCGAGCGGCTCGGGGTCGCCTCGCGCGTGACCGGCCGCGTGCACGACGCCGGAGACGGCCTGCCGGCCGGCCCCTTCGACCTGGTGACGAGCTTCTACGTCCACGGCGGGCACGAGCCGGGTTCCCTGGATCTCGTGGCCCTCCTGTCCGACGCCGCTGCCCGCGTCGCCCCCGGCGGGCACCTGCTCACCGCGGTGCACGCCGTCAACCCGCCCTGGCACACCCACCACGCCCGCACCTACACGGCCGCCGAGCTCCTCGAGGGCCTGGCCGAGGCGACAGACGGCTGGGAGGTCGTCGTCGGCGAGGAGCGGGACCGGCAGGCGACGGGGCCCGACGGCCAGGAGGGGCACCGGGCCGACGCCGTCGTGTGCCTGCGCAGGCCGCCGGCCTCGGTTTGATGGACAAGCCGTGGGAAGGGCCCTGAAGAAGTGCCGGAATATTCTGGGTGTTCGCCGGAATGTGGTGCACACTACGTAGAAATGGCGGAATGGCGCCTGTTTCTCAGCGTGTTCATAGGGGAATTCGGGGGGTCCGCTCAGGATCGGTGGGTTACATAGTTACTGCCGCCGGACGGAACCGGTCACGAGGGTTGGGGAGCCCGATGACTGGCAGGTCTCCGAGTCTGGAACGGGTCTTAGGGAGCCCGGACCGGACGTTCTGGTGAAGGAGGTCCTGCCTCCCCGGCCTTATGGGAAGCCGGGTAGCAGGAGGGCCTCGCGAGGCTTGGGCCCGCGGTCCGGGAAACCGGACCGCGGGCCGAGTCCTTTATTGAGCGGGTACGAGGCCGAGGCCCAGCATCCGGTTAATGCGGCGAGCCCCTCTCCGTCTCCCGGCGCGAGGACGTGCGGTTCACCGGGGGCCACAGGTGCCGGAGTGCAGGGCTGATCCACAGGGCTGCAAGCCGGCGCTGCGGTCGCCTCTGGGCCGCCCTACCGTCGAGTCATGTCTTTCTCACTGTCACGTTCCAGGGCGGACTACGACGCCGCTGTCACTCAGTTCCCCACCTCGGTCCCCGCCAGCTGGGTGGGGGCGGACTCCACCGCCTGCCAGACGGCGCTCACGAATGCCTCCGGGCTCCTGACCGCGCTGGCGACGCGCTATGACACGGCCGCCTCCAAGGTCGGTGTCGTCGAGTCACGCAACTCACCGGATGGAACGAGCTGATCATGAGCCCGGTTGCCATGGACGGAGACAGTCCGTACCCCGCCTGGAAGCAGAACCCCCACGCGACGGATCCGCCTTATGCCAACCAGCCGCCCCCGAAAGCCAAGACTCCTCCCGCCTCGACCGCCCCGGAGGATAGCGGCCACGGCTGGATCATATGGAGTGGGGGCCCTGCGGTGGTGGTGTCGGGCGGAACCGTCTCCGTGAACACGAGTGATCTCGACTCCCTGGCCAGCAGCCTCAACTCGGCGGCAGGCTCCCTGGATGACGCGCGAACCCTCATAGCCAATGTGGTCACTGAAGTGAATGAGGCGCCGCCTCCGCCGGTATCTCCACCCAGCATCCCTTACCCGATCCTGGCGGGCCTCGATCTGGAGAAGTCCGTCGCTCTTCAGGCCCTGGATGCGTTGACCACCGGGCAGGGGTCGCTCGAGGCCGTCGCCGGTACGCTGCGCGGCATTGCCTCCGACGTCACCGCCTGCTCCCAGGCCCACACCCTGGCCGACGGGAAGGCCACTCCCGTCAATGGTCTGGTGGGACCCGTGGACGTTCGGGCCTTCGACTCCGGTCTCCTCCAGCTGGCGCTGGGATCCTCCGTCGCCGCTCAGTTCCCCACGATCTCAGCGCTGCTGGCGTCGTCAACGATGGGGGGCTGGGTGCTCTACAAGCTGGTGGAGGACAGCGAGGACGGGCAGGCCGCCGTCGAGGTCCTCCAGCTCCTACTCAGTGACCCGACCACCGAGCAGTGGGTCAAGGAGGACCTCGTCAGGATCGTCCTGCTCACGCGCTGGCTCAAGAACGCCAAGACCGGGCGGGAGGCCGCCACGGTCCAGGCCTACCTTCAGCAGGTCTCCCAGCGCCTCGACCCCTGGGCGAAGCAGCGCCTGCCTGGGCAGGTCGTCGTTGGGACGCAGACCGTCGACACCAAGAGCCTGACGCCCATGCAACGCGTCGCCATGGTCCTGGGCGCGAACGCCGCCGCGATCGGGGCCGGGGTCTACGGCACCCAGAGCGGCGTCACGGTCACCCCCGTCGGCGGCAGCGGATCCACCGTGCTTCCGCCCGCCGCCAAGGACCCCTTCGGGCTCGCCAGCGCCGTGAATCCCGGCATGACCGGCAAGGGCAAGGAGGCCAAGTCTCCGCAGAGCATCTCCGAGACCATCACCCACTGCCAGGAGGTGCAGTCCTCGAAGAACTCCCTGGGGCAGGGCTACGAGGAGGCCGGGGTCATCTCCATCCAGCGGGTCGAGCATGCCGACGGCCGAGTCTCCTGGGTCGTCTATGTCCCTGGCACTACGGACTGGACCTCCGGCGACGGCGAGCCGCAGGACCTGCTCACCAACCTCGAGGCCGTGGGTGGCACGCCCACGGCCATGGAGAGCGGCGTCGTCACCGCCATGCGCCAGGCCGGCATCCAGCCGGGGGAGGAGGTCGCCCTCTACGGCCACTCCCAGGGCGGGATCACGGTCTCCAACATCGCCGCCGACCCCGCGATCCAGGGGCGTTACAACATCACCACGGTCCTCACCGCCGGCTCGCCCACCGCGGGAGCCGACATCCCCGACGACGTCCACGCCCTGCACCTGGAGAACACCGGTGACGCCGTCCCCGGGCTCGACGCCGCCCCCACACCCACCGGCCCCCACCGGCAGGTCGCCATGCTCGACACCCACCAAATGAGCACGAACGGCTACCCGCACGCCTCCTCCGCCTACGCCCAGGCCGCTGAGGGGCTGGAGGACAAGGCACCCGAGCTGGCCGACTGGAACAAGTCCTTCTCGCGGGCCTCGGGCGCCGGCGAGCAGGGGACGACCACCACCGAGTACACCTTCGCGATCCAGCGCAACACCGACCCCAACGGGATCTACAAGGGCGGCGCCACCTACCGGGGCACGGTGCCCTCGGCGCAACCCTCCTACCCCCGCCCCACCCCGAGCCCGCAGTCGACGGGCGAGCACTAGGTGCGTGAGGTCATGACGGTGGTGACGTGTGCTGGGACCCGGTTGCCGGCCTGCTCCGCGAAGCACTGGGAGCCGCCGGGTGACGCTGGGCGACGCCGGCCGGTATCAGCTGAGCCGTCCGGCGCACCTCCGACGTCGTCGACCTCAGTCCTCGCGGCGCACGAGCATCGCGGCGATGATCGAGGAGATCACCGAGATAATGATCGAGCCGGCCACCGCCGAGCTGAAGGAGGCGACCTCCAGCCCCAGCGGCACCGAGCCGCCGGCGCCCAGTGCCGCGATGTGGTCGGTGAACCAGCCCGTCAGCGAGAGCATCGCGCCGTTGACCACCAGGGCGAACAGCCCGAAGGTGATGATGTAGAGCGGAAAGGTCAGGAACTTCGCCACCGGCTTGATGAGCGAGTTCACCAGCGCCAGCACCAGACCCAGGACCAGCAGGTTCAGCCACATCGGGCCGGCCCCGGCCCCCTCGGGCACGCTCAGCCCGGACAGCAGGCGCGTGGCCAGCCACAGGCCGGCCGCGTTTCCGACGGTTCGTGCCACGATCTCCATGGGCCCATTGTGCCCGGGCAACCTGTGCCGGTGCCAAGATGGAGGCATGAATCCTGCAGCGACCCCAGTGCCCGGCGGCCCCAGTCCCGCGTCCCCCGCCGGGGGCTCGGAGAGCGCCCCCTCGACGACGGTGCGCATCCGCCCCGACGTCGCCGCCCTGCCCGCCTACGTGCCTGGGGCCCGCCCCGACGCCGCCACGGCGGCGCAGATCGCCAAGCTCTCCTCCAACGAGCTGCCCTATCCGCCGCAGGACGCGGTCGTCGAGGCCATCACCCGCGCCGCCACCGGGGTCAACCGTTACCCGGAGATGACTGGGGAGAGCCTCACGCAGGCCCTCGCCCGCCGCTGGGGCGTGGAGGCCGAGCAGGTCGTCGTCGGCAACGGCTCGGTCGCCCTCATCCAGCACCTGCTCGACGCCGTCTGCGAGCCCGGCGACGAGGTCGTCATCCCCTGGCGATCCTTCGAGGCCTACCCGATCTGCGTGGCGGTCGCCGGGGCCCGGGCCGTGCGCGTCCCGCTGACCCCCGACGCCCGCCACGACGTGCCCGCCATGCTGGCGGCCATCACCCCCCGCACCCGCGTGGTCATGGCCTGCACCCCCAACAACCCCACCGGGACGATCCTGACCGCCGAGGAGCTGGCCGAGCTCGTGGCCGGGGTGCCGCGCGACGTCGTCGTCCTCATCGACGAGGCCTACCTCGACTTCGTCACCGACCCGCGGGCCGGCGACGCCCTCACCCTCCTGGCCGGGGCCCCCAACCTCGTGGTCTCACGGACCTTCTCCAAGGCCCACGCCCTGGCCGGGATGCGCGTGGGCTACCTCGTGTGCGAGCCGGGCCTGGCCGCCGCCATCCGCTCGGTGACCACACCCTTCGGGGTCAACCTGCCCGCGCAGGCCGCCGCCACCGCGGCCCTGGGCCAGGGCGAACTGGCCCGAACCGCCGAGCGCTCGGCCGCCGTCGCCGCCGAGCGGGACCGGGTCGTGGAGGCCCTACGCACCCAGGGCTGGCAGGTCCCCGAGGCTCAGGGCAACTTCTTCTGGCTCGGCGTGGGCGAGCAGACGACGACGCTGGCCGAGCACTTCCGCGGCGCCGGTATCCTCGTGCGGCCCTTCGCCGGTGAGGGCGTGCGGGTCTCGGTGGGGACGACGTCGGACAACGAGAGGGTCCTGGCCGCCGCGGCCGCCTGGCACGCCGAGCACTGAGCCTCGCCGGAGCGGGTGCCGCCGACAGGGCGGGGCGGGTGACAGCGTCGTCGCAGGCCTGGTCACACTGAGATCGTCACCAGGAAGGCCACGCACATGACGACCTCGACGATGCCCATCGTCCCCGGGCGCAGCGGGCGGTGGCGCGCACGCACCAGCTGCCACTGCCACAGCGGCATGACCAGCGACCGCACCGTCAGCACCACCCACAGGACGGCGTGCCCCCACGGCAGCATCCCCGACGACGCCATCCACCACGTCACCACCGCCACCACCGCGTGCGCCGCCACCGTGCCGGCCAGCAGCGTGTAGTTGAAGCGCTCGCGAATCATCGACTTGATGTAGGGGACCGTCCCGCCGAAGTAGGCGGCCGTCAGCGCCGTGGCCAGCCACATCCAGGACCAGCCCGTCAGGGCGCCGCTGGGGGAGGCCCCCGGCAGGGGGGAACTCGGTGTCCCCAGGCCCAGGAAGCCGCCGTCGCCGCGCACCGCCAGGCTGTAGGTGACGGCCGCCATGAGGGAGGCGGCCGTCGTCGTCGACAGCCCCGAGAGCAGTGAGCGCTCGTGACCGCGCCACACCTGGTGCAACGCGATGGCGAACAGTGGCGCCAGAGGCACCGCCCACTGGATGAGGTAGGGCGCCACCAGCAGAGTGATGAGGGCTAGGGAGGCCGTCCAGCCGGTGTAGACCAGGAGCGGCAGCATGATGAGGGCGCGTTTGCGGGCCGAGCGGGTGCGCAGCCACTGCGACCAGGACCAGTAGGTGAGGTAGCCGCCCCACCAGGCGGGAAGGAACAGGAGGTTCACCCAACTGAAGCCGCCCACGACCCAGCCGACGATCGGCGGCAACACCAGCATCGACCAGGCCCCGTGCTGGTTGGGGACCCAGGCCTTGCGGCCGGGCTGGCGGCGGATCTGCTCCTGGGTAGGGGGCTTGGGGCGCTCGGTCTGCCGGGGCTTGCCGGTGGCCAGCATGATGTCGTCCTGCGGGCCGGGGCGGGACTGCTGAGAGGGGGCTCGGCGCGGCGCCGTGGTGCCGGAGGACGCCGTGGAGGCTCCCGGCGGAGTCAGGGCCTGGTTGGTCGACGCGGCCTCTGGGCTCGTCGGGGAGCCGGCAGGCGCGGAGGATGCGGGAGGCGCGGGGGAGTCCGCCGATCCGGCGGCCGGCGTCGGGCGCGGGGGATCGGTGTGCGCGGAGGGGTGCTCGACGTGGTGCTTGGACGGCCTCGACGGGCGTGACTGGCTCACGCCCTCACCCTAATCGCTTGCCCCCGGTGCTGGCTGGGGACGTTCTCTTCCAGCCGGGGGCGTCTCACGCGTTCGGGGACGCTTTCTTCCGGTCGGGGACGTCCTGCGCGCCCGGGGACACTTTCTTCCGGCCGGGGGCATCCTGCGCGTAGGGGGACGGGATTGCTGTCCCCGACGGCGTCGAATGCCCCCGCCCGGGGCGACACGCACCCGGCCGCGCGGAATGTCCCCGTGGGGGGCGCGTCGGGATGCTCAGGCCAGGGTGAGCCGCATCTGGTGCCAGGGCACGCCGCCGTGGTGGGAGGCGGACAGGCCCTCGTCGACAAAACCCAGGCGCGCGTAGAAGCCTACGAGGTCGTCGAGGCAGGTGAGCACCAGGCCCTGGCGGCCGTGGACGCGCGTTGTCTCGATGACAGTGCGCAGCAGTCGGGTGGCCAGCCCCTGCCCTTGAGCCGCGGGAGCCGTAGCGACGCCGAGGATCATCTGCCAGGCCCCGTCGGGGTCGTGCATCGTGGGCGCCTCGTACATCTCGTCGCTCAGATCGCGCGCGTGGGTGCACGGTCCGTTGACCAGCGTCAGCAGCATGCCGCCCTCGTCCTCGATGAGCCAGAAGTGGTCGGCGTAGGTAGCCATCCGCTCGGCGATCGTTGTCGGGCTGGCAGCCTGCTCGGGTGGGAAGCAGATGGCCTCCAGGGCGGCGGCCATGGCCGCGTCCTGCGCCTGCTCCGCCCGGGCCGTCCGGGCCGTGCGGATGTGGAGGACGGGGGAGTCGGAGGTACCCATGGCCATATTTTCACCAGTCGGTAGACATGCGTCGAGCATTCACCAGTGTCTCCGCGCGTCCCGCCCCCGCGACCGGGGACATCTCGCGCGTGCGGGGACACTTTCTTCCGGCCGGGGGCATCCTGCGCGCCCGGGGACGGGATTGCTGTCCCCGACGGCGCCGAATGGCCCCGCCCGGAACGACACGCACCCGTACGCGCAGGATGTCCCCGTGGGCAGGGTGGCGCGAGACAGGGAGGCGCCTGCGCCGTCAGTCGCCCAGGGCCGCGGCAACCACCTTCTTGGCCTCCTCCTGCACCTGGGCCAGGTGGTCGGCACCCTTGAAGGACTCGGCGTAGATCTTGTAGACGTCCTCCGTGCCCGAGGGGCGCGCGGCGAACCAGGCATCCTCGGTGGTGACCTTGAGCCCGCCGATGGGGGCCCCGTTGCCGGGCGCGTCGACCAGCCGGGCGGTGATCTCCTCGCCGGCCAGCTCGGTGGCGGTCACGTCCTCGGCGGCCAGGGCGGCGAGCTTGGCCTTCTCCTCCTTGGAGGCGGCGGCGTCGATGCGTGCGTAGGCGCTGGCGCCGAAGCGCTCCACCTGCTCCTCGTGCAGCTGGGAGGGGGACTTGCCGGTGACGGCGATGATCTCGCTGGCCAGGAGGGCCAGGATGATGCCGTCCTTGTCCGTGGTCCACACGGTGCCGTCCTTGCGCAGGAAGGACGCCCCCGCGCTCTCCTCGCCGCCGAAGCCGATCGAGCCGTCGAGCAGCCCGGGCACGAAGTGCTTGAAGCCCACCGGCACCTCGATGAGGGTGCGCCCGATCGCGGCCGCCACCCGGTCGATGAGGCTGGAGGAGACCAGGGTCTTGCCGACGGCGGCGTCGGCAGGCCAGCCGGGCCGGTGGGTGAAGAGGTACTCGATGGCCACGGCCAGGAAGTGGTTGGGGTTCATCAGCCCGCCGTCGGGGGTGACGATGCCGTGGCGGTCGGAGTCGGCGTCGTTCCCGGTGGCGACGTCGTAGGGGGTCTTGCCCTCGGCGTCGGGCGTCATCGTCGAGCGCAGCGAGGCCATGGCGTTGGGGGAGGAGCAGTCCATGCGGATCTTGCCGTCCCAGTCCAGGGTCATGAAGTGCCAGGCCGGGTCCACCTCGGGGTTGACCACCGTGAGCTCCAGGCCGTAGCGCTCACCGATCGCGCCCCAGTAGTCCACCGAGGCGCCGCCCAGCGGGTCGGCCCCGATGCGCACGCCGGCCTTGCGGATCGCCTCAAGGTCGATGACGCTCTCCAGGTCGGTGACGTAGGTCTCCAGGTAGTCGTGCTTGATGATGTGGGGGCCGTCGAGGGCCTCAGCGACCGGGACCCGAGGGACGTCCTGCCACCCGGAGGCGAGCAGCTCGTTGGCGCGGTTGGCGATCCACGTCGTGGCCTCTGAGCCGGCCGGGCCGCCGGTGGGCGGGTTGTACTTGAAGCCGCCGTCGCGTGGCGGGTTGTGGGAGGGGGTCACCACGATGCCGTCGGCCAGGCCGGGGCCGCTCGTGCGCACCCCCGCCTCGGTCCCGGCGCCGTTGGCCAGGAGGATGGAGTGTGAGACGGCCGGGGTGGGCGTGTAGGCACCCCGGGCGTCGACGGCGGTGGTCACCCCGGCCCCGGCGAGCACCTCGACGGCGGTGCGCCAGGCGGGCTCGGACAGGGCGTGCGTGTCGCGGCCCAGGTAGAGGGTGCCGTCGGTGCCCTGGGAGCGGCGGTACTCCACGATGGCCGCGGTCGTGGCCACGATGTGGGCCTCGTTGAAGGCGGTGTCCAGAGAGGAGCCGCGGTGCCCGGAGGTACCGAAGACGACCTTTTGGGCCGGGACGGCGGGGTCGGGGACGAGGTCGTAGTAGGCGGAGACGACCTCGTCGACGTCGATGAGGTCTTCGGGCTGTGCTGGCTGTCCTGCGCGTGCGTGCATGGGCACAGTGTGTCACGTGCCACTGGCCGGATCAGCCCGTTTCGCTGTGCGAAACACTGGCTGTTCCGAGGCCGGGACGCGGTGATCGGCGGGGCTCCATGTCCGACGACGACGGCGTTGCGGGAGGGCTCGCCGCGAGGGCCGTCGTGGAAGTGCCGTAGGTCCCGGGCGGTGGGGCGGGCGCGGCCAGTCGGGGCCATGCCGGCTGCCCGTGCCGCCGACCGGCGGGCTGGAGGTCGCGGGTTGGAGGCGGGTGGCCAACGGTGGGCGCGAGGCCCGATGGGCGAGACCCGGTGCCCCTACACCGGCAGCCACTCCAGGATGTCGATGTTCGCGCGATCCGCCAGCCACAGCTCGGCCCGCCTGACCCGGTTGCCCATGATGAGCAGCGAGCCGCGCACCGTGTGCGGCACGTTCCTGAACAACGTGTAGGTGTCTCCGCCGGCGTCGACCCCGATACGGTCCTGGCCCAGCAGGTGCAGGCGCATGACCGGGCGGGTCGGGTCGGCGGTCAGCGCCTGCCACGCCTCAGCCGGTATCCCCTGCGGCAGGAGGCCGGCCATGTCACTGGCGTACTCGGCGGGCTCCTGACCCACCGGAGCGATGACGACGTCGAGGTGATGGTCCCCGGAGAGCACGGGCAGCCGGTCCGTCTGATCGGTGTCCACGCACAGGCGGGTCCACCCCATGGCGCCCCGGGCATGCTCCTGCTCCGAGACGCCGATCCAGTGCAGTGAGCCGGTAGCCGATCCGTGGTCGGTGACGGCACGCACGTCACGCTTGATGACCCGGTAGGAGGCGTTGCGCATGAGATTGGGGAGGCGGCGGCCGTGGACGTGGATGAGCTCGGCGACATCCAGGTCGGGCGCGTCGGTGGCGCCAGTGGTCTCGGCTGCGAATCCGCGGCTCTTGAGCTGCTTGCGCTCGCGGCCTCCCAGTCGAAGGCCGGTGCGCAGGAAATCGGCGCCCATGAGGAGGCTCCTGGCGCTGCGCGTGTGAGGACGGGCGGCGAAGGCGGTGGCGAGGGTCCGGGCGAAGGGGGTGCCCGTGATCTGTGGCCCGGCGTCGACGTCGATCGGGGCTCCGTCATCCTTCGCCGGCCGGGACAGGCCGGGCAGGCCTGGAAGCCGGTCGACGCCGAGGCGCTGGGAGGTCTGGGCGGCCGCGCCGGCCGCGGCCCGGGACACCGTGTCCGCGGCCTTGGCGGCGCCGGAAGCGGCCTGTCCGGCGAGGCCGCGGGCCTGGGCGGCCAGGTCGTCGCGCGAGGGGATGGAGGGCAGCTTCACGGCAGTCCTTCGATAGGAGCGAAGCGGGGTGCGCCGACCCCGATGCGGTTGACCACCCCGAGTCTAGGAAGCGGGCGAAGCGAAAGGCATGGGTAGTCTGGCCCGGGCGTCGGCGCCACTGCGCTGCCACCCGGGCCGCCACTCCGCCCGCCGGGAACGCGGCCGAACCCCAGCGTCCAGCAGGAACGAGGACCCCATGACCGTCAGCCGTATCGCCACGACCAACGCTCCCGCCGCCGTCGGCCCCTACTCCCAGGGCGTCTCCACCGGTCAGGGGGCCGGCTCGCTCGTCTTCGTCTCCGGGCAGGTGCCGCTCGACCCGGCCACCGGCGCGCTCGTCGAGGGAGACATCCAGGCCCAGGCCGAGCAGGTCCTCAAGAACGTGGGCGCCATCCTGGCCGAGGCCGGGCTCGGGTACGACGACGTCGTCAAGACCACGGTCCTGCTCGCCGACATCGCCGACTTCGCCGCCGTCAACGAGGTCTACGCCCGCTACTTCACCGGCGAGACCCTCCCGGCCCGGGCCGCCTTCGGGGTGGCCGCCCTGCCGCTGGGGGCCGGCGTCGAGATCGAGGCCATCGCCGCCCGGTCCTGAGCCGGCCCGATCAAGAGCCGTCACCGAAGCCACGCCGACACTCGCCAGACCGGCGTCGGTCCCACAGGTGTGAGCCGGGGCCGGCTGCATCCGATGGGGCGCCGCCCCCACCAGCACGGGGTGTCTGACCCTGCCGGTGGGGCGACCCGTTCACTAGGCTCTTTCCCGGTTCCACGTCCACGGGGTGTCCTCTCGTCGAGGGCGCCCCGTGTTGCTCTCCCCATGGCAGACGGCGTGACCGCGGGTGAGGATGAGGCACGGCCGGCGGCTGCAGAGTCACCAGCCGGCCAGGACCCACGTCGAGGTTTCATGAGAGGAAGACGATGCCGCCCACGCGCCTTCCTCTCGTCATCCGCCTCGGAGGGATCCGCTCGCTGCTGTCCTTCTGCGCCATCATGACGGCGGGCCTGGCGGCCGCGCTCTCACCGGTGGCCGTCGCGGTGTGGGCGCCCTCGCTCGCCGCCCTCACGCTCCTGCCGGCGCTGCTGGGCGCCGGGGGCGTCGGCTATTACCTGTGGCGCGGTCTGTCCGCACGGCGCATGTTCGAGCAGGCGCTGCGGCACTACGCGCAGGTCACCGACGACTACGAGGTCACCGAGCTCCATGCCCGTCTCATCCCTGAAGGCGAGACCCGCGGCGCCCATGTCCTGGCCCACTACCGCTGGTTCCGCGACGAGTACGAGAGCCTGACCCGCTCCTGGCAGGATCTGGGCAGCCCCCGGGGCGCCCAGTGGTTCGAACCGGGAGTGTTCCAGCGGGTCCGTGAGATCAAGCGACGGTCGGCCGCGCTGGAGTCGACCGACGACATCATCGCCAGCAACGCCGCGTTCCTGAGCCTGTCCTCCAACTGGGAGAGGCTCTGGCGCCAGGAGCAGCAGCCGGTTCTTCATGAGCTCGACCTGCTCCTGAGCCAGTGCCAGTGGATCGACTCCTACGCGTTCACTCCCCGCGGCACGGTGGAGGTGCGCGAGCTGGTGCGGGCCCACCACCAGCGCCTCAGCGAGATGACCGCGGAGCTGTCGGCCGGCTTGCTGCAGCCCTCGGCGGCGCTTGACGAGCTTGCCTGGATGGCGGCCGATGCTCGCCGGGCGGGGCGTGGCCTGTCGCTCCGTGCGGCCGGCGCGGAGCCTGCCCTCAGCAGCTCTCTCGGTTCTCTCGACGTCGAGGCCTCCGCCCGCCCGGGTCCTCACGCCCTGCTGGACGTCGTCGGACCCGGAAGGAACGCCGGCTACTGGAACCCGGTCAGCCCTGGTGCCGAGGGGAGAGCCGTCGTGCCTGTCGGCCACGCCGGCCCGCGACGGCTCCTGAATGCCGGTGCGGGATATCTCGGGGACGGGACCTTCCCGGGATGCTGACGTCGACACACCTCACACGCCACGCTCACGTCAGAGGAAGGAAGTGCTGATGAGGCACATGAAACGGTCTGGCATCGTCGGGCTCGGTGGAATCTGGTCGGTGACGGCCTTCGTCGCCAATGTGGTGGTGAGCCTGGCCCTCATCGCCGTGCTGCCGATCATGGTCATCTGGCCCTTCGGGGAGAGCCATCACCCCAGCGTGGAGGTCCACGACGAGGCCGGGGTGCTCCAGAGCGAGCCACTGGCCAAGGAGATCCAGGCGATGCGCTTCCGTCAGGACGTCCACGTCGCCGTGCTCACAGTCCCGGGCTGGGACGTCGATAACCTCAACGACTCGGTGCTGGAGTACGCCCGCTCGCACCAGGGCGACACCGACGTCCCATGGATCTCGACGTCGAACCCCAACTACTGGAGCGACGGCCTGGTGATCCTGGCGGTCGCCCCGGAGGCGCGCAAGGTCGGCTGCTACTTCGGTGAGGATGTCGCGGTCCCCTTGGAGCAGCAGGCCGCCATCCAGAACGCCGCCAAGGAACAGTACCGCCGGGCCGACTGGTACGGGGGCACCGTCTCCATGGCGGCTAAGACCGCTGACGTCATCGGTCGGCCCGGCGGTGGTGACGTGGGAACGACCTACGTCCTGCCTGGAATCTCGGCACTCGTGGGCCTCATCTGGCTCTGGTGGTACCTGTGGCGCGGTTTCGCGGCGCGACGCCGGGCGCGCGAGGCGCTGCGCCACTACTCGCAGGTCACTCACGACCACGAGACCACCGAGCTCCTGGCCGGCACGATTCCCGAGGATGAGCCGCACGGTGCCCAGGTCATGGCCCGCTACCGGTGGTTCCGTGAGGAGTATGAGAAGGTCACCCGCTCCTGGCAGGACTTCGGCAACCCCTACCGCACCCAGTGGTTCGGCATGTCGGTGCTGAGACGGGCCACCGAGCTGGAAAAGCGTTCCGAGCTCCTGGACTCCCTCGACGACGTCATCGCCAACACCGCCACCTTCCTGAGCCTCTCGCCCGGCTGGGACCGTGTCTGGAGCAACGAGCAGGGGCCGGTCCTGGAGGACCTGCAGTCGCTGCGGAGACTGTGCCACGAGGTCGATAGCGCCGTCGTCGCCGAGAACGGTTCGATCGCTGAGCGCGCCAAGGAGGAGCGGGAATGGGTCCGCTCCCGTAAGCAGCGCTTGGATGACATGACCTCCGATCTGGAGAACGGTTCGCTCCAGCCCTCGGCTGCGCTGGACGAGCTCGACGAGATCGCCAGTGAAACGAAGACGAAGGCCTCCCGGCTCGCCCGCGAGGCCATTGACGCCGACACCTCCAGCTACGCCGACGAGCGCCGTCGTCGCTACGACGACTCGGTCTCGTCCACGGATGCCGCTTACGCCGGCTACTGGTATCTGGGTGGGGGGCACGGCAGCTACAACCCGCACTCGACGATCCGCCTCAACCCCTCGTCCCCGGCCATCTCTGCTATCGGCTCATCCGGCTCGTCCAGCTCGGGCGTCGGCGCCGGCGGGTCCTTCAGTTCCTTCACCCCGGTCTCCGACCTGGTGGTGGGATACAGCTCGGCCTCCTCCTACACGCCGTCGAGCAGCTCCGGCTCCGGGTCCAGCTTCTCGGGAAGCAGTTTCTCCGGCGGCTACAGCGGTGGTGGCGGGTTCTCCGGGTCCGGCTCCTCCTCGAGCTTCTGAGCCGGTGCGGGCGGGCCCGCGTCGGTGCTGTCTCTGCCCGCCTCCGGGGCCGCCCGGCCCCCGCTAGGATCGACACTGAAAACGTCCAGTCAGTAGGGAGCTAGTAGGGAAGTGGGGCTCGGATGGAGCAGCTGGGGCAGAACCCCGCCACACGCTCGGGTGGAGGCCGTTCAGTGGTGGCCTTCATCGCCGTCATGGTCCTGGGTCTGACCCTGGTCCTCTCGCCGCTGATCGTGTGGCTCTGGCCATCGAAGAAGGAGACGGTGCCCACCTATCGGCCCACGGTCGAGGTCCAGGACGAGGCCGGCGTGCTTGACAGCGCAGCGCTGAGCGCCACGCTCAAGAATCTGGAGTTCCGCAAGCAGGTCCACCTGGCCGTCCTGACGGTGCCGGGTGAGGACATCGACAACCTCGACGACGCCGTGCTGGAGTATGCCCGTTCGCATGCGAGCGACACTGATGTCCCGTGGGTCTCGACGTCGAACCCCAAGTACTGGAGTGACGGCCTGGTGATCCTGGCGGTCGCCCCCGACTCGCGCAAGGTGGGCTGCTACTTCGGTGAGGACGTCAAGGTGATGAGCAGCCAGGAGGGCACCATCCAGGACGCCGCTAAGTCCCAGTTCCGGGAGAAGGACTGGGACGGGGGTCTGGTCTCCATGGGGAAGAAGTCCACGAAGTACGTCGGTAAGCCTCGCAGCGACCTGAGAGCCTTCTTCCTGCAGGTGTCCTTCCCGGTCGCCGGGTTCGGTGCCGCCGGTATCGGTGTCTACCTGTGGCGAGGACTCACGGCCCGCCGTCGGGCCGGCGAGGCGCAGCGCCACTACACGCAGGTCGCCCATGACTACCGGGCCACTGAACGGCACGCCCAGCGCATCCCCGCCGAGGAACCCCACGGGGCGCAGGTCATGGCCCGCTACCGCTGGTTCCGAGACGAGTACGAGAACCTGGCCCGGTCCTGGCAGGACTTCGGCAGCCCCCGGGGCACCCAGTGGTTCGGACTCTCCATGCTCCGCAGGGCGACCGACTTGCGACGACGATCGGCTGCGCTGGACACGCTCGACGACATCGTCGCCAACACCGCAACCTTCCTCAACCAGGACCGTGGCTGGGAGCAGGCCTGGTACAACGAGCAGGGCCCGGTCCTGGAGGACCTCCAGGCGCTGCTCACCCTGTGCCAGAAAATCGACTCCTCCGGCAGGCTGCCGGTCAACACGATGGGTACGCGGGAGAAGGTTCGCTGGTTTCATGAGCGCCTCTACCGCATGACGATGGACCTCTCGGCGGGCAGGCTCCAGCCGTCTCAGGCCCTCGACGAGCTCGACCGGATCGCCGACGCCACCCACGGGGAGGCCGACGGCCTGGCCCGCTACGCCATCGACGTCGATACCTCGCGGTACGCCGACGAGCGCCGTCGCCGTTTCAACAGCTACCGCGGCTCCGGTCGGTACGCCGCCTACAGCGGCGCCTGGTCCCTGGGCGGCGGCTACGGCAGGTACGACCCCCATGCCAC
The DNA here is from genome assembly GCF_000223355.1 of Actinomyces sp. oral taxon 175 str. F0384. Lineage (NCBI taxonomy): Bacteria > Bacillati > Actinomycetota > Actinomycetes > Actinomycetales > Actinomycetaceae > Actinomyces > Actinomyces sp. oral taxon 175. The sequence continues at coordinate 21,106 of NZ_AFUR01000004.1, forward strand.
GATCCGCGTCAACTCGGCGTCGCCGGCGATCGCCGGCCTCACTGGCTTCGACAACGCGGCCTTCCGTTCCTTTGTCCCGGTCTCGTCCCTGGTGATGGGCTACAGCGCGGCGTCAACCTTCACCCCGGGCGGCGGATCCTCGGGAGGGGGTGGCTTCTCCGGGGGTGGCGGCGGATTCTCCGGGGCGGGCTCCTCCTCCAGCTTCTGAGCCGGGCCGTGCTCGTTCGCCGGCTCTCGACGAGGAACTACATGCATGTGGATGAGATAACCTCAACCCGCTAAGAGCGGAGACGGGACAGCCTTCGAGGTTGGCTCGGTTATTAACAAGGAATGTCACATGAAGCAATCTGCGATCATCCGCCTTGGAGGTCTTCGAGCGATCGCAATGTTCGTGATGAATATTGCCGGGGCGTTGATCGCGATCCTGCTTCTGCCGGCGGTGCTCCTCTACCCCTCCGCATCTGGGCATCGCCCCGATGTGGTCGTCCGCGATAAGGCCGGTATCTATCACGAGCAGACTCTTCGCCGCGGCCTGGAAGAGCAGCGCTACGATCGCGAGCTTCGTATCGTGGTGCTCTCGGTCCCCGGAGCCGGTATCGGCAACATTGATGAGGCGACTGTCAAGTACGCAGCCGACGGCGCACAAGGTTCGTCGTGGTTCAAGGGCTCCGACGTCGGTAGTCCGGTGAATGGAACGATTCTCTTCGTGGTGGCGCCCGAGTCTCATTGGGTGCGTTGCTACGCGGCGAAGGACTTGCGGCTGTCTGCCGACAAGCGGGAGGCGATCGAGAACGCCGCGGGAAGCCACTACGCCCAGGACGATTGGGATGGCGGAGCCGTGGCGATGGGGCGACAGCTGGCGACATACATCGGTTCAGGCAGTGGGAACAGCACGACGTTGTGGGTTGCCGGTGCGGTCCTCGCCTTCATAGCGGGAAGTGGATGGCTCGCCTTCTATATATGGCGGGGCGTCACCGCCCGACGCCTTGGCAGGGCTGCTCACAAGAAGATGATGCAGGTCGTCTACGACTATGATCTCACCGAGCTCAAGGCGGAAACTCTTCCGGCGCAGTCCTCTCAGAGTCGTGACGTCGGTTCGGACTACAGGAGATTCCTCGCGGAGTATGACGTCGTCAGTAGAGCGTGGAAGGACTTCGGGGAGCCGCGCGGTGCTCAATGGTTCGGTCGCGGTGTTCGTGCTCAGGCCGCTCGTCTCGCCGAGAGGACAGCCAGTTTGGTCGAGCTCGACGCCGCTGTGAACGCCGGCGCCGCGACTCGGGCGGACACGATCCAGAATCCTGGGGGTACTGCTCTGTGAAGAAGCCGCCAACAGTCTCTGAGCTCGGTGGGTTACGAGCGATCCTCGGGTATCTAGGCAATCTCCTCATTGGTGTAGCACTTGTGGTCGCGCCATTCATCATCAACGGCGGACAATCGCCCTTCTATCCCGCGAAGCAGTTTCATCCGACTGTGGAGATCCATGACGAGGCTGGAATTCTTCAGCGGGACTACGTCAAGTCGGAGCTTGAGAAGCTCACCTTCCGGCAGTCGACCCATGTGGTGGTCGTGAACCTCCCAAATTCTAAAGTTGAAAGCCTCCAAGACGAGGTGCGGAACTATGCTCGCACTCATCCCACGGATGTCCCATGGATCTCGTGGGAGGACTCGGGGCGCTGGGCCGATAACGTGATGATCGTCGCCCAAGCGCCACATACCGACTATGATGATGTGCTGGCAGGGCAGGGGATGAAATTCTTTTACGGGCCGAAGCTTGATATTGACTCGAACGGCCAAAGTGAGGTGTGGTACTCGATTCAAAAGTATCTGACCCAGAGTGACCGTGACGAGGATGCGCTCGTGGTCACTGCCGTGAGAACTGCCTCCTCCTATATCGGCTGGCACCTGGGTTTTACCAGGATGTTCAGGGTCGCCGCACTGTTCTTGATCTTCATGGCTGCTGCCAACCTCTGGTTTCGATACTATCTGACGAGAGGAAGAATGGCGCGCTCGGGCATTGAGGAGGCTCGGCAGGCCTACGAGCGGGTAGTTGGCCGGCGTGCCGATATGAGTGCGTTCATGTCGCTCATTCCTGTTGACGAGCCGTACGGGGTTCAGGTTCTTGCCAGGTATATGGTGCTTCAGAAGCACTATCGTCGACTTGAGCGATCATGGAGTGCGTTGGGGACTCCTGTAGGACTTCAGTGGTACGGACGGAGAGTGGGGAATAAAGCAGCCTATGTCAAAGCCTACTCAATGCAATTGGATGCTGTTCAGCAGGCGGTCATCAACTGTGCCCGACTGTTGTCTCTGACCGAGTTCTGGCGGGACGCGTGGCAGAACGAGTGCGATGCGGTGTTCGCAGATATGCAGGCAGTCAAGCGGTTCGGCGCATCAGGCGGGCGCGCGTATGACTCGAAGCTCACGAGTGCGATGCAGCAGGTGGCCTCCCTGCGTTCGTTGGTCGACGGCCTTGAAGGCAGGCTGTCTCAAGGTCAGATAAGGTCTGCGGAGGGGCTCGATGTTCTGGGTCGCGTCGTGTCGGAACTGAGGCGGGTCGCGGAACGCTTTGTCGATGGGGTGTTTGCCGGAATGTCGAGGGGTGAGAGGAGGAGGTGTCGTCGCCGGTACAAGAAGTACATGAATTCGTGGAGCAGCAGCCCGCGCTCGAAGATCTCCATGATGCTGGGTGGTGCTCAAATCGGGCGTGACGGGCAAGAGGCTCCTCACGCCGAGGGGCTGAAGTCCGCTGATCGGTGGGGAGAAGTGCCGCGAATGTCAAGCACCGTGCGCATGCTCACGAGGTCACCCGCGATTGGTGAGGTCGCGGTAACGAGTGAGGGGGTGGGCGCACTATCCGTCAGTGCACCAGTGATGGATGTGTATAACGCCTACCGGTACGCTTTGTTGTACAGGGATCCCTGGTGGAAACGTGAACCCAGTAAGAAGCGGAAGTGGGTAATACGATGGTCTTAGGGAGAGCTGTTCCGGAGCGTCAGCGGCGCAACACCTCCGATGTCATCAAGTTCTTTGCGAATATCGCAGTATGTGCGCTGATGATCTCTGCGCTTCCACTCGCGATTCTCGGTCCGTTCCGGCAAGGACATGCCCCCACCGTCAATGTTCGCGACGAAGCCGGCATCTTCGATTCCCAGGCTCTTCAGCGTGATCTGCAGAGTCTGAGATTCCGGCAAGACATTCGTTTCGAGGTCGTGTCGCTGACGGGTTGGGGTATCAACAACCTGGATGCGGCTACCGCGAACTACGCCGAGAACATCTTCGACTACCGGCAGGACTTCCGATCCTCGGGCGGAGGTCGCTGGAAAGAAGGAGTGGTTGTCATCGCGGTGGCCCCTCATGCGCACCAGATGGCCTTCTACCCCGGCGCAGACGTGTCACTGGAGCGATCCGAGCAGGTCGCCATTCAGGACGCGGCGGCGTCACGTTTTGCCGCTCAGGACTGGAACGGCGGTGTCGTGGCGATGGGACGTCAAGCCGAGACCTACCTGGGTCCCTACGGCATGACGGTCTCGGGTATCGGCGTTGTCGGTGCAGGGCTGCTGTGCGTGGCAGGCGTGGTCAGACTCGTCATCTACTGTCGGCGAGGGCTCAGTGCCCGTCGTCGAGCAAGAGCAGCCGCCCGTTCCTACGCACAGGTGACCTACGACTACGACTCAACCGCCCTGCGAGTGGGAACGCTGGAGCCCGGTTCACCGGAGTCACGTCAGCTCACACAGCGCTACCAGCGCTTCGAGGCCGAGTATGACGACGTCGTACGCGCCTGGAACAGATTCGGTGAACCTCGAGGTATCGACTGGTTCAGCAAGAGCGTTCAACATGAGGCCCTGGAGCTCGAGCGGCGCTCCGCAGCCCTTGATGACGGCGACGACGTCATCGTGGACACCGTGTCCATGCTGACGATGTCCCCGACCTGGGAGCAGGTCTGGGGCAAGTTGCAGGAACCGGTTCTTGAGCGCCTGATATCAGTCACCCGGATGGTGCGATCCGCAAGCCGCCGTCGGTCAGGGCTTCATACCGAAGCTGTCCAGAACTGGGTCGGCCACCAGAATCGGAGGCTGGGAGAGTTGACCAACGGCCTGGATCAGGGCGAGATTTCTCCGGCTGCCGCGCTGGCTGAGCTGGATCGGATCTCTCGCCTCGTCTCCACTGTGGAAACGGCGGTGGCACGACGTCGTGATGCGGTCGCCAATGCTGCTGCCGCGATGCCGACGGCAACCGCGGCGCGGGTGTAGACGGACCGTCACGCGGTGGGCATGTAGCCGACGATCTCGGTCCCGTGGATGCCGATCATCAGGTGTGAGTCAGTGAGATTGGCCTGAATATGCGCCGACGTTCCCGGCGGGGCGATGACCTGCGACGTGCGGGTGTCGATGACGAGGGACGTTTCATCGTTTGTCGATTGGCTCCACTGGCGGCCGAATGCGAACGGGGCCGCCAGGATGTACCGGTCTTCGGTGAGATGCCAGCCGAGCTGCAGCGTGCCTCGTCCCGGAGTCTGGTCGAGGGCCTTCTCGAGGGGCAGCGTCACGGGGGTGCCATTGAAGGTGCAGGCGCTGGCGGACGTGCACTCGACGGTGTACGCGGCCCAGGAGAGGTCGCCCGACTCGTAGGCTCGCTGGAACTGCTCCACGGTGGGGGTTCCCGACTCCGACAGGAGCAGCGCCGCATTGCTCCCGGAGAGGGGGAATGTCCCCCTCGGCTCTCCTTGAAGGGAGTAGGCCTCAGCGGTCTCGGAGTCCCGCGGGATGTGGATCCACCCGTCCTGCGCGGGGATGTACGTCGATTCCCTCCCCAGCTCCTCGCCCGCCCAGTCGTTGCGGACGCTCCCGTCAGCAAGGTTCATGAGACCAGTCCTTGCTGGCTGGTTGTTGTCAACCGAGGCAGTCGACACCAGGATGCTTCCAGTGGCGTCATCTCCAGCGATTCCTGACGGCTGAGGGTTGGTTTGGGTATCGTACCTGCGCTCCCAGCGCCGAGTGGGGCGCCCGCCGCTCCAGTCCCAGGCACTGCACCGGTTGGTATTCCAGTAGGAATCGCAGGTGATGATGAGATGAGGGGAGATGATGTACGGCCAATTGTCTGAGGACCACGGGGCTGTTTCCGTGCGCCCGGTGGCCGGATCGAGAATCTCGTGGTTCAGAACCAAGTGTCCGCCCCACCAAGGGGATCCCCATAGGTTGATACTCTTGTTCGTCAGCTCCCACAGTTTCTTTGGGCCTGCCTTGTCAAGGAGGTAACCGCGCAGGGTGTCCTTCTCTTCGCGGGACTCCACGACGAGGTAGCTCCCGCATCGGTGGATCACGGGGGAGCTCAGAGTCATGGATGGATCGGTTCCGCTGTCGAAGCGCCAGGCCTCACCCCACTGGGTCCCTGGTGCGGGGCTCGTGCTAGTGGAGGTGTCGCATGATGTCGTCTCATTCGCCCCGGCCGAGGCCTGCCAGGTCGAGTACGCCGGCGCCTCCGGTTGAGTGAGTGAGGACGCCATGACCGGCCGCTGCTGAGCCCACGCCTGTGCGAGCGTGAGGAACACAGTGATGACGACGAACACCAGCGCAGTCTTGAACAGGCGGCTGCTCCAGGCCGTTCGAGCAACACGGATCCCCAGGTTCCGAAGGCCCACCGCACTGAATCGCATGGGACTAGCATTCCTCACTCCCTGCGGCGGCGGGACTGTTCTCCCTGTGACGTCGGGGGAAACCGGTGGGGAGAACTGCCGTGAGGCGCGTCATGGGGCGGCGACGGGCCGTCGTCGACCCCGGTGGGGCGCCACGTGGCCGGTAGGCTGACGGGCATGTCGAAGAAGAAGCGCCACGGGCGCCGTCCGGCCGCCGCATCGGCCAAGCCCCGCAAGCAGAGCATCGAGTTCGTCGCCCGTCCCTTCGCCGGTCTGCCGGCCGAGGAGGACCTCGTGGCGATGGCTCAGATCATCCCGGCCGCCACGGCCACCGTGCGCCTGACCAAGGAGTACGGGGGCAAGCAGATCCAGCTCGTCACGCTCCTTCCCGAGTTCGTCCAGGGGCTCAAGCGCTCCGACGGCGAGGTTCTCGTGGCCATGCAGACCTCCATGCACTCCGGGGACGCCTCCCGCGACGTCGCCGCCGCCGTCCTGGCCACCCTCGAGCTGCCCGAGGGTCAGGCCCTGCGCACCGACGGCCTGCCCGAGCCCGGCCCGCGCCTCCAGGACATTCTTGACACCAGTGAGCCGCCGGTGATCTCCGTGCGTGAGACCTTCGACTTCTGGATCGACCCGCAGGCCGGGGCCGGTGACGAGCAGACCCGCCAGGTCATTGAGGAGGCCATCGAGCGCGCCAAGGAGGAGATCGGCCCGACCCGGCCCGTTCCCGGCGTCGAGCACGCCTACTGGTGCCGACTGGGCGCCAAGGAGTTCGTGCGCTGGGCGCGCGGGGAGGACGAGGACGAGTTCTTCAACGCCTTCGCCCGCATCTACGCCGCACGAGAGTCCGACCTGGAGGAGGGGGCGCGCTTCGTCGGCGCCTTCCGGGCCAACGGCCTGGCCATCCCGGTGTGGGAGCTCGTCCCCGGCACGGAGGCCGAGGAGCTCACCAAGCCGCTGCAGGCCATGGGCAAGCGCCTGGAGGCCGCACTGGCCGACACCAGCCCCCTGAGCCCCGAGGTCCGCCGCGCCAAGGCCGGCATCATCTCCCGCCAGGTCAACCTCTGACTCTTTCTCCCGTCGAGCCGGTCATTCGTCGCGTCGCCCTCCGGAATTTCTGCCGGGTACCGCGAAGAATGCCCGGCTCGGCGTTGCTCAGGTCTCGGCGATGCGCAGGCGCCGGCGCGTCACGCGCGGCAGGCCGCGTCCGTAGAGGGTGCCCTCCTTGGCTTTGATGGCGGCCACGAGTACGAAGCTCAGTGAGATGAGCAGCGCCCAGCTGCCGAACTTGCCGGCGTGCACCAGGTGCCAGCCGTCGGCCTGGTTGGGGTAGCGCCAGGCGCTCAGCGCCGTGGCCAGGTTCTCCGCCAGCCAGAGGAAGCCCCCGATGAGGATGAAGGCCACCGTCGTCGGCATCCAGTAGCGGTCACCGCCGACAGTGAAGTGGACGGCGCTTCCCCACAGGGCGATGAGGAAGCCGGCCGCGATCACCCAGCGCAGGTCGACGATGACGTGATGGGTGAAGAAGTTGAGGTAGGCGGCCACGGCTAACAGACTCACCGGCCACCACCGAAAACCGCCTACGTGTAGGTCGAGGCGCCGGAAGGCCTGACAGATGTAGGAGCCGACGGAGGCGTACATGAATCCGGAGAAGACCGGCACCCCGCCGACGCGTACCACTCCCGCGTCCGGATAGGCCCAGGAACCGGTGTGGACCTTGAACACCTCCAGCGCCAGCCCGATGAGGTGGAAGGCGCAGATGACGCCGAGCTCGCGCCAGGTCTCCTGCTTGAGGGCCACGAAGGCGATCTGAACGACGACGACGTAGATCAGCAGGGCGTCGTAGCGGGCGATCGGCGGATTCGTGTACTTCCAGATCAGGGCACTGGCCGCGAGTCCGACGAAGATGGCGATGGCGAAGGCGCAGCAGGCCAGCTCCAGGAGGGCGAACTGGACCAGGCGGCGGGGGAGCAGGCGCCACCGACTCAGGGGGAGGCGAGCGGTATCGGGCACGACCGAAGTATGCCAGCGCCGTGGCGTTGCCCCGCTGATGGGGACATTCCCTCACGGCCGGGGACATCCTGCGCATGCGGGGACTTTTTCTTCCGGTCGGGGGCGTCTCGCGCGTTCGGGGACGGGTTTGCTGTCCCCGACGGCGTCGAATGCCCCCGTCCGGAAGGACACGCACCCGGCCGCGTGGAATGTCCCCGTCGAGGGGCGTGTGACTACTGAGAGGACAGCCCGTCCGGGTTCGGCCACCAGCTGGCCGACACCATCACCGGATCGAGCGCAGCGCTCGCTTGACGATCCGTTCAGTGGTCGGGGTGGGCGACTCCTCCTGCCAGCGCTCGCAGAGTTCCCTGGCCCAGGCGGGCTGGGTCTTGGCGGCGTCGTTGATCCAGTTCGCCACGGAGTCCTGCACATAGCGGGAGGAGTCGGCACGCAGCGGCTCGAGCAGCGGAAGGCCCCGCTCGGGCTCCTTCTTGAGCGCGGGAATGTGTCGCGCCCACACGCCGCGCGGACGCAGCGACTCGCTGGCGAAGCGCCGGATGCGCTCCGAGGGTTCCGAGGTCCATGGCCGCAGCGCGCGGATCGCCTCGTCGAGCTGGGACACCAGGTGCGGTCGCACCGCCATCCATGCCCACTCGCGCACTCCGAAGTGCGGGTCGTCCGCGGCCGGTCGCACCAGGGCCAACAGCGTGTCGACGTCGGTGTCCTTCTCCTGGGAGATCAGGGCGAAGACCGCCCAGCCCCGGACGGTGTCGGCCGGGTGGTCAGCGAGATCCAGGCAGGCGGAGTGGCCCAGGTGCGTGTACAGCGCTTCGCCCATGGTCTGCATGCGGGCCAGGATGCCGAGCGAGTCGGCGCGCTTGGCCGCCTCCACCAGCCCCTCGGGCGCCTCCGGTACTACCTGCGTCAGAAGTGCGGAATGGGTGATGGCCAGGATCTCCGCCAGTGTTCGGGACTCGTCTCGTCCCGAGTTCAGCTCGGCTTGGCGCGCCGCGGTTATACCGGGGCTCATGCGTCACTTCACCACGAGCCGGGCCACGCGCTTGAGGTGCTTCTTGTGCTGGCGTCGGCCGGTCTTGCCGACCTTGCCGAAGTTGACCCAGCTTCGCCCGCCCATGCCCAGCTGCTTGAGGACGGCTCCCAGGAACACCGAGCCGACGTAGTTGCCGCAGAACCGGCGCAGGAACCAGGTCGGGGCGGTTGAGGTGGTGAGCACCAGCACCTGCTGGATGTGGGTGAGGTGCCCCTTCACCCCGGAGGCCGTCGGGTGGTAGGCCCAGTTCTGTTTCATGACCTTGTCGACGAAGCCTTTGACGATGGAGGGCACCTCGCTCCACCAGATCGGGCAGATGACAATGATGCGCGAGGCCCCCTCGATGAGCTTCTGGTAGTGGCTCACCAGCGGGTCCAGCGTGCCGCCCTCCGTGAACAGGGCCAGCTCCTCAGCGGGCATGCGCGGGTCGAAGCCGTCGGCGTAGAGGTCGACGACGTCGTAGGGCCGGCCCGCCTTGTCCAGGGCGGAGGTGGCGGCCTCGAGCACGGCGTGGTTGAAGGAGCCGTCGTAGGGGTGGGCGTAGATGATGAGAGTGCGGTCGCCCGTCTTCTTGAGGGTCTTCTTAGCGGTCATCAGCTGTCTCCAATCGTGACGATGGTGCGCAAGGCTGCGCGGACGAAGGTGGTGTCGGCGGTGGTGGTGCTGTCGGTCGCCATCCGCGGGCGCCGGTGCCACCGACTCAGCGGAAGGCGCGCGGCATTGGGTACGACCAACGTACGCCGTGTCTCCGAGAGCTCGCTGGCATGTGGGGACATCCTGCGCGTGCGGGGACTTTTTCTTCCGGCCGGGGACGTCTCGCGCGTTGGGGGCGGGATTGCTGTCCCCGACGGCGTCGAATGCCCCCGGCCGCAGCGGCACGCACCCGGCCGCGCGGAATGTACCCCTCAGCATTGGCGGCAGGCCTGAAAGCGCTGGGGGATGACGAGGGCTCGACGTGAAGATGTGGCCGACCGGGGTGTGGCAGCGGCCTTGGAGTCGGTGGTCAGGCGCGGCCGGTTGGGGTGTGGCGGCGGTCCAGGAGGCGGTGGGGTGGATAGGGAGGAGCCGTGTTGCGCACACCTGGCACGTGCTGTCAATGACGAGTGACCACCATGCGGTCGGTCCGGGTCCGGTGGATGCGACTCGACGGCGGTGAACGCCCTCCCGTGAGCGCTCCCATCGGCGGCAGCCCAGCGATGCATGACGATCATCAAGATGCCTGTGACCTGCGCGAATATCGGTATGGGTGAACCGCGGCCGCAGATCCTTGACACCGCCGCCGCAGCGTCCTTGAATCGTGTCACAACCATCACAGCACAACAACGGCACGACGAGCGCCCCGCGCCGGGGCGTCCCGGCCCGTCCAGGATGAGAGGAGCACTGATGACCGGTACTGTTTGCGGCTCCGCGCCGCGGTCGACGGCTATGCGTGTCAGCCTGCTGCGCTCCTGCTCATCGGCCGGCCGCCATCGATGCCCCTCGACCGCTATCCGGTAGCCACCCGCTTATCGCCGCCCCACACCCTCGGGCGTCCGTACCTGCAGGAGGGGGCCGACTCCCCTCATCCGCTACCGAGGTCCCGGCCCGGACTCGTCGTTGAGTCACGCGCCCCGGGGCTGGACCAGCACCAGTTCCAGCCCGCGCCCGCCGCAATCGAACAGAGCGGGGCGTCCACCAATTCATCAAATCCTCTTTGCCGTCAGATCTGCGATGCCTATGGACCTTTGTTCCGCTTCCTGGCACCCTGATGAGACGGCAATGTCGCCGCCGGGCCCGCCCGCCATGCGGCGAGTGAAGCGAAAGGCCTGCTTGTTATGACCGATCACTCCTCGAAGCACTCTCCAACCGGACCCGCTGCCTCTGCGGCCGGCTCCCACCCGCAGGACGCCCCCGCCGACACGGCGGACGTCGCACCCGCTCCCGCCACCAGCCCGGTGAGCACCGGGCCGCCCGAGCGGCCGCCGGTTCATCCGCAGCACCCGAGCTCAGGAACCTGGCGGGCCGTCCGCACGGCCGGCGCCCCCTTGAGCGTGCGAGAGGTCGAGGCAGCCGCCTCCGCGGCGCCCGCCGCCCACACCTCCGCCCAGTCCGCCACCCGCTCCTCGGTCCATTCGCCTTCCGAGACCGCGGCGGCCGGCGTCGTCCTGCGCGACCTTGCCGACGAGTACGCCTTGCTTCTGTGCGCACACGACCCCGAGGCGGCCGCCCGCACCGGTCTGCCCGGCGGGGCCATCCTGCCCGACTACTCGCCCGCGGGGCTGGTCGAGCGTCTCAGTGCCGAGCGCTCCCTGCGCCATCGCGTGGCCGCCGTCGACCGCTCGACCGGCTCCGACGAGCTCCTGCGCCGCCACCTCCTGGAGCGTCTGGAGACCTCCATCCAGTTCATCTCCGCCGGGGAGGAGGGCGGAAACCTCGGTTTCCTCTCCTCTCCGTTCCAGCAGATCGCCCGCCAGCTGCACCGACCCCCCGAGGCCCCCGACCGCGCCGGCTCCGAGGAGGCGGATCTCGCTGAGGCCGAGGCCAAGTGGGAGGACGCCTGGAACCTGCACCGCACCCGACTGGAGGCGCTGCCCACCGCACTGGAGGGGCTGGCCGCCTCCCTGTCCGCCTCCGCCGAGGCCGGTGCGATCGCCCCGCTCAGTCAGGTCGACGTCGTCGCCGGGCAGGCGCGCGACCTCGCCCGACGCCGGACCCTGGGACTGCCCGAGGACCTGCCGGCCACCCTGCACGTCCAGCTCCAGGAGGCGGACATCGTCGCCCGCCGCGCCGCGCTGGACTTCGCCTCCCACCTGCGTACGACGCTCTCGCCGCGGGCGCCACAGGCCGAGGGGGTCGGCCCGCAACGCCACGCCCTGTGGATGCGCCGCGTCCTGGGCACCCGGGTGGACCCCGAGGAGACCTACGCCTGGGCCACCGAGGAGCTGGGGAGGGTCATCGCCGAGCAGGACGCCATCGCCGTCGACGTCCTGGGCCCCGGCGCCGATGCCGGCAGCCTCAACCGGCACCTGCGCGCCGACCCGACCCGCGCCCTGCGCGCGCAGGACTACACGACCTGGGCGCAGGAGGTGGCCGACGAGGCCTGGGACGCCGTCGTCGGCCGGATCCTCGACCCGCCCGACGGCCTGGGCCGCCCCCGAGTGCGCCTCGGGGAACCCGGCGACGGCGCCGTCCAGTACGAGGAGCCGCGCGGTACCGGCGGGGAGCGTCGGCCCGGCGTCGTCATGCGCTCCCTGGCCGACGGCGAGCAGCTGGTGTGGCCGTGGATGGAGCGCACCACGGTCCTGCACGAGTCGGTTCCGGGCCACCACGTCCACGTCGGCGCGCACGCCACCAGTACGCGCCTGACCGCCTGGCAGCGCTACTTAGGCTCCGTGCCCGGCTGCGATGAGGGCTGGGGCCTGTATGCCGAGTCCCTCGCCGACGAGCTCGGGCTCATGCCTACGCCCGAGGACCGTTTCGGCCGCCTGGCGGCACGCCGCTGGCGTCTGGCCCGGGTCCTCGTGGACCTGGGCGTCCACTCCCGGCTCCCCGTGCCCGACGACGTCGCCGCCCTCCCGGGGGCCTGCCGCGAGTGGAACCGGGCGACCGTCACCGCCGTGCTGCGCCACCACACCGTGATCTCCGAGGGGCGCCTGCGCTTCGAGGTCTCCCGGCACCTGGGGTGGCCGGCCCAGCCGCTGGCCTATGCGGTGGGGGAGCGGGTCTGGCAGGCCGGTCGGCGCAGTGCCCAGGCGCAGGCCCGCACCGAGGGCGGTGAGCTGGATCTGCGCGCCTTCCATAACCGGGGCATCGACCTGGGCAGCGTGGGGCTCGATCTGCTCGCAAGCGCCTTGCACTAACCTGCACAAAGGGTGTGTGGGCGGTGCGGGCCAAGGCGTGCCGGGGCGGCAGGGGAGTCGCCCCGGCACACGGAAGGACGCGAAATGCGCCGGCGGAACCCGGCTCCGTTGACGGGCTCCTTGTCTCCACTGTGCCACGAAAACCGGGTGTGACATGCCGAAACACGTGACTCCCGCTCCCGAACGAGGGAACCTGATTCATTGCTGCAAGATTTCTCAGTTTCTCCGGGGACCGTGGTCCCATGCTGAAGGTTTGACACAAGATCACCCAGGAAAGTCTGAAAGTGGCGAGGGGTGCCCTCCTCGTGGTGCATCGGCGTGTCGCAGCGGCCGACGCGACGTGTGCGGGGGTCGGCGGGCGTGCCTGCGCTGCGCGCCGATCCCGAGGATTCCGCGCCGCATGGCATGAGATCGCAGAACTTGACGGGCCTCACAAGAAAGGCGTGCGATAACGAGGCGCTCAGGTATCGGCCGGAGGCCGGGAGTCTGGATACCCTGGGGGAGTGAGTTCCACCAAGCGGCCCGACCAGCGCGTTGCCGTGGTCATCCCTGCCAAGGATGAGGCTGAGCGCATCGCCACCACTGTCCGGGCATGCCGCTCCATCCCGCGAGTGGACCTCGTCATCGTCGTCGACGACGGCTCGACCGACGGAACCCAGGACCACGCCCGCGCCGCCGGCGCCGTGACCGTCCGCCACTCCGTCTCACGCGGGAAGGCCTCCGCCATGGAGACCGGGGCCTCCGTCGTCGCTATGCGCGACTACTCCGACGGTCCCGCCCGGCTGCTGCTGTTCATCGATGCCGACCTGGGGGACTCGGCCGCCTCCTGCGCCGAGCTGGTGCCTCCGGTCGTCGACGGCGTGGCCGACATGTCCATCGCGGTTCCCCCCAAGCAGTCCGGGGCCGGCGGCCGCGGCCGGGTGGTACGTGCCGCCAGGCGGGCCATCTCGCTGTCCACCGGGTGGCTGCCCGTGGCGCCGCTGTCCGGTCAGCGATGTCTGAGCCGCGAGGCCTATGAGAAGGCGGTGCCTCTGGCCGACGGCTGGGGGGTGGAGGTCGGCCTGACCATCGACGTCCTCGTGGCCGGGCTCGCCGTCATCGAGGTCCCCTGCGACATCACCCACCGCGTCACCGGTAACGACCGGGCCGGCACGATGCACCGCGCCTCCCAGTACAAGGACGTCCTGCGGGCCGTGACCCGGCGCAAGCTGCGCCGCCACCGCGTGCCGCGCGCCTCCTTCGAGAGGGCGGCCGCCGAGCAGGACCACTTCTTCGCCTACCGCGCCGTGCCGCAGCCGCCCAAGGCCGACGACGGCGTCGAGGTCGCGGAGAAGCCGCACCACGATGAGGACCCGCAGGCCGCCTCGGAGACGGCCGAGAGCTAGCGCGCCGACTCACTGCCGGCCAGCGTCAGCGCCAGCAGGGCGGGAGCCGCGGCCGCCAGGATGAAGCCGGCCATCGTGACGCCGGAGTCGTTGACCAGGACGGCCACGAGCGTCAGCACCCCCAAGGACTTCAGCGCCGTCGTCACCCATCGCCCGGAGGGGGACATTCCACGCGTTGGGGGACCGGAATCCTGTCCCCCAACGCGCGGAATGTCCCCGGGGGCGTTGGGGGCGAGCCAGGCGTAGGGGCTCTTGCCGGAGCGCCAGGCCCGCACCTGCCGGCGCCCCCACCACAGGGCCGCGGCCACGAGGGCCACGACGCAGGCCAGGGCTGCCGCCATGACCGGCTTCGTGACGAAGGGGCCGACCAGCGCGTAGGCCTTGCGCCCCAGCACGCCGGTGGCCGAGCCGTCGGCCACCTGACGGGCGAAGCGCCCCAGGTGCGTGGGCCCACCGGGCCGGAGGAGGTCGACGACGGCGAAGCCGCCCACCACCAGGACCGTTGCGGCCCCGATGGCCAGCCAGCGCCGCCAGCTCAGGTGCAGACCCGCCAGGCCCGCTCCGAGGAAGGCCAGCGTCGGCACCAGCGTCAGGGCACCACCCACGTCCGCGCCCAGCTGCGGGGCCCCATCGACGAGCAGCGCCGCCCCGCCCAGCAGGGCTGTCACCAGCAGCGCCATGCGCCGCCCGCCGCCCAGCGCCACCCAGGCACTGGCGATGACGACGAGCGCGCCGGCCACCAGTGCGAAAGCCGTATTGGACACCCCGTAGAAACGGCCCGCCACCACAGCGTTCATGCCCAGCGGGTTGTTGAAGGCCAGGGGTGCGCCCGCGGCGGCGTCGACCAGCCAGGCCAGCGGGACCGCCGCCGCCACCAGCAGCGCCGTCAGGCTCGTCCTGTTGCGGGGTGGAGACAACGATGTGGAGGGGGTGGGGACGCCGGCTTCGTCCGGTGGCGGATCGGCCGCGGCCTCCCCCCGGGCGGAGGAGGCGCCAGCGGAACCGGCCGGCTCAGCGGCGGCTGCGGCACCGACCGCTGAGGGCGACGGACTCGGTGAGGCGGCGGAGCGGGGCCGCTTGCGCCGTCGTACTAGCGCCACGATCCCGGCGGCCAGTCCCACGATCCCGGCCGCGACCAGCGCGGCCGCGACCACGGCGACGAGTGAGGCCCACCCCGAGGGGGAGCCGGCCCGGGCCCCCACGCGCCACCACGGGGCGGCATTGACCAGCAGCAAGGCCGTCGGCAGGCCGCTGAGGTAGACGGCCACCCACGTGACCCGGCGGCGGAGAGCCTCGCGCCGGCTCGCCTTCGGGGCGCGCAGCGCGACGGCCGCCCAGACCAGGAGCGCCACGGCCAGGCCCATGAGCAGGGCGCCGGCCCGCATGACCGTGGCCTGAGAGGCACGGGCGTGCAGGGCGTCGTCGGCGAGCCGCGAGATGCGGGCGTCCCCAGCGGCGGCGCCGGCTGCTGCCACGCCCGTGCGGCCGGTCTTAGGCAACGTGAGCGCATGGCCGTCGAAGGCCGGGTCGCGGCGGCCGGCCAGGGCGGAGACGAGAGTCGGGGTGAGGTCAGTCAGCTGGACCAGGCCCGCCTGGTGCGTGGAGTCGCCGACGACAAGACCCTCGGAGGTGCCGAGCGCGCTCCTCGTGCCCGCGGGCAGGACCGCCATCTGGAGGCCGGGGGCCTCGTCGTCGGCCAGAGAGGCAACGATGATGCGGATGCCGGGGCGCGACTGCTCCTGGACCGTGCGCAGGGCCTCGTCGAGGGCGGCGATCCGCTCGGCGTCGGTGGAGGCGGCGCTCGCGGTGTCGACGATGGTGAGGTCCGCGTCGGCGGCCAGGGCATCGGCCACCGACGGCGCCACAGGGGCGGGCCTGGTCGCTGAGCCCCCCGGTGCCCCCGTGGCCAGCTGCGTACCCGGGCCGACGGCCTGGATCGAGACGCCCTGCCCGAGCGCCCCGACCAGGGGGGTGCTGCGGGGGATCGCGGTGGTGGGGCCGGCGCAGGAAGCGGCCGCCTCGACGGCGCTCGCGCGCTTTCCCCGGCCCAGGGTGAGCCAGGCATCGGCCGGGCAGGTGCGGTCCGCCGGAGTGCGCACGGACAGGTTCATCGGCTCGCCCCGCCGGGCGAAGGCCAGCAGGCGGTCGGCCGCCGAGCCGACGCCGGAAGAGCCGGAGCTCTCACCGGCGCCTTCGCGGGAGGCCTGTTCTTGCAGGTCCGCCCAGGTGAGATTGTTCGTCGCCAGGACGACCACCGGCGCCGGCCGCGAAGACGAGCGCGAAGACGAGGCGGCATCGGAGGCCGGCGCCGACGCCGCCTGGGAGGCCGCCTGGGACGCCGGCGCTGTCTCGGATTCCGGCGCCGTCGGGGCCGCGGTGGCGAGGGCCGGCCCGACCACCGCCAGGATCATGCCGATGACCACCAGCAGCACGAGGACGTACACGACCCCGCGCACCAGGCGCTGTTGACGTCGTCGAGGTCTCACCCGACCAGCCTACGGGCCCTGGCAGCCCGAAAAGTGTCCAGATGGGACGACTTTGACGTCGTCTCTGCTGGTCGGCGCGCAAGTAAATTGCTTTGACCAGCACAAACGCGGACGGCTCTTCTTCTAGCCGGTTTCAAAGTCGTCCCAGGCGGACAAAATGGGTGCGACATGCCTGGCCGGCATCGGCTCACAGGTACTGGCGGGCCACGGCGACCGCCTCCCCGCCATAACCCCCGCCGAAGAGGAAGGCGTGAATCATGAGGATGTGCCAGGAGTGCAGGCCCACCCGCTCGCGCCAGCCCTCCGCCAGCGGCGAGACCTCGTGGTAGGCCGCGTAGATGCGATCCAGGTAGCGCTGTCCGAACACGCCCAGGGCCGCCAGGTCGGTCTCGGCGTGCGCGCCCTGCGCCATCGGGTCGATGAGCACGCCGACCACCGTCGGCCCGCCGGCCGCTTTGCCGGCCGTGCCACCGTGGGGAGCCTCCTCGGGGTTGGGCTCCTGCGGCCCGAGCCCGGCCCGCGGCGGCGCCCACTGGGCGGCCTCATCGGCCGGGGTCCACAGGACATTGCCGCACCACAGATCCCCGTGCGTGCGGGCCACCGCGACCCGCGCGCCGCGCTCGCGGGCGCCGCCGCGCACGAGGGCCGGCTGGTCGGTGTCGAAGTCGCCGTCGCGCAGACGCTCGCACAGCCGTTCGACGACTCCGGCCCCGGCGGCGCTGATCGAGCCGTTGTCCCGACTGGGCTGCAGGTAGGGCAGGATCCGGTCCTCGGCGTAGAACTCGCCCCAGCGGCGCGGCTCGCCCTCCTCGACGGCGTGCGGCCGCAGCCGGATGTCCGAGCGGCCCATCTGCGCCCGACCGTCCCACCCGGGAGGCGCCGCCCCGAAGGCCGGGGCGCCCGCCGCGTGAGTGACGGCCAGTGCCCGACCGAAGGCCTCGCCCCGGCCGGCGTCACGCTGGTCGTCGTCAGGCGCGGCTCCTCCAGCCAGCCCGGGCCGCTGGTCACCGGCACCACGTGCGCCCCGCCGTCGGCCATCGCCTCGGCGAGCCAGGTCAGCCCCTGCGCCTCCAGGGCGGTGGAGACCGGACCGTCGTCGTGCTTGCGGAAGACACTCATGGCTCCAGCCTGCCAGGCCCGGCGGCGTCACGGGAGGGTGTCAGGAGACGGCATCCCGGTGGGGGAGTCCGGCTCTGGCCGGACCTGGGCTGTTCCCTCCTGACCAGGCCAAGCGGCGGGACCGGCCCCGCCGGTGAGGGCCCCGCGTTCCACGGAGCAAGCCGCCACCGGCCCGACCGCCCGGACTGGCTACCCTGTGCCCATGACTGCTCCCGCTCCGCTCTGGTCCTTCCTCGGGCCGGCCGGCACCTTCACCGAGATGGCGCTGCGCCAGGTCGCCCCCGTCGACGTCGAGCTCGACCCCTGCCCGGACGTGCCCACCGCCCTGGACCACCTGCGCGAGCGCACGGTGGAGGCCGCCGTCGTGCCCATTGAGAACTCCGTCGAGGGCGGGGTCAATGCCACGCTGGACAACCTCGTGGCCTCCACACCCCTGGTCATCGCCGCCGAGATGGCCGTGCCGATCACCTTCGTCCTGGCGGGCCGCCCCGGTACCCGCCTGGGGGACGTGCGCGCCATCTCCACCCACCCGCACGCCTGGGCCCAGTGCCGCGGCTGGGTCCACCAGAACCTCCCCGAGGCCGTGTACGTCGCCGGGACCTCCACCTCGGCGCCCGCCCGCGCGCTGGCCACCACCGAGGGGGACACCGGCTTCCAGGCCGTCCTGTGCAACCCGCTGGCCGCCAAGCAGTACGGGTTGGAGGTCATCGCCGGGGGCGTGGCGGACAACCCCGATGCCGTCACCCGCTTCGTCAAGGTGACCCGGCCCGGCCGCGTGGGCGAGCCCACCGGCGCCGACAAGACCACCCTCCTCGTCCACCTCCCGCACGACCGCTCTGGCGCCCTGCTGGACATGCTCGAGCAGTTCAGTGCCCGCGGCGTCAACCTCTCGCGCATCGAGTCCCGGCCCGTGGGCGACTCCCTGGGGCGCTACCGCTTCTCCATCGACGTTGAGGGGCACGTGCGCGAGGAGCGGGTCCAGGCCGCCCTCATCGGGCTGCACCGCACCTGCCCGGTGGTGCGGTTCCTGGGCTCCTACCCGCGGCTGGACGCCCGCCCGACGGCGGTCCTGGCCGGCACCAGCGACAAGGACTTCGTTGTGGCCCGCTCCTGGGTCGCCGACGTCCTCGACGGCCGCGCGCTGTAGTCGGGGCTCGCGCAGCCGCCCGGCCGAGCAGCCCGCCTGTACAACACCGGCACGCAGGCCTCGCTGTCGCGGTCGAGCCTTAGGTCGCGCTGTCGAGGGGTGAGGGCACGACTGCGCGACCTACCCTACGACCGCGCGGATGCTTCAGCTCAGTTGACCTCAGTGGACAGCCGACCTCGGCGTGCGCAAGGCTCGGGACGTGAGCTCCTCCGACGCCAGCACCGAGACGACCGCCGCTGCCTCCTCCTCTTCCGCCTCCTCCACTGCGTCCGCCGTGCTGCCCGGCCGTCGCGGCGCCGGCCCCTATCGGGTCGTCATGGTGTGCACCGGCAACATCTGCCGCTCCGCCATGGCCGAGGTCGTCCTGCGCGACCGCCTCGCCGCCGCCGGCATCCCCGACTCCGGGCCGGGCGGCGTGACCGTCACCTCCGCCGGCGTCTCCGACGAGGAACGTGGCAACCCCATCGACTCCCGGGCCCGCCGCGTCCTGACTGAGGCCGGCTACGGCGTCGGCGCCGACGCCGTCTCGCGCGCCACGGCCAGCGCCATCGCCTCCCACACCGCCCACCGCGTCACTGACGCCGAGATCACCGAGGCCGACCTCCTGCTGGCCATGACCGACTCCCACTGGAACGTCCTGCAGCGCCGCGCCGCGGGTCTGGGGGCCGAGCCCGACCGCATCCGCATGTACCGCGAGCTCGACCCGGCCTCCGCCCCGCAGGCCGAGGCGGTTACCGCGGGCGGGTCCTCCCGCAGCGTCCTCAACGTGCCCGACCCCTGGTACGGCACCATGGCCGACTTCCTCGACACCCTCGAGGTCGTCGAACGGGTCAGCGACGAGTTCGCTGAGCAGCTCACCGAAGACCTTGCCGCGCGCCGCGACTGAGGCTCAGCGACTCAGCGCAGGCGCTCAGTGCAGGCGGTTGTCCAGCCAGCGCATGACGGCCTGAAGGTACTCGGCGCGCGCCAGCGGCCCGGACAGGGCCAGGTCGTGGACGCCCTCGGGGATCTGGCGGACGGTCACGTCGTCGCCCAGGTACTGGGAGCGGTCGATGATCTGCTCCACGTCGAGGACGACGTCGGAGCGCTGCGCCTCCTCCAGGCTCGCCTTGACGCCGCCACTGGCCGTTGAGCAGCACACGAGGATCGGCACCCGGATCCCCAGCCCGTGGTGGACCTCGCGCTGCAGACGCCGGATCCCCGCCAGGAACCCGGCCCGCACCGGGAAGGACGGCGCCGGCTTGAGCGCCAGGTCCCAGTCCCACTCGCCGCGCCAGCGCCGGTGCAGGGCCGCCACGTAGTTGTCCTCATCGCCGCTGCCCGGCTCACCGATGACGCGCTCGGGGTCCCGCCGCGAGAGGAGGTCCACGAAGGCCGAGCCGTAGGAGCGCACCAGTGCCGACCCGCGCAGGTCCAGCCACGGGGAGTTGAGGACGAGCGCGTCCACGGTCCCGGGGTGGTCGGCCGCCCAGATGACCGCCTGCAGCCCGCCGGTCGAGTGCCCGTTGAGGACGACGACGTCGTGCCCGTGCTCGGAGCGGATGATGCGCAGGGCCTCGGCGATCTCCTCGTCATGGACGCGCAGGTCGCGCACGTCGTGCGGGGAGGGGTGCCCGACACCGGCCCGCCCGCAGGCCCGCAGGTCCAGCGCGTAGAACTCGAAGCCGGCGTCGAGGTAGGCCTGGGCCAGGTGGGTCTGGAAGAAGTAGTCGCTGCGGCCGTGCAGGTAGAGGACCGCGCGCGAGTGCCGGGGACGGCTGGCCCGGCCGGCCGCCTCACGCTGGAAGACGAGCACGGCGTGGTCGGCGCCGGGCGCCTTCGTGGGTGACTCGGTCACCGGGATACGGCGGGCCACCCACGGCTCTCCCAGGATGTCGGGGGCGGTCGGCTCTGCGGTCGCACTCATGAACAGATCCAAACACGTTGCCCTGTGCGGCGCGAGTAGCGGCGCCGACACGTGACCTGGGAATAGCCAGGATGTTGCGGGAGCGCCGGTGGCGGGCGGACTGAGGTCCGGGCTGAGCGGTGGGTGACGACCGGGTGGGGCGCACGTGCGGAGCGAAGGCCGGCCGGCCAGTGGGGCCCGAACGGCCCGGGCTGAAAGCGGGCTGGCCAGCGGGCCCGTGCAACCCGGGTCGGACCGCTCGCCCCGCCCGGCCCGTCTCGTACTTCGGGAACGCCGTCGATGTGGGCGTGACCTCGGTCCCTTGAAGGTGGCCTCGCTTGCGTCGCCAAGGCGGCGCTGCGTAAGTTACTGGTGGCCATCCAGAGCAACCGAGAGACCTGGCTCGACGACATTGCAGCAACCCCCTTCATGGTGCGGGTGCTTCCGCCAGGAACGATGGAGGAATACGTGACAACCAGTGAACAGTCGACCGCCGAGTCCGGCCGGTCCGAAGACGGTGACGTGCCCGGCTCTCCAAGCAAGCCCATGATCTCCCTGCGCGACGTCCACAAGGTCTACCGCCTGCGCAGCGGCAAGGAGGTGCGGGCCCTGGACGGGCTCAGTCTCGACGTCGCCGCCGGCTCCATCCACGGCATCGTCGGTACCTCCGGGGCCGGCAAGTCCACGCTCGTGCGCTGCCTGACCTCCCTGGAGCGCCCCACCAGCGGCCACGTGAGCGTCGCCGGGCAGGACATGACCGCCCTGTCGCCCAGCCAGCTGCGCGAGGCCCGACGCCGCATCGGCATGGTCTTCCAGCACGCCAACCTCCTGGACCAGCGCACCACGGCGCAGAACATCGCCTACCCGCTGGCGCTCGCGGGTGTCCCCGGCGGGAGGCGCCACCCGGTCGTCAAGCGCATGCTCGACCTCGTGGGCCTGGCCGACCGCGGCGGCTCCTACCCCTCCCAGCTCTCCGGCGGCCAGAAGCAGCGCGTCGGCATCGCCCGGGCGCTGGCCGACGACCCGGCCGTCCTCCTGTGTGACGAGCCCACCTCCGCCCTGGACCCGGAGACCACCCGCTCCATCCTCGACCTCATCAAGAACGTCCGCGACACCCTGGGCCTGACCGTCATCATCATCACCCACGAGATGAGCGTGGTCCGCCAGGTCTGCGACTCCGTCAGCCTGCTCGAGGCCGGGCGGATCGTGGAGAGCGGCCGCCTGGAGGACATCGTGCTCGACGTCGACTCCCGGCTCTCGCGCGAGATCGTGCCCTTCCCGAAGGTGCCCGAGGCCGCCGTCGCCAACGGCGAGAGCGTCATCGATGTCTCCATCACCGCCCACCCGGGCCAGCCGGCCGCCGTCGCCCTCATGTCCATGGTGGCCGAGCTCGGTGGGGACATCGCCGCCGGCGTCTTCGAGACGATCGGGCAGGCCCAGATCGGGCGCCTGGCCGTCACCGTCCCCGCGTCCGACACCGAACAGGCCGTGAGCACCCTGCGCAAGGCCGGTATTGCTGCGGAGGTCCGCTCATGAACTCGATCCTCCTTCCGCTGAGCCAGGCCGCCGCCGTGCCGAGCAGCCGCACCTGGTTCGACAACCCGGCCATCCAGAACAAGCTCGGCTACGCCCTCGTTGAGACCCTGGCGATGACCTTCGTCTCCGGGGCCATCACAGTCATCCTCGGGCTTCTGCTGGGGCTGGCCCTGGTCTCCACCGGCAAGCGGGGCCAGTTCCGCAACCCGACCCTGTACTGGGTGCTTTCCCAGATCGTCAACATCGGGCGCTCCATGCCCTTCATCATCCTCATGGTGGCGCTCATCCCGCTTACCCGGTTGCTCGTGGGCACCTCCCTGGGGTGGCAGGCGGCCTGCGTGCCGCTGACCATCGGCGCGATCCCCTTCTACGCGCGCCTGGTGGAGACGGCCATCAACGACGTCGACCGCGGCAAGGTCGAGGCCGCCCTCATGATGGGTGCCTCCGGACAGCAGATCACCTGGGGGGTCCTCGTGCGTGAGGCCCTGCCGATCCTCATCCAGTCGGCCACCGTCACCATCATCACCCTCCTGGGCTACTCCGCCATGGCCGGCGCCGTGGGCGGCGGCGGCGTGGGCGACCTCGCCATCCAGTACGGCTACCAGCGCAACCAGGTGGACGTCATGGTCATCACCGTGGTCGTCATCGTCGGCATTGTCGGCATCATCCAGCTGGTCGGCGACATGCTCAGCCGGCTGGTGAACCACCGCTGAGGCGATCACCAGCCGGGTAGGCGCGCAGCTGCCCAGAACCGGGCAGCCGCGCCGTCGGCCCCAGCACTGTTCAAGACTTTCCTCTCTCCCGTCACTGGGGGCCGCCCGGCCCCGCGAAAGGAACCACCATGTCCTCCTCTATCTCCCGGCGCACCGTCATCGCCGGTGGCCTGGCCACCGCCGCCACCCTCACCCTGGCCGCCTGCTCCAAGTCCGGTAAGGGCGAGGTCAAGGGCATCAAGGTCGACGGCGACACCGCCACGATCACCATCGGTGCCACCCCCAAGCCCCACGTCGAGATCCTCAAGTGGGTCCAGGACAACCTCACCAAGGGCTCCGGCATCAAGCTGGACATCAAGGAGATCAACGACTACCAGACGCCCAACTCCTCACTGGAGGACGGCTCGCTGGCCGCCAACTTCTACCAGACCCCCAACTTCCTGGCTCAGCAGAACAAGGAGAAGGGCTACGACTTCGTCTCCATCGCCGACGTCCACATCGAGCCCATGGGTATCTACACCTCCAAGGGCTACAAGGACGTCAAGGACATCAAGGAGGGCGGCACGATCGTCCTCAACAACGACCCGGCAAACACGGCGCGTGGGCTCAAGCTCCTGGCCCAGGCCGGGCTCATCGAGCTGGACAAGTCCGCCGAGCTGCCCAGCGACACCGACGTGACCTCCAACCCCAAGAAGCTGAAGTTCACCACGGTCGACGGCGCCCAGGTCTACAAGTCGATGCCGGACGCCGAGGCCGCGGTCATCAACGGCAACTACGCCATCGACGCCGGGCTGAACCCCAAGAAGGACGCGCTCGTCCTGGAGAAGGGCGGCAAGGACTCTGAGTACCCCAACCAGCTCGTCGTGCGCAAGGACGACAAGGACAACGAGCACCTCAAGAAGCTCGCCAAGCTCCTCAACGACGACAAGCTGCGTGACTACATCAGCAAGACCTGGCCCGACGGGGCGGTCGTCGCGGCGTTCTGACGTCGTCAGGCTGCGGCTGAGGGCAGGTTGAGGCCCGTGCGCGGGGCCGGTTGTGGTTGGTCGAAGGGCCGGCCGCGACCGGCCCCTCGTGTTGGTGCGGGTGGGGTGGGGCGCACGGGGTGTGGGCGGATGTGCGGCTCGGGCGGGGACATCCTGCGCGTCCGGGGACATGTCGTCGCGGGCGGGGACCTTCGACGCCGTCGGGGACGGGAATCCTGTCCCCGAACGCGCGGACTGTCCCCGGCTGGAGCGCACCGCACCCGGCCGCGCGGAATGTCCCCAACCGCGCTGCCCGTGGGGTCGGTTGTCATCATCTGTGGACAGTTCGCGGTCTGTGGGCCCGGGAGCCGAGGCGGTCGCCTAGGTTGATCCGCGGGCGTCCGACGGCGTCCAGCGATTCCGGCGGATTCACAGGGGAGAGGACGGCGCGCGCCATGGCAGCTCGACGTGAACGGACGCAGTGGGACCGGTCGGCTCAACCACTGCGGGGACGCACACCCGGGGGCCTTGGGGGCCCGGGCGGCGCGGCTGGGGAGGGAGACGTCGTCGGCGTCGGGGGAGAAGGTGGCCCGGCCGCTGTGGAGGCGCGCGACCTGCGCAAGTCCTTCCCGACCCCCGGCGGGGAACCGATCGAGATCCTGCACGGCATCTCCTGCGCCATGATGCCTGGGCGGATGACGGCGCTGGTCGGCCCCAGCGGCTCGGGCAAGTCGACGGCGCTGCTGTGCCTGGCCGGGCTGGAGCCGGCGACGTCGGGGCGCGTCTCGCTCATGGGGCGCGACCTCGGCGGGCTCCCGGCGGCGCGGGTGGCCGAGCTCTACCGCGACCGGGTGGGCTTCGTCTTTCAGGCCTACAACCTCGTGCCCTACCTGACGGTGCGGGAGAACATCACGATCTCCGACACCCTGGCCGGCCGGCGCCCCGACTCGGCGCGGGTGCGGGAGGTCCTGGCCGGGCTGGGACTGGAGTCGCGCGCTGACGCGGTCGCGACCACGCTCTCGGGCGGTGAGCAGCAGCGCGTCGCCCTAGGGCGGGTCCTCTACCGCCGTCCACCGGTCGTCTTCGCCGACGAGCCCACCGGGGCCCTGGACACCCACTCGGCCGCCTTCGTGCTCGCCGAGCTGCGACGCCTGGCCGACGACGGGGCCGCCGTTATCCTCGTGACGCACGACCTGGGGGCCGCTGCCCTGGCGGAGACCGTGCTCATCATGCGCGATGGCCGTATCGTCGACCGCCGCCGCGGTGCCACTCCCGACGAGCTGCTGGCCGCCGTCAATCAGACGGGAGATGCGGCATGACCCGCTACACGCTGCGCGCCCTGGCTACACAGTGGCGGGCCTGGTCGGGGACGGTGGCGGTGCTGGCCCTCGCCGCCGGGCTCATCAATGTCTGCCTGGTGCACCGCATGACCGTCACCCGGCCCGACGTCGTCGCCGCGGCGCGGGCGGCGGGCGTGGACCCGGCCGAGCTCACGGTTCCGGGCGTCTCGGTCGCCTTCTACACGGCGATGGTGACGGTTCCGGTGGTGGCCGTCGTCGGGCAGTCCTGCGTGCAGGCACTGCGCACGAGCTGGGCCCTGTGGCGGCTGGCCGGCGCCCTGCCTCGCCAGGTGCTCGCCGCCGTCCTCGCCACCGTGGCGGTGCTGGGACTGGTGGCCTGTGTGCCCGGGATCCTGCTGGGGCAGGTGGCGGCCCAGCCCTTCGCCTCGGTGCTCACCCGCCTGGCAGCCGCGCGCATGGGGCGCATCGAGGTCGCCCAGACCCCGACGACGCTCCTGCTCACCGTGGTGGTCGTGGTCGCCGTCGCGGTCCTGGGGGCCGTGGGCCCGGCGCGCGCCGCGGTGAGGACGCCCGCCGTGGAGGCGGTTCGCGATGCGGCCCCGAGTGGGCGACGGCGCATGGGTGTGGGGCGACGGATCCTGGCCGGACTCTGGGCGCTCGCATGCGCGGGGCAGCTGCTCCTCGCTTTTCTGGCTCCGCCGGGAAGGAAGATCGACGGATGGCCGACCGGTGGGGGCCAGGCGATCCTGGCATCGCTCCTGCTCGCGGTCCTCGTGGTGCTGCTGGCGCCCGCGCTCATCCCGCGGCTGCTGCGGCTGTGGTCGGCGCCGCTGGCGCGGCTGGGTGGACCGTGGCTCATCGCGCGGCGTTCGGCGCTGTGGCGCAGCGAGTCGTCGGCGAGTGCCATCGGCCTGCTGGCCCTGGCGATCTCCTTCACCGCGGCACTCACGACCAGTCTCGCCACGGGGCAGGCGGTGGTGGAGGCGGCGCGCCTGAACGTGGCGATCAACCAGGTGGACTCGCTGGTGCTGGCGACGATCCTCGGGGCCGTGGCGCTGCTGGGGGCCGTGGCCGTCGTCGGCATGTCCTCCCGGTCCCGGCAGCGTGAGCTCGCGGTGCTGCGCTGCGCCGGGAGCACGGTGCGCGGCGTGTGCCGGCAGGTGGTCGTCGAGGCGGGCCTGTACGTGGGGACGGCCCTGCTGATCTCGCTCGTGCCGCTGGTGGTGACCACGGCCGGCGAGTCCCTTTTCTACGTCAGGGCGGGGATGCCGCTGGTAGTGCGCCCCGGCGTCGGGCCAGTGCTGCTGGTGGCCCTCCTGTCCTTGCTGGCCCTGGTCGCGGTGCTACTCGCTCCGATCCGGGGCGCCACCCGGACCCCGATCGGCACCGTCCTGGCGGCCGAGTGAGACGGGCTGGAGTAGGTCGAGCAGAGGCCGCTGGTTGCCTGGGGCTCGAGGAGACTGGCAGAAGTGATAGCGCCCCGCCTTGTGTCAACGCCCACCAAGCCCTACATTCAAATCGCTCAAAACGATCAATTCGAACAAGACGAGCGAGCAGTAGCGTGGGAGTGTGACATGACGATAACGACTGAGAGCAAGACCTACCTGCCTGAGGAGGAGGTTGCTGGACGGTTTGCTGAGCTTGTGACGGCGCTTGAGGCGTCCTCCGGTGCGGCGCTGACCATCAATGGTGAGACGATTGACCTCCCACCCGCCGTGGCTGAAGCCCTTCTTCAGGTCGTGGATGCGATGCGTCGAGGTCTGGCTGTCACGGTGGCGCCGCAGGACCAGCGTCTGACGACCCAGGAGGCGGCTGACATGTTGGGCATCTCGCGGCCGACGCTGGTCAGGATGTTGGAGGCCGGCGAGATCCCGTTCGAGAAGGTCAGACGGCATCGTCGCTTGTTCCTCACTGACGTGCTGGAGTTCCGTGAGCGTCAGCGTCGGGCAGCGAATGAGGCCCTGTCGGACATGGTGGCCGACGCTCAGGCGATGGGCGCCTACGATGACGACCCTGCCGAGCTGCGCCAAGTCCTCAAGGACCTCCGCTCCCAGGGCTGACCGATGGCGTTCTCCCCTTGCCGCAACCGCGCTTGGCGGCCCGCTGGCTGCGGTCGGGGCTCAGATCTAGCGGCGTAGGGTACGGACGCAACGGGGAGGAGG
Source organism: Actinomyces sp. oral taxon 175 str. F0384 (assembly GCF_000223355.1). NCBI lineage: Bacteria > Bacillati > Actinomycetota > Actinomycetes > Actinomycetales > Actinomycetaceae > Actinomyces > Actinomyces sp. oral taxon 175. The sequence goes on from NZ_AFUR01000004.1 coordinate 48,319, forward strand.
GGCGCTGGTGTTCGGTGCAGAGCGTAGTTCGTCGTTGGCCATGAGGATGCGGATCGACTGGCGGACGCTGGGGGAGTGGGTGCGCCAGCCGGCGCCCGCGCAGGCCGGCCCCGGCATCCTGTCCACGCTGCTCCTCATCCTGTGCGCCACCTACCAGGGCGGCATGATCGGCAGCGCGGTGCTGACGGGCCGCGTCGGCGACGGCGGCCTGGTTGCAGGGATCGCCCCAACCAGAATCGGCTTCGCGATTCTCGTTCTGGCGGCCATGGGGTCCACGGCACTCCTCACTGCGAGACACAGGTACCCGCTGGCGGTCTTTCTGGCCGAGTGTGCCGTGTACGTGGTGGCCTCGGCACTGGGGCTCAACAATTTCTTTCTCTTCCCGGTGCTGGTGGCGCTGGGGAGCGCGGTGATTCGGCTCCCGCTGTGTCAGCACCTCGCGGTGATCGGCGCGGCCTGCCTCATGGCGACGGCCAGCGCGGTCCTGGTGGCCCCGCCCGGGGTCCTGATGGAGGAGTGGCTCAGCCAGGTGGTCGCCGTCCTGCTGACGGTCATCGCGGCAATGATGGCGCGCAGCGTCGCGAACTGGCGAGCGGCGCAAGCCGGGGCCAAAGCCGAGCGGGAGCGCTTCCGGGCGCTTCGGGCCGAGCGCGACCGCGCGGTGAACCGGGCCGGTATCGCCGCCGAGCTGCACGACTCCGTGGGGCACGGCTTGACCACGATCATCGCCCTGTCCGAGGGGCTGGCCGGTGGCGCCGACCCGGAGATCGATGAGGCGCTCGGCGGCATCAACGAGGTGGCCCGGGAGTGCCTGGAGCAGACGCGCCGGGCGGTGAGGGCCCTGGCCGACGGCGGGGACTCACCGAACCGGGATGGTGCCGGGCACCGGTCTTGGGATGAGATCAGGAGGGTCGTCGGCCGGGTGAGGTCGATGGGTGTCACGGTCGTCTTCACTGAGACCGGGCAGCGGGCCGACGACGCCGGGCAGGCCGAGCTGTGCTTCGCGCTCACCCGGGAGGCGCTCACCAACGCAGTGCGGCACGCGCCCGCGCTGTCGCAGGTGCAGGTGTCCTGGGACCACGGCGAGTCGGCAGTCACGGTGACGGTTCGCAACGACGGCGCCTCGGGTAGCAGAGGCGGGAAGGACGACGGCTGCCGTGGTGGCCTCGCGGAAGGGACCGGCCTGCTGCGGCTGCGGGCCCGGGTCGAGGCGGCGGGAGGCTCGCTGGACTGGGGGCCCGAGTCCGACGGCGGCTGGCTGGTGACGGCGATAGTGCCGAGAACTCGCGGTGAGGGCTGAGGCGTGGGCGCGGAATCGGAGGGGCTGAGGCCGACGTCGGTCATGATCGTGGATGACCAGCGCTACGCGCGCCTGGGGCTGGCGCTCATGATCCGCAAGGCGCCGGACCTGCACGTGGTGGCGGAGGCCGGTGACGGGCAGGAGGCGCTAGAAGTCCTGGAGCGGCTGAACCGGTCAACGGGGCTGCCCGACGTCGTCCTCATGGATGTGCGCATGCCGGGAATGGATGGGATCAGCGCGACCCGTGCGATGGCGCGACGGTTCCCAACGGTGAAGGTCCTGGTGCTGACCACCTACGACGAGGACGACTACGCCTTCGGGGCGCTGGAGGTGGGGGCATCGGGGTTCCTGCTCAAGGACGTGCGTGCGGCGCAGCTGGCTCAGGCGGTGCGGGCGGTGGCACAGGGCGATGCGGTGCTCACGCCGCGCGTCACCAAGGAGCTCATCGCGCGTGGGGTTCCGCGGGTGCTGCCCGGGGCGCAGCGTGAGGGGCTGCGGGAGAGGTTCGGGGTGCTCACGCCCAGGGAGCTCGACGTGGCCCGGCTCATTGCGGAGGGCATGTCGAACGAGGAGATCGCCGAGCGGCTCGTGCTGCAGCCCGCCTCCGTGCGCCGCAACGTCAGCCGCATCCTGGCCAAGCTCCACTTGCGTGACCGCGTCCAAATCGCCGTCGCCTGGTACAAGAGCGGCGGTTGAGATGTGTTGTGTCCTCGCGGGCGGGTGCACTCCGCGCGTCCGGGGACAATCTTGTGCGTCCGGGGACCTTCGACGCCGTCGGGGACGGGAATCCGGTCCCCGAACGCGTGGGCTGTCCCCGGCTGGAGTGCACGGCGCCCGGCCGCGCGGAATGTCCCCGCCGGTGTCGGAGACACGGTCGTCTGCGGCCGCAGGCAGGTGCGATCCGCGCCAGTCCCGCCGGCCCCCAGCGTGGAACTGCCAGCAGTCCGGCTTGATGACATGGGACGCGAGCGGTCCCCATCCACGTAAAATCCTCACGAGTGACAAACCAGATCTATTTCTGGTACATCTAAGGAGTGTCCAAGGCTCTGGGATCCTCCGCGGAAATCGCTCCACTTCCTACTGTGGAAGGAGGATTTCAGACCGTTCTGGCCGACCCTCCGTGGCGGTTCACCAATCGAACCGGCAAGGTCGCTCCCGAGCACCGTCGTCTGGGCAGGTACGGGACGATGTCCCTCGAGGAGATCAAGGAGCTCCCGGTCGGTGACGTGACCGCGGCGAATGCCCACCTGTACCTGTGGGTTCCCAACGCCTTGCTTCCGGAGGGTCTGGAGGTGATGCAGGCGTGGGGATTCCGCTACGTCTCGAACATCATCTGGGCCAAGCGACGCAAAGACGGTGGGCCGGACGGCCGCGGCGTCGGCTTCTACTTCCGCAATGTCACCGAGCCGATCCTGTTCGGGGTCAAAGGATCCTTGAGAACGTTGGCGCCGGGGCGCTCAACGGTCAATATGATCGAGACGCGCAAGCGTGAGCACAGTCGCAAGCCCGACGAGCAGTACGACCTCATTGAGTCATGCTCGCCGGGGCCATACCTGGAGATGTTCGCCCGCTACGCGCAACCCGGCTGGTCCGTGTGGGGCAATGAGTCGGATGAAGAGATCACGCCGCAGGGGAAGGCTCAGCGGGGATACGCCGGCGGCGACATCGACCCCCTGCCCGACCTGGAATCCAATGAGCAGATGAGCGACTGGCTCTCGGATCGCGTCGCCCGGATCATGGCCGATGAGTACGTGAAGGGGGCGTCAGTTCAACAGATTTCGACACAGTCGGGATACTCCATCACGCGGGTACGGAGCCTCTTGGTCAAGGGTGGCGTGGAACTGCGAGGGCGAGGGCGCCCCAAGAAAGCGGCCCAGGACGTCCCCGAGAGCTCCGTGTCAGAGCTGCTGCCGTAGCAGTTCAGGAGGCCGGTTTGAAACCGATGACCTTGCCGTCGTACTTGTTGTAGCCGATGACGAGGTCGGGCTTGGCCATGATGAGCGTATCCTCATTCTCCAAGTCAATTCCGCTGAACTTAATCTCCTTCCCGGTCTTAACGTTCATGAGCGCACTTATCCGGTTGACGTCCCCTTTGCCCAGTATCATCAGCTTGACGATGCTGCCATCTTGAGAACTCTTCGCCACAGACGGGCACCCGGAGGATATGGTGTTTGTGTCCGCCTCCGGAACACTGAAGGAACTGCCTTGCTTGGGCTTGATCCGGGTGACGCAGCCGTCGCTGTTTGATCTTGCAGTCAGGCTGGCGTCACTGAAGTCCTGGTCCTTGAAGTAGGTGCGATGCTCCTCGGCTGTGAGGAGCTTTTTATCTTCCTCGACAACAGTCTCCTTTGAAGGTAGGGTCTGTCGATAGCTGCCCTGTTTCTTCCCCTTGAAATCATAAACTGTCACTTTGTACTCCTGGTCGGCTGACGAACTCGAATCGGAATCAGATTTGTCCTCTGCCTCCAGAGTTCCCCAACCGTCCTGGAAGTACCAGGTTATGAAGTCTGAGTCGGCCTTCGAGCCTCCGCCGAGGAACCGGGTCTCTCCACTATCGATGTCGATGATGGCGTTCAACAGTGCCAGATAACGCTGATTGTCTCTGACTAGAAAGGTCGTACTGTATGTGGTCAGTGAGTCAAAGGGTCTTCCCGCCCCGGCGATCGTGCGCGACCACTTCTGTTTCTTGTCCGCACCCCAGGCGGTACACTTGTCGCTCTCCTTGCAGAAAATGGCGGTATCGCCGACGATTAATGCGGAGTTGCTGCTACCCCAGGGTGCCTTTGAGGTCTTTCCGGTTTTCAGGTCAATGAGGGTGGACTTGTAGACCAGTGTGTCGCTGCCCCATTGCATGAGAGCGAGTGAGTCATCATATGATGACGTGAAGTCCTCGTCGTCAATGGTGGTCTTCCATGCTTCCTTGATGTTATCGCCCAGCGGGCCGTAAGCGGTGATCTCTCCAGTGTTCTTGTCGACTGTCAGGAGATGATCCCCGAAAACAAAAGGATCCTCAAAGGATGCGACGTCGATGCTCCAGGCCTTGTCCGCACCTTTGGTCCAGGCATTCGACGGAGTCACGTACGTTGAACCCAAGTAGACCTCACTGCGGCCCAGGAAGTACCAGGCGGCCGCACCTCCAGCGCCCAGAACGAGAATGATCGGCAGAACGACAGCGACCACCTTGAGCAGACGGCGCTTCTTCGGGGCCTGCGCCGGCGGCGCATACATTGGTGTCTCATAGGCCGGTGCGACCGGCTGCCCCGGACCGGATGCCTGCCCTGAGTCATAAGCCTGGCCGCGGCCCAGTACGTATTCCGACGGCACCCGGCTCGGCACCCCGGGCGGCATCGCGGTCTGCTGGTCCAGGGGCTGAGCCCCTGCTTGCATCGAGGGCGCCGAATACCCCTGGCCGGCTGGCGGCGGCGCGACGGGCTGCGCCGCCTGAGCGACCTGCGGGGGCGGGCCCTGCGGGCTCTGAGGCTCCACGGCCCCATACCCCTGAGGGGAGGGCCCCTGAAGCGAACCTGCCTGCGGTGCCGCTCCGGATGCCCCTAGCTGGTGACCGCCATACTCCTGAGGAACCTGCGCGTACCCAGAGCTGGTGGACGCCGCCTGCTGGGCTGGCGCCCATGCCGCTCCAGCTGTCCCCACCGCCATCGTCGGAGCCATCGGGCCGATCTCGCCCGGGACAGGAGACTGTGCTGGCCGCGCCGGCTGAGCACCACGACCGGCCTGGCGCGCCAGCACCTCCCGTACGACGGCGTCGTCGGACCGCTCCAGTATCTTGCGCACCCGAGGCGGGATCGACGGGTTGGTCGCCAGGATCGAGTGCAGGTCGGGACGGGTCTCGGCGATCCGCTCGAGGTCCTGCGGCGAGGCGAACCTGCTGAGGGCCGTTGTCGCGTCGTAGTCGCCGGAAGAAGGTGAGTGCCCCATCGTCATGTCTCCCGAGCCTAACGAAATCTATGGCTCGAGGTCACAGAATGAGCACATCAGCCTCCCGCCCGCGTCGTTGAAATGACGCGGGCGGGAGGAGCGGTGAGTCAGTCGACGATGCCGTAGAGGCGGTCCCCGGCGTCGCCCAGACCGGGCACGATGTAGGCGTGCTCGTTGAGGCGCTCGTCAACCCCGGCGGTCACCACCGTGACGTTCGCGCGCTCGCCGACCGCATCCTCCAGCGTCTTGACCCCCTCGGGCGCGGCGATGAGGCACAGCGCGGTGACGTCGCGCGCCCCGCGCTCCAGCAGGTAGTCGATGGCGGCCACGAGGGTGTGACCGGTGGCGAGCATGGGGTCGACGACGAAGCACTGGCGGCCCGAGAGGTCATCGGGCAGGCGGTTGGCGTAGGTCTCCACCTCCAGGGTGTCCTCGTCGCGCTTCATCCCCAGGAAGCCGACCTCCGCCGTGGGCAGCAGGCGGGTCATGCCCTCCAGCATCCCCAGGCCCGCGCGCAGGATCGGCACCACGATCGGCCGCGGGTCGGCCAGGCGGCGGCACTGGGCGAGTGCCACGGGGGTGCGGATCTCGACCTCCTCGGTGCGCACCTCGCGGGTGGCCTCGTAGGCGAGCAGGGTGACGAGCTCGTCCACCAGCTGGCGGAAGACCGCCGACGGTGTCCTCTCGTCGCGCAGGACGGAGAGCTTGTGGTCGATGAGGGGGTGGTCGGCAACGTGGAGGCGCATGGGGACAGCCTAATGCCGCAGCCGGGTTCGCACCGTCGCAACGCGTGCGGGCCTCGTGCGCGCCCACGGTGGGGTCACGTCGCACCGGTGGACTGGATGCGTCGCTGGCGTCGGAGTTGCCGCCGGTGTCCCCGCTGAGATCTTGCGACGCTGACCGTGTTGTGTCCAAATCGGATACAAAGGTCGCTTCGCGTTCTTCAGGGCTGCATGAGAACCGCGGAATCATGCGGTTTCGTTTCGCCCGTTTCACTCCGGCAGAGCCCTTTGTATCCGATTTGGACATCGGGCCCGCCGTAGGGGCCGTTTCGGCCACCGCGCGCCACCGCTTCCCGATGCACAACCCCGCCCCAACCGCTCCCAGACACCCAACGTCTCTCTCACGGGTGGCGGGTCCGCCCGCAGGCCCCATCCCGTGCTGTGCGGCCGGGGACATTCTGTGCGGCCGGGTGCAGTCTGCACCGGGCGGGGGCATTCGACGCCGTTGGGGACAGGATTCCGGTCCCCGCACGCGTGAGATGCCCCTGGCCGTAAGGAAAAGTCCCCGGCCGCGCAGGATGTCCCCGTCGGTGGCTGGGCATGGGCGCCACGCGCACGCCGGGCAGCCCGCACGCCAGTTGGGCCCGGCGCGAAAGGGACGACATCCCGCCCGCCTGCGGGGCTAGGTTGCTGACACCGACCGCATCGAAGGAGAATTCATGGCCAACGGCTCCGCCCCCACCATCACTCTTAACAATGGCGTCGATATCCCGCAGATCGGCTACGGCGTCTTCCTGACTCCGCCGGAGGAGACCGAGCGGGCCGTGCTCGAGGCCTTCGAGGTCGGCTACCGCCACGTCGACACCGCCCAGGCCTACCGCAACGAGGAGGGCGTGGGCGCGGCCGTCGCCGCCAGTGGACTGCCCCGCGAGGACATTTTCCTGACCACCAAGGTGTGGATCTCCAACGCCGGGGAGGAGCGCGCCGCGCGCTCCATCGACGGCTCCCTGCGCCGCCTGGGCACCGACTACATCGACCTGCTGCTCGTCCACCAGCCCTTCGGCGACTACTACGGCACCTACCGCGCCATGGAGAAGGCCCTGGCCGCCGGCAAGGTCCGCGCCATCGGCGTCTCCAACTTCTTCCCCGACCGGTTCGTGGACCTGGCGCAGCACGTCGAGGTGCCGCCGGCCGTCAACCAGATGGAGACCCACGTCTTCAACCAGCAGGCCGACAATCGCGCCTGGTACACCAAGTACGGCACCGCCCTGGAGTCCTGGGGGCCGCTCGCCCAGGGCCGCAACAACATCTTCACCCACCCGGTGCTCAACGCCGTCGGCGAGAAGCACGGCAAGACCGCCGCCCAGGTGGCCCTGCGCTATCTCATCCAGCTCGACATCATCGTTATCCCCAAGACGGTCCACCGCGAGCGCATGGTCACCAACCTCGACGTCACCGACTTCCAGCTCGACGACGCCGACATGCGGGCCATCGCCGCGCTCGACGAGGGACAGGGCGTCGTCAACCACTACGACCCCGCCTTCCAGGAGCGCCTCGCCTCCTACACGGTCGAGGCGGACTGACCTCGGGCCGCCGGTGGCCGCATCCGGCTACCGGCGGCCATGTCTGGCGGGGACATTCGACGCGGCCAGGTGTGGTCTACTCCGGCCGGGGACCTTCGACGCCTTCGGGGACAGGAATCCCGTCCCCGCACGCGCAGGATGCCCCCGCCCGGAAGAAAGAGTCCCCGGCTGCGCGCAATGTCCCCGTCAGTGTTGGGGGTGCACTGAGAGACGGCGGTGAGGAGACGGTGGGCCGGGGTAGACCGGTCGATGGCGGGGAGGAATCGAGCCCGGGGCAGGCCCGACAGCGGGCGCGGGAGTACGCCTCAGAGCCGGCGGGAGAACCGGGACTCGCTCTTCTCGGAGGTGCCCACGTACTCCAGCCAGCGCTCGTAGTGGTCGAGGACGTCGTGGGCCACCTGGTCGGAGTTCCAGTCGACGACGTCGTAGCCCTGGCCGCCGCTGTGCGGGCGCACCTCGAGGCGCACCGTGAGGTCGTCGGCCTCGTGGACCGCGAAACCGTAGGCGGGCACCGGCGTGACCACCATGCGCACCACGTAGCGGAAGGAGTCGATGGAGCTGGACTGCTCCTCGCCGCTGTCGGTGGCCGGGTGGGAGGAGACCACCAGGCTGGCGCGCCCCAGGAAGGTGCGCTCGTCGTCGGGGTCCTGGGCCTCGGGGCCCTCGACGAAGACCTCGGCGGAGACGTTCTCCTTGCGCAGCTCGGTGGCCACCGCCTCCAGAGCCGGCACGATGCGCCGCTCCATGGCGTTGCCGGCCTCGTCGGGGGACACCGAGTTGAGGGTGTGCGTCAGGCGCTCGCGCCAGGGCGTCTGCTCCAGCCCCGCGGCCGAGCCGTTGAAGCCCAGGGCCCGGTTGCTGTTGGCCTGACTCAGGGCCTGGTTGTAGGTGTCCTCGGTGCTCAGGGAGCGCCACAGGGTGTACATGATGAGGATGAGGACCCCGGAGAAGGGCAGCGCCATGACGATCGTGGCCTGCTGCAGGATGGGGATGCCGCCGGCCACGAGCATCGCGATGGTGAGAATCCCGGTCAGGGCGGCCCAGAAGATCCGCAGCCAGGCGGCGGCGTCCTGACGCGCCGAGCGGATACGGCTGGAGAGGTTGGCCATCACCAGGGCGCCGGAGTCGGCGCTGGTGACGTAGAAGAGGATCCCCACGAACAGCGCCAGGGCGATGAGGATCTTCTGGCCCGGCAGGTGCTCCAGGATCCAGTACAGCCCCTGCTCGGGGCGCTCCAGGGTGATGTCCCGGAACTCGCCGTTGCCGCGGATGACCAGGTCCAGGGCGTGGTTGCCGAAGATCGCCACCCACATGAGGATGTAGCAGAAGGGCAGCAGGAGGCTGCCGAGCACGAACTGGCGGATGGTGCGGCCGCGTGAGATGCGGGCCAGGAACATGCCCACGAAGGCCGCCCAGGCGATCCACCACGCCCAGAAGAACAGGGTCCAGGCGTTGAGCCAGTCATCGGGACGGTTGTAGGCGTAGGTCTCCAGCGTCAGCTGCGGGAAGCGGGTGAAGAAGTCGCCGATGGAGCCGATGAGCGCGTCGATGAGAAAAGCGGCGTCACCGGTGATGAGCACCCACAGGGCCAGGCCGATGGCCAGCAGCACGTTGATGGTGGACAGGACGCGCACGCCTCGGTCGACGCCGGAGACGGCCGAGACGGTGGCCATGATGACGGCCAGGGCGGTCAGCCCGATCTGGGTGGGGAAGCCCTGCGGCAGCCCGAACAGGATGTTGAGGGCCACGTTCAGCTGGACGACGCCGACCCCCAGCGAGGCCGCGATGCCGAAGACCCCGCCGACCAGGGCTGCGGCGTCGACGATGTCGCCGATGACGCCCTCGGTGTGCCGCCCCAGCAGCGGGCGCAGGGTGGAGCGCAGCGTGAGGGTATCGCGGCGTCGGTAGGCGAAGTAGGCCATGGCCAGGCCCACCAGGGCGTACAGGCCCCAGCCGGAGATGCCGTAGTGGAACAGGGACAGGACGATGGCCTCGCGGGCGCGGGCGGCCGGGGGGATGGCCTGGGCGTCGCCGGTGGGCGGGTGCACGAACTGGTCGACCGGCTCGGCGACGGCGAAGAACAGGATCTCGGTGCCGATGCCGGCGGCGAAGAGCATGGCCGTCCAGGCGAAGGTGGAGAAGTCCGGCGTCGAGTTGTCCGGGCCCAGGCGGATGCGCCCGAAGCGGGAGAAGGCCAGGCCCAGGATGAAGACGAGCGCGGCCGTGATGAGCAGGATGTAGAAGGAGCCGAACCATCGGCTCGTCCAGGTCACGGCCGCCCCGAAGGCGCTCTTGACGAGGTCGGGGGCGATGAGCGCGGCCAGGGCGACGATCGCGATGATGGTGGCCGACACGAAGAACACCACCGGGTTGAGGGGCTCCTTGCCGGGCAGCTTGCCGAGCAGGGCGCCGGGGAAGGACCCGCCGGGGAGCCGCAGCACTGAGAAGCGGTCCGACGACGGGGCCGGCCGGGTTGAGTCCTTGGAGGGGCCGTCTGTCGCGGACTCGCTCTCATCGCTCGATTCGGGGGACCGGCTCACCGACCTGCTCCGTTCTTCGTGGGGTCTTCGCGGGGGCTTCTCGGGGTCTTCGTGGGGCTTGGGTTGCTGGCCCGGGGGGGCGGCGCCGGGGCCGCCGGGGGCCGGTGGGGCGGCTGACCGTCCGAGCCCGGGCATGTCGTGGGGAGCCTATAACGAGATAATGAACTCGTGACGTCTTCACCTTCTACGCAGCCGCCGAGGCCGCCGGTCCCGGGCTCCGACGCCGGCGCGCCCGGTGGGCGAGCGGGTCTCGCCGGGGAGCGGGGCGGCGGCACGGTCATCAAACAGGCCCTCAGCCCGGCCACTAGTCCGGTCATCGACGCCGCCATGTTGCGTGCCCTGGAGCTGGCCCGGGCGGCTGGTGAGGCTGGGGAGGTGCCGGTGGGCGCCGTCGTGCTCTCGCCGGAGGGGGCGGTCCTCGCTGAGGCCGCCAACGCCCGCGAGGCCGAGCGCGACCCGACGGCGCACGCCGAGATTCGCGCCCTGCGTGCCGCCGGCGCCGCTCTGGGCGACTCCCACCTGGACGGCTGCACTCTTGTGGTCACGCTCGAGCCGTGCACCATGTGCGCCGGCGCCATTGTCCTGGCCCGGGTGGCCCGACTCGTCCTGGGGGCCTGGGAGCCGAGGACCGGGGCCTGCGGCTCGGTGCGCGACGTCGTGCGCGACACCCGCGCCAACCACCAGGTCGAGGTGCGCGCCGGCCTGCGCGCCCAGGAGTCCCAGGATCTCCTGACCGCCTTCTTCGCCGACCGCCGCTGACGGGCCCCGCCGGCTGGGCCGCCGGGCGCGGTGAGCCTCAGGTCTTGCCGAGCACGACGTCGGTCGTGACTGATACCGCAGGACGTCGCGTTGGGGAGCGGGGCAACGTCCGTGTAACCTCGTGGGCGAGGTAGCGTGTCCGAGCGGCCGAAGGTGCAGATCTCGAAAGTCTGTGTGGTTCATAGCCACCCTGGGTTCGAATCCCAGCGCTACCGCCACGGGAGGGCCCGTCGAGCAGCCAGGTGCTGTGCGGCGGGCCCTTCGCGTTCCCCGTTTCGGCGTTGCCCGTGTTGATGGCCGGTGGCTGCTCGACGTCGTGAGACGCCCGTACTGCACGAGGGCCGGGGGCCACTGGGGGAGGGGCGGGTGTACTCCACGTAGGTCGGGGGTTCGTCCAGTACGCACAACCTTCGGGCGGTAGATCCCCACCCTCGTGGAGTAGCCGCCTTATGCGGCCCGTTGCCGCGCGCTGCGGCCCTGCGCCCCGACCTGGCCGCTGGAGCTGTTGGTCCCTCATATATTCGACGTCGGGCCGTACTCTTGACCTATGAGTCGCCGTCCCCACGAATCCCGAACCCTGTCCCGTTCCCGCACTCAGGCCCCGCACCCCCACGCCTCCGAGATCGCGCCGCGCGCGGCCGCTGACCTCTACTCGCTCCTGTGCGACGCCATGGTCGCCGCTGACACCAAGGCCATCGACGCCCTGCTCACCGACTACTGCGTCCTGACCCACATGACCGGCTACCCCCAGCCCAAGGTCGAGTGGCTCGGCGACATCGCCAACGGCGCCATGCGCTACCACTCCCACGAGGTGGTCTCCGTCCAGCCCGACACCATCGCCGGCTTCCCGGTGGTGCGCGGCCGCACCCGCACCACGGCCACCCTGTGGGGCGGGCGCGGCACCTGGAACCTCCAGATCGTCGGATACGTCGTGCCCGACGCCGACCCCGACACCGAGCGCAACCCCACCGGCTTCCGCTTCAGCCGCCTGGACGCCTCCACCTGGTGAGGCCCCACCACCCGACCGGTTGCCCTCCGCGCCGGTGAGCCGGCCGGGGCAGTTCGTGAGCGGCCCGGGTCGGGGCCCGGCGGGGGGGCAGTGGTGCCAGCGCTGCCGACAGGGCCGGCACTCACCATCGACCGTCCCCGGACGGCCCGGGCTGAGCTTCGCCCCCACCTACCGACGTCGTCCGGTCCCCCTCGTGGCGGGTGCGTTCCACGGGTCCTCCGGCCAGGCGTGCTTGGGGTAGCGGCCCCGCATCTCGGCGCGCACCTGCGGATAGCCCTGCTCCCAGAAGGAGGCCAGGTCGTCGGTGACCGCCACCGGACGGCGCGCCGGAGAGAGCAGGTGCAGCAGCACCGCCACCCGGCCCTCCACGATCCGCGGAGTGGCCTCCCAGCCGAAGCACTCCTGGACCCGCACCGCCAGCACCGGCCGACCCGCCCGCCCGGCCTCGGCCGGGCCTGCCAGTCCCGCGCTCCCGGCCGCGCCGCCGACCGCCGCCGTGTAGTCCACCCGCACCTGTGAGCCGGAGGGGACCTCGATCCGTTCGGGCACCAGCTCGTCCAGGCGCGCCGCCTGCGGCCACGGCAGCAGCGCCCGCAGCGCCTGGGCCACGTCCAGCCGCTCCAGGCTGAAACGGCGACTCCCCGAGCCCGACGCCGACTCACCGGACCTACCCGACCCGCCTGACCCTCCGGCCTGCCCGGCCAGGCGCGTCACAGCCAGTGCCAGCCACTCCTCGGCCCGCTCGGCCAGGGCCGCATCGCTCATATCCGGCCAGGGCTCGCCCAGGTGCTCATGCAGCAGGGCCAGTCGGGCGCGCAGGCCGAGCGCCTCCTCATCCCACGGCAGTACGCCCAGGCCGGCATCAGCCCCCTCGGCGCGCACCCGTGCGACGACGGCCTCCGCCACCTGCGTCGAACCCGGCGGCGGCCCCGGGGTGGTGGTGAGTGTGATGGCCCCCAGGCGGCGCAGGCTCTCCGTGCGCAGCCGCCCGCCCTCCCAGACGGTGCGCTCCTCCTCGGTCAGCCAGGCCCCGGCCAGCTCCAGGGCCGTCTGCTCAG
>NZ_AFUR01000003.1:0-2676 GCF_000223355.1 Actinomyces sp. oral taxon 175 str. F0384
CACGGGCGACGAGGACGCCGAGTCCACCGCGCTCGTAGGACACGAGCGCGTCCTCGTGGCCGGGGGCGCTGGGGGCCTCGACACCGGGCAGGAAGGACAGGCGCACTCGGGCCGAGGGTCGGCCCCAGGCCTGGTCGAGGTCGCGCAGGAAGGCGGGCTCGGCGATGACGAGGAGGTCGTGGCGGGCGCGGCCCGTGGCCAGGAGGATGGAGGCGCCGTCGGGGTCCTCGTCCCAGATTCCTGGCGGGGCGGACTGCTGGACCATGGATTCTCCTCGGGTGCGCCCGGGGCGGGCGGTGGGACAGGGAACGATGGCCGGCGCGGGGCGCCGGTCAGGGTGGAGCGAAGTCTACGCGAAGACGCCGGTGGCCGCCGCCCGTAGCCACCCCACGCTCACCAACCAAAACTTCAGAATCGACGCGGCTCCGGGTCGATTATGAAGATTTTGTCGATCTGTGTGCGGGCCAGGCGGTGCACCGAGCGGGCGGCAGGCTCGGGCGCCCCTCCACGATCTACATCGTGCGGTTGAAGTAGATGCTTCCTCCGATGAAACTGAGCAGCTGCAGCCACAGGACGATGGCAAGGGCAGGCGTCATCGGCCCTCCGAAGGCCCCCACGGCGCCAACGACAACATTGCCGAAGAACCCGACGACACCGGCGAGGGCCCAGGCCCGTTGCGAGGCGGCCCTGTCCCGTTCGTCCTCCCGCTTCTCGAGCTCCCGGACGACGAAGGTCTCGTATCCGAACCTCTTGGCAACAAGCAGGGCGACAAGCGCCAGCATTACGGCCGTTCCCCCGCTGGCGGCACCGTAGAGGAAGCCGTTGCGCATCGGGATCGCCAAGGCAGCCACCCATAGGAGGACCACGATGACGGTGCCGGACGTCATGCCTGCGGCGGCGATCCGCCGTGGCCTGGCGTCCTTCAGGCCCGCCCGAGCACTCGGCATCGAGTCGGAGGAGGACGAACCGGCGGCCGCAGCGGAGGAAGGGGTGGGCGTGGGCGGCGTGGGCTCTGACTCAGACATGGAAGATCTCCTCAACAGTGGTCTCGAAGTAGCGGGCGATGGCGATGGCCAAGGGAAGGGAGGGGTCGTACTTGCCCTTCTCGATGGAGTTGATGCTCTGTCTGGAGACACCCAGGGCGACTCCGAGCTGGGCCTGGGTGAGACCGCGGGCCTCGCGCAGGCCGCGCACGTCGTTATCCACGGCCCTCACCGCCCGGGGCGCGGCGAGACAACCAGCTCATGCCGCAGCCGCGTTCCGGACGGCGCGCAGTCGCGGGGACAGCCACGCGACACCGATGATGGACACGCTGACCATGGCGGCGCCTATGAGGTGAACGACCAGCAGAAGTGGTCCGGTGGAGAGATGACTGGTCGCCGGGAACACGAAGCCCACCATGATGCCGGTGGGGAGGGAGCAGACGAGACCGGCTTGCTGCCCGCTGAGCTTCTTGAGGAGCTCGGGCGCCTCCTCGGCACGGACCTCGGGCAGATGGCGAGCCGAGTACCGGTAGACGAGCAGGTAGAGGACGATCCCGGCGACGATGCCACCGACCACCCCGGCAACGAAGGTGACAGCGGAGGAGGTCGACGACGTGGCGGCCAGGACAGAGGGAGCGGAGACGGCGGAGAGCATGGCGATCATCCCTTGATTAGCCAATCACCCCGAGAGAGGGTGTCATGTTTGCTTGACATGTCCAGTGTGCTTGACAGAGCCGACCATGTCAAGCGTGCTTCACTCGAAGAGTCCGGGCCGCCCAGACTCATCAACAAAAATTCAGAATCGACGCGGCTCCGGGTCGATTCTGAAGATTTTGTCGATCTGCTTGCGAGCCAGGCGGTGCACCGGGCGCACGCAGGCCAGCAGCGAGCCACCTTCACGCAAACGTTATTGCACACAATGTGCAAGAACAATGGAGTATCGCTTAGCATCCCACCATGGCTGAGCGCACGTACACCATTAATGCACCAATCGATCAAGTTCGATCAATCGTTACCGAGTTCTTCACTCAGGAGGGGTGGACCGTCGCGCCCTTCTCCGCCGATACCCTCCAGATCACCCGCGGCAAGAAGGGCATGTCCATCGCCTTCGGCGCCCTCATGGGCAGCAACTTCTATCTTTCGCAGAACCTGCAGTTCGGGACCGGTCCGCACGGCGAGACCCTGGTGCGCTACCTGTCCTCGACGGGGTCGGCCATCATCGGCGGCGCCCTCGGCATGCGCAAGGCCGTCAAGACGCACGCCGAGTACGCCGAGAAGCTCGCCGACGCCCTGCAGTCGCGAGACATCCTCATGAGCGTGCGGTAGCCGCCGCCACCTGCGCGTCTCCCCTCGTCCCTATCCACCCACTGCGCCTCCGGTCCTCCGCCGACCGGGGGCCACCTGCTGCTCAGCTCCCGCCCCCGGTCCGACGTCGGCCCCGTCCACTCCCCCACCGGGCACAATCGGGGCATGACTCGCACCGGGCCGCAGGGCCGCACGCAGCCTCCGCAGACCGACCCCATCAGGGCGCTGCTCGCCTCACCTCCGGACCTGCCGGTGGTCGAGGTGCTGCCCGAGCTGCGCGACCGCCTCTCCCCCTCCGCCTCCGCCTCCGACGACGCAGGCGCCGGCGCCTGCCTGGTCCTCAGCGCCCCGCCCGGCACCGGTAAGACGACGCTCGTCCCGCCGCTTC
>NZ_AFUR01000002.1:0-151281 GCF_000223355.1 Actinomyces sp. oral taxon 175 str. F0384
GGACAGGTGCGCGTCGTCGCCGACCACCTCAATGTCTCGGGTGGTTCCCTCTTCCCGGCCCCCGGCATGGTCTCGGCGGGCTGGGACGCGACGCTCACCGAGCGCCTGGGGAGCCTGCGCGGCGTGAGCGGCAGCTCCGTCGTCGCCCTCGTGCCCGGGCCCCTGCGCCCGAGCCCGGCCGAGTCACGCGCCCTGGTCTCCTTGGGTGCCGACGCCGCCGTGACCGACTCCGTGGCCGAAGCCATGGTCCTGGCCTCGAGGGGCGTGGCGGTCTCCGCCCTGACCTACCTCGACGCCCCGGCCGCCGGCGGGAACCTCGGGCGGGCGCAGCTCTCCCTGAGGCAGGCCTCCGGAGTCACCCTGGCCGCCGTCGAGGAGATCCTCAGAAGCCTGCGGGCCGGTTCCTGAACGTGATTCTGAGAACGGCGTGGAAAAGGATGCTGCCCAGGCCGCCGGCCCCCGTTAAGGTCATCTCGTGAAACCCTTCCTCTTCCTGGCCACCCGCAGCGACGATGAGCCCGCCGACGCCGAGTACGAGGCGTTCCTCAAGCGCACCGGCCTGGACGAGTCCACGCTCCGCCGCCTGCGCCTGGAGTCTCAGTCCCTGCCCCAGATCGACCTGGACGACTGGTCCGGCATCCTCGTGGGCGGCTCCCCCTTCAACGCCTCCACCCCGGCGGAGAAGAAGTCCGCCACCCAGAAGCGGGTCGAGGCCGAGCTCTCCGGCCTGCTCGACCGCGTCGTCGCGGCCGACTTCCCCTTCTTCGGCGCCTGCTACGGCGTGGGCACGCTCGCCTGCCACCAGGGCGCCGTCGTCGACACCACCTACGGCGAGGCCGTCACCGCCCCCGACGTCACTCTCACCGAGGCCGGCCTGGCCGACCCCGTCTGCGCGGGTGTCCCGAAGGTCTTCCAGGCCTTCGTCGCCCACAAGGAGGCGGTCACGACGCTGCCGACCCACGCCGTCGTCCTGGGAACCGGTGAGGCCTGCCCGGTCCAGATGTTCCGGATCGGGTCCAACCTGTACGCCACCCAGTTCCACCCCGAGCTCGACGGCGACTACCTCGCCCACCGGCTCGGCTTCTACGCCGGTCACGGCTACTTCGCCGACGACGAGCTCGCCGACCTCCAGGCCCGCGTGCGCCTCGACGACGTCTCCGACTCCTGGAAACTGCTGGCCAACTTCGTGGCCGTCCACGCCCGCGACTGACGGTCGCCGCGTCGTCGGCGCGATGCCCCAGTTCGTGCAGCGCGGGAAGGGGATGCGTACGGTGCAAGTGGGGTGGATAGTGGGGCATCACCCGGGGCGATGTGTCTGATCGGCCCCGAATGCTCCGGGAACGTACAGAAAGGGCTCGCTTATGTCCCGCATCGTCATGATCGGAGGTCACGGCAAGGTCGCGCTGCTGGCCGCCCCGCTGCTCGTGGATGCCGGCCACGAGGTCGTCTCCCTCATCCGCAACCCTGACCACTCCGCCGACGTTGCCGCCACCGGAGCCACCCCGCTGGTCCTGTCCGTCGAGGAAGCCGACGTCGCTGAGCTCACCCGGGTCTTCGCCGGTGCTGACGCGATCGTCTGGTCCGCCGGGGCCGGCGGCAAGGGAGGCCCGGAGCGTACCGACGCCGTCGACCGTGCCGCCGCCATCCGCTCCATGGAGGCCGCCGCCGCAGCCGGGGTCACGCGCTACGTCATGGTCTCCTTCCTCACCGCCTACGGCGAGGTTCCCGACGACCACCCGCTGCGCGCCTACGCCATTGCCAAGATCGCGGCAGACCGACACCTGCAGACCACCGACCTGGCCTGGACGATCTTGGGGCCGGGCCTGCTGACCCTGGATGAACCCACCGGTGCTATCACCGTGGCGCGCGTCCCCAAGGGCACCCCGACCTCGAAGGCGCCGACGTCGCGTGGGAACGTCGCCCGCGTTATCACCGCCGTGCTCGCCGAGCCGGCCAGTATCGGTAAGGTCATCCCCTTCTACGACGGCGACACCCCCATAGCCCAGGCTGTTGCTGACGTACCGCAGGAGTACGCCGACCTGTCATGATCGCCACCTTCGTGGGGTAGGCATCAGAAAGGCTCCGGTCCGCACTCATTGAGTGAATGTGGACCGGAGCCCGTTCGGGTCATGGTGAGGTCTACTTGCCGTCGCTCATGGCGCTGGCCGAAGGGGCGGCCGACATCTTGTCGTCGCTCATCTTGCCGTCCGACATGCTGCCGGAGGTGGGGCTGTCGGACATCTTGTCATCCGACATCTTCCCGTCCCCGGTCTTGCCGTCGCTCATCTTTCCATCGGACATCTTGCCGTCACTCATGGTGCCGTTCGGGGTGGAGGTCTGCTCCATCTTGTCCTTGTCGGCATTCGTGGAGCCGCAGGCGGCGGTGCCGACGGCGAGGGCGGCAACGAGCAGGGCGGCTGACACGATCTTGCGAGTACGCATGGGAGAACTCCTTGGTGACATGGGCTGGCGACGTGGCCAGGTGAGTGGTGGCGCACCGACGTAGTGCACCGTCACCAGGAGTTCGGAACCGATGGGTCAGCGGATGGGGATACGTGAGTGACTCTGCTCACTGTGTGTCGTGATGGGTGGAGGTTTCCCCTACATGTAGGGCCGGTAGCTCACGTATTGGGGTTGTTGCCTGCTTGTGGCCACCGGTGGGAACTGATGCGTCGTGTGCTTCATGGCGGACGTGCGTCGGTGTAGCAGCACGATGATTCCGACGGCGATGGCTCCCAGCAGGATCGATGAGCCCCATGCTCGGAAGGAGGCGTATGGGAACCCGTGGCCCATGCTGGAAAAACCGAGCATGGAGTTGATGGAAGTGACGGAAATGCCATAGGCGAGGAGGATGTACACGTTCGTGAGTACCATGACTAATGGTGCGATGCCGACGACGCGTGAGAACGCCACTGTGTAACGGCTCTGAGAACCTAGGTAGAGGCTGGCGGAGGCGATCAAGGCCGTCATGATCATGAGGAAGATGCCGCCGACGAGAGGCGCTCCTAAAGGGGTCGGCTGGAGTGATATCGCCATCCAGACGTTGATTGTGTGCTCACTTATGTCGGTGCCGCCCACTATGTATCTCACAGAGTTCGCCAGCTGATGGAGTGCTATGACGAGAATGAAGAGGTTGGCTGCTAATCCGATCGTGACAGACCATGGTCGCGCAGCGGGCGTGTGTTGATTCATGATGGTTGCGGCGATCGCGGCGCTCCCGGTT
Organism: Actinomyces sp. oral taxon 175 str. F0384; assembly: GCF_000223355.1. Taxonomy (NCBI): domain Bacteria; kingdom Bacillati; phylum Actinomycetota; class Actinomycetes; order Actinomycetales; family Actinomycetaceae; genus Actinomyces; species Actinomyces sp. oral taxon 175. The sequence continues at coordinate 3,224 of NZ_AFUR01000002.1, forward strand.
GTCAGGAGGCACAGGATCGGCATAGGGGTGACAATGATACTGTCGTTGAATATCAAGACGTCGATGAGCAGTATCTGAAAAGTCGCGGCGACCATGACCGAGGTCGGGTGGTTCTCAAAGATGGCTTTCAGAGACGAAAAGTGAAGGAAGAACCACCAGACGCCCGGGGTGCTGAGGGCATAGAAGAGCAGGTACAGGATGAAATCCAGCGTGAAGCCCGGAGGGGCGGTGAATCTGGGTTGCCTGTGGAGGTCGTAGAGGACCCACACGATCTGAGCACCGCAAGCAATCAGAGTTGTGATGAGGGCGATGATCCGGTCTCGCCTCCAGCGGGTGGGTGAGGGCGAGGAGATTGTGCGGGTGACGACGAGCGGTGGCGCGCTGACCGGTGCTGGCGGCGCTAACGGCTGCGGCTGCGGGATCACGGGGAGGGGCCCAGGGGTTGGAGTGGGGGCGAACCTGGGGAAGCTGGCAGTGGGCCCTGCCGAGTAGGGATCGATATCAGCCCCGTTGGTGACGATACTGCTGGCGGGCTGGCCGATGCTGGACAGGTGCGGCGCCACCGGCTGTGTTGGAGGGGCGGCCTGGGCCTGGAAAAGATAGGGGTAGTGGGCCTGCTGCCCGCTCTGGGGGCTGTGGCCTGCCGAGAAGGTCGCATGCGGTGGCGATACGGGGGTGTGCGGCCCGTGTGGCATCACGCCGTATGGCGTCGCCGGGCTGTGCCCTTCGGTGCCCGACGGTGTCGGTGTGTAGCTGCTCTGAGGTTGAGGTGGCTGCCGCATATCGGCATTGTGCTTGACCTGTCGGTCGGTGTCGATGACCGAGGTGATGTCGTGTGCCGACCCCGCGGTGGTGGGGCGGGATCAGTACCCGCTCCCCCACTGTGACTGGGAGCGGTGCTGCCTGCTGAAGCGGTTCTGCATGCCGTGGGGGCCGGCTGTGCTCGCGGCGCCATCGTGATACCGGCTGTGGCCACTGGGAGGAGCGGCCGCGGATCGGCGTCCGGCCATCAGCGTCGAACCGATGAGGAGGGCTCCCTGGCCGATGATGATCGCCATCACGATTCCTGTGCTGGATGGCCGAAAAGCGTACTCGCCAACGGTGGGCAACCCGTAGGCGAGGACGACGACGATGTTATAGAGCGTAAATAGTGAGACGGCGCTCGTGGACACGATTCGGAAGGATGTGCTGGAAGGGCGCCGCATTCCCAGGAACAGGCCTGCGGCAGCCAGGGATGTGACGATGGTAACAATGAGTAGCCCTGTCGTGACGGAAAGGCCTGCGCCCCCTGATTCCGACCATATGAACCAGGCGCTGGTTGTGTGGTCGCTGAGGCTCTTTCCTGCCGATATGGTCACGTAGGCCGATATGGTGAGGTATGAAATGTGCACGGCGCTGTTGATGAGTAAGAACTGGCAGGCGCCTATGGCCAGGGTGGTGGGCCATGGCTGCGGAGTCCTTAAGTGCTGATTGAGGCGTGTGGTGAGGATGGCGCCCACTGCGGTGACGATGAATAGGAGGACAATGGTGAAGTCTTGCACGCCGGCGTACGGGTCCTTGTTGGTGCCGGCAATGGGTATGATGAGTACCCCGTAGCCGAACCACAGTGAGAGCCCTAGCATCTCAGTGACTGGCTGGTTGCGAAATAGGCGACGCAATCCGAAATAATGCCACCAGATCGCTGGTGTGGTGACGATGAATAAGAGTGTCGGAATGATGGCTGACCACCATGTATCGCCCCGCGCGAAAGTGAGAAGGAAGGTGATATAGATGACGACCTCAAGGGCACAGCCAACGATCATCATGACCAGTGCCGCCGCTTTCAACCCGCGCCATGGCACCTGGTGTGGCGCACCCAAGGGTTGTGATGAGGTCGTTCCTGGCTGAGGGCTGCCCAGCCGCGGTGGTCTGGCAGAGGAGGGGTAGCCCGGTGCGGTGACTGCTCCGCTCAGGTATGCCGACCCGGTGCCCGAGCCCGCGCCTTGCTGAAACTGCTGGAACTGCTGCTGTTGCGGCTGGTACGGCTGATACTGCGGCGTCAAGGCATGTGCCGGCGCAGGCGGATAGGGCTGGCCTGGGAAGGCGGACGCCCCGGGTGGGTGCAATACCGACTGGGTCGGAATCGCGCTCTGCGCGGGGGGCATGTACGCGCCGTGACCGGCCGGCGTCGGCGCCTGCCCGTAGGTCGCCCCGCCCTGCGGGGCGCTTACCGGAGCAGAGCCATAGGCGGCCTGCGGCGGGTACTGCGGGCTCGGTGGGCCGCTGTGTCCCTGTGGCGGCGGATAGGCGGGCGGGTAAGTCATGACAACGTCCTGATGATCGTGGCTCTCAGCTCCAGAGCTGCGCCTGGATCCCCGAGTCGTTCGGGGCGTGCGGCCCCAAGGATCGGCAGCTCAGCTGCGGGTGAAGTACGAGACGAAGTTGCGGATGATCTGTCCGGCGTCGTGCGCCTCGGAGGACCGGGCCTGGGTGAGGATGTCCTCGCTCATGTCCGGGTCCCCGTAACCGGCCTCGTCGTAGATACTGACACGCCGCTCGAACTGGACGGCGTCGAGCTCGGGGTTGAACTGGCAGGCGTAGACGTTCCTGCCCACGCGCAGCATCTGGACCGGGCAGTCCGGCGAGCTCGCCAGCAGGGTCGCGTGCGCGGGCACCTCCCCGACGCCCTCGTAGTGGCCGGCGAAGACCGTGACCACCTGGGGGAGCCCCTTCAGGACCGGGTCCTCGCGGCCCTCGGCCGTCAGGAAGAGGTCGACGGCGCCCAGCTCCTCACCGAACTCCTCCTGCGTCCCGGTGCCCAGGTAGGCGGCCAGCACCTGGAGCGCGACGCCCGTGGCCAGAAGGGGAATGCCCTCCTTGAGGATCACCCCGAGCAGTTCGCGGATCTGCTCCTCGACGTTGAGCTGACTGCGGGTCTTCTCGGCCGCCGGCGTGTCCGCGTTGTAGGGGCTGGCCCCGATGAGGACCCCGGAGACATCGGCCGCGGTGAAGGAGTCGAGGAAATCGACCTCCTCCAGGGCGATGTGCTGCAGGTCATCGCGCGATAGACCGCTCTGAGCCAGGAAGGACTCGTACTCGTCCTGCGCCGCCTCGTGCTCGGGGCGCGTGGTCACCATGATGAAAGGCTTCACGGGACCACTGTAGGGGACCGGTTGGCCGGGCGTGGCCGTGCGGGCGTGGCCCTGTGGCCTTTAGATCACGAACAGCACGAGGATGAGGACGCAGGACCACAGGATGACGGAGATGGCTCCCAGAATGAGCCCCAGCCACGCCAGTCCCTCACCGGAGTCATAGCTGCGGTGCAGGCGCCGCAGCGCACTGATGCCCAGGATGATCGCGGCGACGCCGACGAGGGGGATGAAGCTGAGCAGTCCGCACACCAGGGCGGCCGTCGCTCCGGAGTCGCTGCGGGGGCGGGGTGCGGTGTAGCCGGGGCCGGAGAAGATTTCTGCCGGATCGAGATTCTCGGTTCCGGGGAAGACGAATCCCTGGGGGAGCCCGTCGACGTACTGCTCCGAGCTCGGCGAGAAGCGTGGCGCGCTCTGTCCTGGCGTGGAGGTCCCGACGGTGCTCATGACCACATCATGCACCGTCGGCGCCCGCAGACGGCATCCTTCCCGCGGACGAATCAGTTGGGAGCCGCCAGGTGGCCGGAAGGTGCCCGCGAGGAGCCCGGTCCGCGGGCCCGCCGAGCAGGGGCTATGCTGAAGTTCCGGCAGGCTCTGCCGGGTCCTGCCGAGCGTCCCGCGGGTCTCCTGCGAGAGGATTTCCCACGGGACACAGCCATTCCCTCGTTGCTTAGGCAGGAGCTCACTCGTGTCCTCTTCTCCCTCTCGTGGCTGGCGCCTGCACGGCGATGGCCGGTCCATCGCTCCGGGCGAGGTCGTCGCCCCCGGTGAGCGCCTCACCTGGCCGCGCACCATCGGCATCGGTGTCCAGCACGTCGTCGCCATGTTCGGCGCCACCTTCCTGGTGCCGCTGCTGACCGGCTTCGACCCGGCGACGACGCTGTTCTTCACCGGTGTGGGCACCCTGCTGTTCCTGGGCATCACCTCCGGGCGCCTGCCCAGCTACCTGGGCTCCTCCTTCGCGCTCCTCGCCCCCATCGGAGCCGTGACCGGGCGCATGGACAGGAACGGGAGTTTCGTCGACATCCCTCTTGACCCCCACAAGGCCGCCCTCGCGCAGGGCGGGATCATCTCGGTGGGGCTGTGCCTGCTGGTGGTGGGCATCATCGTCCACCTGGTCGGGTCGGCCTGGATCGACCGTCTCATGCCCCCGATCGTCACCGGAGCGATCGTCGCCCTCATCGGCTTCAACCTGGCCCCCGCCGCCTGGGGCAATGTCACGAAGGGCCCCGTCACGGCGGTCGTCACGATCGTCTCGATCCTTGTCATCACGGTGTTGTTCAAGGGCCTCATCGGGCGCCTGGCGATCCTTTTCGGCGTGCTCATCGGTTACGCCACCGCGGTACTGCGCGGGGAGGTCAACTTCGACGCCGTCGCTAAGGCCCCTGTTCTGGGGCTTCCCGACTTCCACGCCCCGGCCTTCGACGTGCGCTACCTGGGCCTGTTCATCCCCGTGGTGCTCGTCCTGGTCGCCGAGAACATCGGTCACGTCAAGTCCGTCTCGGCCATGACCGGGGAGGACCTCGACGACGTCACCGGCCGGGCCCTGTTCGCCGACGGCCTGTCCACCGTGCTCGCCGGCAGCGGCGGCGGCTCGGGCACCACCACCTACGCGGAGAACATCGGCGTCATGGCCGCCACCCGCGTCTACTCCACCGCCGCCTACGTGGTGGCGGCACTCAGCGCCCTGGGCCTGTCCCTCCTGCCGAAGTTCGGCCAGATCATCGCCTCGATCCCCGCCGGCGTCCTGGGTGGGGCGGCCACGGTCCTCTACGGCATGATCGGCATGCTGGGGGTGCGCATCTGGGTGCAGAACCGTGTGGACTTCTCCGACCCGGTCAACCTCAACACGGCGGCCGTGTCCATGGTGGTGGCCATCGCCGACTACACCCTGGTCTGGGGCGACATGACCTTCAAGGGCATCGCCCTGGGCTCGGCCGCGGCCATCGGCGTCTACCACGCCATGCGCTGGATCTCGAAGCTGCGCGGCACCAACCTGGAGCAGGCCTCCCCGGCCTCCGCCCCCGCCGGCACCGAGCTGGAGGGCCCGGCCTACTCCAGCCGCGCCGCCCACTCGCCCTCGGCCGCCTCGGAGGCGCAGGCTCCGATGTCGTCGAGCGCCGATGGCGTTGAGGGGGCCGGTAAGGGCCGCGGCTGAGCCGCCCTGCCGGTAGGTGCCGCCGAAAAGCGGCAAGAGATGTGGCAGTCGATGTGCTCGGTTCAGCACATCGACTGCCACTGCCGTCATGGGGCGTTGCCTGATGCTCCTGAGGGTTTCTTGCCATGACAGCGCAAGACGCCGGTGGGGAGAGCTGAGTACGCGATACGTACTGCTCGCTTCCTCGGTGGGGCCTGGTTCGGTGGCTCGCTGTCGCTCGGGTGGTGTGGGGCGTGTACTGCACGAGGGTGGGGTGCTACTGGAGGAGGGGTGGGTGTACTGCGGGTAGGTGGGGCCTTCGTGCAGTACGCACAACCCTTGGCCAGTGGATCCCGACCCTCGTGGAGTAGGCCGGCCCGAGGTGAGGCTCAGGGTGGAGCCGGCGTCGAATCACGGCCTCCGGGCCCCGCGCGAGCGCCGGCCCCATCCTGGAACCGCACGTGAGCCGGCGTCTCAGGCGCTATGACGCTCTGAATCGGGAACTGCGTTTCCCGCCCAGAACGTCCTTCTCCTCCAGATGACTGAGGTCAGCTCCCAGTCGTCTGGGGGACAGCGCAGTCCTCGTCGGAGAAGTACGTCCTCGATCGAGGCGGGAAGCCATCGAGGCTGGGAGTCATCGTCGGGACGCTCCCGCCCGGACCGGGCGGCCCCGGGGTCAGCTGGTCTTCTTCGTGGCGGCCTTGTCCGCCGGGACGCAGTCGCTGGGGGCGGTGATGGGCTTGTCGGCACCGAGGAGCTTGATCTCGTCCGACTTCAGTGCGTTCTGCAGGTACTCCTTGCCCAGGACCACCGAGACCGTGGTGTCGTCGTCGGACAGGCTCTTGTCGAGCTGCACCGTGGACTTGGGGAAGATCTGGGCCAGGGAGTAGGCGTTGGTCAGGCCGCCCTTGGAGGCCATGATCTGGACCTCGCCGTTGTAGATGCCTCCCGGCCAGTCATTCGCCGAGGTGACGGTCAGGCCGGCCTCCTCCAGCTCCTGCTGCACCGTGGCTGCCAGCCCCACCGTCTCCGAGCCGTTGTAGATGTTGATCTTCTCGATCGTGGTGACGTCGACGGTCTTGGCGCCGCTGGGCGGGCAGGTCTGGGGCACGTAGGTCGCCGTGCTCTTGGGCTGCGAGAAGCCCGGGTTGTAGGCGGGCAGGATGCCCAGCGATACCAGGAGGCTCACGGCGACCGCGACCACCATGACGGCCAGGATGGCGCCGATGACGGTGGTCTGACGGTGCTGCATGTGCCGCCGGTACTCGGCGCGCGGATCTGCGGGACTACTCACGCGATCCAGGGTAATGGACGACGGCGCTCATCGGGTGGTGGTGGGCTCGATGTGACATGGGACCGAGCCGTGGACCGGGGTGCTGGGCGGGTTGCCGGGTGCTGCCGGCGAGGATCAGGCGCTCGGCGGTGCCGGGGCGAGCCGCGGCACCCCTTCCTCGGTGACCTCCAGGATGCGGGCGTGGATCGCGGTGCGCCCCTGCAGGGCGGCGCGCAGTGCCCGGTGCAGCCCGGTCTCCAGGTAGAGGTCCCCCTTGAAGGAGACGACATGGGCGAACAGGTCGCCGTAGAAGGTGGAGTCGTCATCCAGGAGGCTGCGCAGATCGAGGGTTGCGCGGGTGGTAGTGAGATCGGCCAGGCGGATCTGTCGAGGTGCGATGACGGCCCAATCGCGCTGAGTGGTGACCCCATGGTCGGGGTAGGGGGGCCTCTCGCGTACTGCCTTGAAGATCACGGCAACATCCTAGTGAATGAAGCGGCCGTAGGTGCGTGGGGGGAGCCGTGGGTCGTCCAACATCGACGACGTCGACTGCATCGACAGGATCGACTTGTCCCGGGGCGCCGGTCCGCTGGGTTCAGCCTGTCCGGGCCCCTCCGAGGTGGGGAGTCGCTTCCGTTATCTGTCTCACTAGTTGGAATGTGGCCGATAGGACGGCGATTTCGTCATCTCTTTGTGATTGGCGTTATCGCTGCGATATCTGGTGGTTTACTGGGAGGGTGGGATGTCTGATGCCGGAAATCGGCGGCATGCCTGACCTTCGGACTGTTCCCCTCTGCTTCGCGGCTCTAGTACCGTGTTCGCTGCACCGACCTCGACCGAAAGGATGCCGCAGCCATGACCATCGCGGTCCGCCGAAGCGGCTTCACCATTCCCCTGTCCCTTGTTGTTCTCACCTCGACCGCCATGCTTCTGGCCGGTTGTCAGTCCGGTGGTGCCTCCAACGCCAATCAGCAGGGCACCACGGGTTCATCGTCATCTGCGAAGGCGCAGTCGACGGCCAGTGCCAAGGCGACCTCCGGCCAGAAGTCGGGGCACGCCTCTCCTCGCATTCCCAGTCCCACCGGTAAGGGCCCCGCCGACTCCTCCGCGTCGCAGCCCTCCGGCTCCCAGTCCCGTCCCGCGAGCCCGCGGGCCAACGAGCCCCGTCCGGCCGCCAGCGGGACCGACGCCACTAGAGCGTTGGCCCCCGGCAAGACGGACGCTCCGGGGCAGCAGAACAGCGGCGCCTCCAAGGCCCCTCAGGCTCAGGGGAAGACCGACGACGCCGGTAAGCCCTATGCCGGATCCGCTCAGACACCCAGTTCCCCGGCCCCTGAGACTCAGAAGCGCGCGGAGCAGCCGGCGCCGGCCGAGAAGCCGACTGACAAGCCCGCCGAGAAGCCGGCTGAGGCGCCTGCCGACAAGCCCGCTGACAAACCTGCTGACGCGCAGCCGGCACCGGCCGACAAGCCGGCCGAGGCACCTACCGACAAGCCCGCCGAGAACCCGGCCGAGCCGGCCGCCCCCGCCGACGAGCAGCCCAGCCAGGCAACGTCCTTCGTCCCGGGCAATCTCGTCTCGGAGAAGACCGCCATGATCGTGTCGCCGTCGGGCAACATCGGCTGCGACCTGTCCGCCCACTACGCGGGCTGCGGTGTGCTGTCCTACCGCTCCAACGGCACCTACGGCAAGGATGAGGCGGGCTCGCCGAAGTGGTGGTTCGACCTCAGTTCCGGGGGAACTCCGCAGCTCGCCGGCCGCAGTGAGGGCGCCTTCTCTCTCGACGAGGCCTTCCGCGGTGGCGGCTCCTCGCCCCAGGTGGTGGAGTACGGTCAGTCCGTCACCTTCGGTTCCTGGGTGTGCAGCTCCGAGGAGACTGGCATGACCTGCCGTAATACCGAGACCGGTCACGGCGTGTTCCTCAGCTCGGGGCGCTACGAGACCTTCTGAGCCGAACCCGAGACATCCTCGGTACTCCTGTGTTCGCCCCGGTGACGTGTTACCGGGGCGAACCCTGTTCACGTGGACTGCAGCGGGCCGGTGAGGTAGCGCTGGATCGTCGGGCCGACGACCTCCGCGAGGTGGTCGATGCTCGCGCTGGCGATGGGCTCCAGGCGCAGCACGTAGCGGATCATGGCCAGTCCCACCAGCTGGGAGCCGGCCAGGGTGGCCCGTTCGCGCGGCGAGGCGACTGACAGGCCCGACTGCTCAAGGACCTCGGCCATCGGAGCCGCGACCTGCTCGGTGGCGTAGTTCTGGATCGCTTCCGGGCTGCGGGTGTCGGTGGCCATCCACTGCAGCAGGCTGCGGAAGGTCGCGCCGTCGGCGTCGTCGTCCCAGGCCGTCAGCGACAGGCGCACCAGCCGGGGGCCGGCCGAGAGGAGATCCCCGCTGATGGCGGTGGCGATCTCCTGACTCGCCCGCACGCGCAGGTTGACCGCCGCCCCGAACAGGTCCCCCTTGGAGCCGAAGTAGTAGGACACGAGTGCCGGGTCCACGCCGGCCGCCCGGGCCACCGCGCGGATGGTGGTTCCCTCATACCCCTGGGTCAGGAAGGACTCGCGTGCGGCGGTCAGGATCGCTTCCTGGGTGGAGGACGGCCGGCTGCCGCCTTCGCCCGGGCGACGTCTGGGGCCTCGACGGCGCGGGCGGCCAGGGCGGCGCTCGGAGGGCTCGTCGTCGTGCGGAGCGCCGGGCTGCGGTGCACTGAGGGCGTCACTGGTCACTCCAGGAGATTACGAGCGCTGCAGCTGCGCGTGATGCCGGCCTCCTCTCCAACTCGAGAAGTTCCGGAAGAACGCGGCGCTTGATCGGGGTCGGCGCTCCCGGAAAAGTGTGACGGATGGCCTCATTTTATGAAAGGCTATCGACGCGATATTCAGTATTGTTCAGGGTTTCGGGGTGGCTGCGGCCGCCCGGAAAGACGGCGACAGGGGACTACTTCTTGGAGTTCTTGGCCGAGCCCTTGACCTGTGACTTGTCCCCCTGGGTGACGACACAGGTGATCTTGCGGTCGCCCTGGGCCCAGGTGCCTTCGCCCGGCGTGAGGTACTCGACCTGGTAGTTGGTCTTGCCGGACTCGATCCCGACGTACTTGGTGAAGTCCTCGCCCAGGCAGAAGCCCTGCCCCAGGGAGTCACGTGCCTCTGGCTTGGGGAACTCCTTGATGTCATCGCTGAAGGTGGTCTGGGCGATGACCTCGTAGGTGTGAGCCTTGGAGCAGTCGACCACGACGACCTCGCCGATCGCCTGATCCCCGCCGGAGTCCTTGCTCACGGTGTTGTAGCACTGCCCGACCTCAAGGTCCTTGGTGGCGGTGGTGGTCTGTGAGGAGAACAGGCTGCAGGAGGTCAGCCCCATGGTGACGGCGGCGGCGACGGGGAGGGTGAGGAGCGTGGTCCGGGTGCGCATGGGTCGAACCGTAACAGTCGGAATGGCGGCATTGTGCCGGTTTTCTGCAGGCTTCTGGTTGCGGCCGGAAAGGCGGCTGAATAATCCGGGATAAGGACCGGGTGGCGACATGAGACGGAGAGACGGAGAGTCGCCACCCGGCCGGAGTGGGAGGCTGGACAGTGTTCGCAAGGCGCGGGAAGGGAGAAGTGGTCCCCTCCATCGGTGGTTCGCCCGTGTGCGGCCGTCCTGCTCGTTGGGGACAGACTAGGAGTTCTTGATGGAATTATTCAATGGTGTGTTATCCCGGTTTTGGGCGAAGCAGACCAACGAGTGGTCCCCCTGGTCCCAGGAGGACTGCGAGGGGGTCAGGGCCGCCGCCCGGTACTTCTTGGCCTTGGATGAGGAGCCGACGTACTTCTCCAGCACCGGGTTGCAGACGGCGGTGACCTCATCCGAGGTGCTCGCCTCGGCGTAGGTGGAGGCTGTGGACTGCCCCGTCCCGGTCACCTCGTACTGGTGGGGCGTGGAGCAGTCGACGAGCTTCGCGCCCGTGGCATCCGTTCCGCCCTGCTCGGCCCCGTTGACCATCTCGGAGATGCAGTTGCCGGTCTTGAGGTCCTGGATGCTCACGGTCTTGGCCCCGCCCTCCGCTTTGGCGCTGGAACTGGCGGAGGCGTCGGCCTGAGGAGTGGCCGAGGGGGTGGCGTCGGAGCCTTGGGAGGGCTCGTCCTTGGACGAGTCCGTGGGGTCGGCCGTGGCTGAGGAGGAGGGAAGAGTGGAGGGGGTGCCCACCGCCTCCTCGTCGCAGGCGCTGAGGCTCACGGCGAGGAGGAGTGCTATCGGGAGGGCGATGAGGGATGGGACGTTCGTGCGCATGGGGTCATCGTGGCAGGAGTGGGAGGCGGCGTCGATGGGGAGGAGACCTGATCGGGAGCCTGCTGCGGACGGCGGAGGGGAGAATGGAAAAACCCCGGAATCACACGGATTCCGGGGTGGTGGCGGAGGATGGGGGATTCGAACCCCCGAGGGCTTGCACCCAACACGCTTTCCAAGCGTGCGCCATAGGCCACTAGGCGAATCCTCCAGGCGCTCCACGCGGCGACAACCACGTGCAACGAGAAAGGAATATATCGGAACGCCCATCCCCGGGGCCAGCCCGGGGCGGTGGGATCTGTCACGCGAGCTCGGTCGGGACGGTTCGCAACCGGGGGCCGGATCGGGTAGTCTCTCGCTCGGCCCCTCGTGCGGCGTCATCCAGTGAATCCCCCAGGACCGGAAGGTAGCAAGGGTAAGCAGGCTCTGGCGGGTGCGCGAGGGGTCCTCATGTGCCCGGGCGGCGGAGGCTCACGCCGCGGCGGCGTCGACCTCCGCCAGGCGGCCGGTGGCCAGGTCCAGGACGAAGCCGCGCACGGCGTCGGTGCGGGGGATGAAGGGCGAGGCCTTGATGCGGGCGATCGACTGGCGCACGCTGTCGGCCAGGTCGGTGAAGGCCCCCGGCGCCCAGGTCGGCCTCGCGCCGGTGTCCGCCTCCAGGGCGGAGCACAGCTCCTCGTCGGTGAAGGAGAGCATGCCGCAGCCGGTGTGGTGGATGAGGAGGATCTCCTCGGTGCCCAACAGGTGCTGGCTGATCGACAGGGAGCGGATCGTGTCCTCGGTGACCAGTCCGCCGGCGTTGCGGATGACGTGCGCCTCGCCTGGGGCGAGCCCCAGGGCCGCGAAGACGTCCACGCGCGAGTCCATACAGGCCACGACCGCGACCTTCTGCTTCCCCTTGGCCGCCAGGCCACCGCGGGCGAGGACCTCGGCGCAGTAGGCGGCGTTGCGGGAGACAAGAGCCTCGGTGACGGTCATGGTTCCTCCGTTCCTCCAGTCGGCGACGCGCCGGCCCGCCCATCGTGCCAGACGGCACCCGACCCGCCCGGAGCCTCGCACGGTGTCGGCCCGGCCGATTAGGCTCGGGCCGTGACCACCGCTCTGTACCGCCGCTACCGCCCCGACACCTTCCAGGAGGTCATCGGGCAGGACCACGTCACCGCTCCGCTCATGGCGGCGCTGCGGGCCGACCGCGTCACCCACGCCTACCTCTTCTCCGGCCCGCGCGGCTGTGGCAAGACGACGTCGGCGCGCATCCTGGCCCGCTGCCTCAACTGCGCCCAGGCCCCCACCGACACCCCCTGCGGCACCTGCCCCTCCTGCCGGGACCTGGCCACCGGCGGCCCTGGCAGCCTCGACGTCGTCGAGATCGACGCCGCCAGCCACAACGGCGTCGACGACGCTCGCGACTTGCGCGAGCGCGCCGCCTTCGCACCGGCCCGCGACCGCTACAAGATCTTCATCCTCGACGAGGCCCACATGGTGACCGCGCAGGGCTTCAACGCGCTGCTCAAGCTCGTCGAGGAGCCGCCGGCGCACGTGAAGTTCATCTTCGCCACCACCGAGCCGGAGAAGGTCATCGGCACCATCCGCTCGCGCACCCATCACTACCCCTTCCGTCTCGTCCCGCCCGACGTCCTCGAGGGCTACCTCGGTCATCTGTGCCAGGCCGAGGGCGTCGAGATCGGCCCCGGCGTCTTCCCCCTCGTGGTGCGCGCCGGCGGCGGCTCCGTGCGCGACACCCTTTCCGTCATGGACCAGCTCATCGGCGGGGCGCACGACGGCGGCGTCGACTACCAGCGGGCCGTTGCCCTGCTGGGCTACACCGACACCACCATGCTCGACCAGTGCGTCGACGCCATCGCGGCCTCCGACGGCGCCGGCGTCTTCCGAGTGGTGGACCGGGTCGTCTCCTCCGGGCACGACCCCCGTCGTTTCGTCGAGGACCTGCTGGCCCGGCTGCGCGACCTGCTCGTCATCGCCCTGGCCGGTTCCGAGGCCGGCGCGGCGCTGGGCTCCCTGCCGGTCGACGAGCTCGAACGCATGGATCTCCAGGCCCGCACCATGGGGGCCGCTGCTCTCTCCCGGGCCGCTGATACCACCGCCCAGGCCCTGACCGCCATGGTCGGCGCCACCTCCCCGCGTCTCCAGCTCGAGCTGCTCGTGGCCCGCCTGCTCATCCCCGCCGGAGGTGCTGCCAGAGGTGGTGGCGTTGCGGCCGGGGGTGCGGGCGGGCCTGCTGGGAGCGCCGGACCGATGGCCTCGCCCGCCCCCGGTGGTGCGGGCGTCGGCGCGGGCACTGGAGCGGCCGGAAGTAGCGCCGGTGTCGTGCCCGCCGGGTCGGGACGCGAGATGGCCGCCCAGATCGCCCGCCAGGCCTCCGCAGAGGCCGCCGGCCGGCGTGGAGGCCAGCGGCCCGAGAACGCCGGAGGACCGGAGAGAGTCGGGAGCCCGGCGCCCACCGCCCCTGGGGCTCCCCACTCCGACGCCGGTTGGGGGGCGGCCCCTGCCGCGCCCTCAGCGCCTGCCGCGGGTCCGACGTCGACCGCACCGGCCTCACAGGCGGGCCCCGCCGTCAGCTGGGACGGCCCGAATGACGGCGCCGCCGCCTCGCCGGGGCCTTCCGCACCCTCGGCCGCGGCGGCCTCACGGCCGGCCGAGCAGCCCTCGCGCGCAGCCGCCCCGAGCGCGCCCGCCGCTCCCTGGCCCCCGCTGCCCAGGGAAGCGCCGTTGGGGGGCAGCCCCTGCTGCGGCCTCAGCACCCGTCGCCCAGGGCGGTGTCGCTGCTGGCAGCCCGGGCGGGGGCGAGGCGGCCGACGCGGAGATGATCCGCACCCGCTGGGAGGAGGTCCTCGAGGCGGCCAAGCGCTCGCGGCGCGCCACCTGGGCGCTGGTCGGCCCCAACTCCCGACCGGGCACCGTCTCCGGCGGCGTCTTCACGCTCCTGTTCGCCGCCCCCGGCCTCGTGGGCGCCTTCGAGAACGGCGGGCACGGCCCTATCTTCTCCGCGGCCCTCCATCAGGCCCTGGGCCTGCGCCTCGAGGTGCACGCCATCGTTGCCGGCGACGACGGCCCGGGTGGCTCAGGTGGCCCCGGTGGCCCTGGCGGCTCAGGCGGCCCGCGTGGACCGCAAGGACCGGGCGGATCCGGGGCTGCCCCCTCCGGAGCGGAGACGGCACACACCCCTGGCCCCAGCGTCAGCTCCGCCGTCGGCCACGACGCCGGTCACGGCGGGCCGCAGGGCTTCGACGGTGGCGGCGCCCCCGATGCAGGCCCGAGCGGGCCCGGACCACAGGCCGGCGCCTTCGACTCGGCGGGCTCGGCCGCCAGCAGCGTGGCGCAGGATGTCAACGGCGCTGGGACGCACACCGGCGGCCAAGGCCCGGCCGAAGCACCGGCCCCGGCCGTCGTGAGTAGCGCCGGTGGCTCTGGCCCCGGCGTCGACAGTGCCGTGCTGCACGGCTCCACCGGTGAACCAGTCGCCGCATCCGCTCCCGACCCCCAGGCGCTTGCCACCCACAACCCCACCAGCGCTGTCCACGACGCCGGCCGCCCCGCGCAGTCGCCCGCTGCTGCGTCGGCACGGCCCACCGACGTCGAGCCTGCCGACCGCCCCGGCGCGCACCGTCCCGTCTCCACCACCTGGGACGACGGCTCCCCGATCCCCGAACCCCCGCCCGAGGACGACTGGGGTGCCGATCCCTACGCCGAGGACTCCGGCTACGTCAGTGGGGCTCTCAGTGTCGATGAGCCCAGCGGCTCTGCTGGGCACTCCGCCGCTCCAGCCCCGGCCGCCGTCGCCCAGGAGGCCGCGACCTCGCCCGAGCCGCAGCCGGCCCAGGTCGGCGTCGATCCCGCCGCCCCCACCGAGTTCCAGGCGGTCTCCCCAGCATCCCCGGCCGCCTCCACGTCCCCGGCGCCCACCGCTGCTCCCATGGAGCCGCCGGCATCCCCCGCTTCCGCGAACCCCTCCGATCCCGACGACGGCTGGGGGCCCGTCGCGATCCCCGGCGGGGGCTCGGCCCCGGCCCCGGTCTCCGCGCCCGCCGGCGGCGGCACCGATCTGGACGACGGTTGGGGCCCGGTCGCCGTCCCCGGCGGCGGAACTGTGCCCGCCCAGTCGGCATCCGCCTCCGCGCCCTCGTCCCCGCCGCCCGGGCCCTCCTCAGGCGCAGGCTCAGGATTGCCTGCATCCCCCGCGCCCACCGACCCCCAGTCCGCTCCGGCCCCCACCTCGGCCCCAGCTGCCTCCGCCTCACCCGCCCAGTCCCGCTCCGCCCCCGCCGCGCAGGCGCCCGACGAGGCGCCCCTGGCCACCGTCCACCGTCTGCGCGCCCTGCCGGAGATTCCCGGCGGGGCCGCGTCCGCTCCGGCGGCCTCCCAGTCCTTCCAGCAGACGTCCTCCTCCCCGTCCCCGCAGGCGCCCGGGGCCGGCAGCGCGTCACACGCCCCCGGCTCCTCGGAGACCACCGCAGGATCCCCCGGCCTGGCCCCTGTCACCTGGGAGGGGACGGCGTCGAGCCCCTTCAGCCCGGGCCCGCCCCCCGAGGAGCCCAGCGCCTCGAGCGCCCCACCCGAGGACGAGTCCACCTGGGCGCCGTCGGGCATCGCCGGCTCACGCCTGGCCGCCGCCATGGCCGCCGCTCGCGCCGCCGCCCAGGAGGCCGACACCGACTCCCTGGCCGACGACACCCCCAGCGAGGACGACCCCGACGCCGAGGACGCCGGCGTCGTCGGGCTCGAGGTCGTCAAACGGATCCTTGGCGCCCAGGTCATCGAAGAGGTCACCGTGACCCAGGAAGGACGCTGACATGCCCGCCGTCTACGAAGGCGCCGTCCAGGACCTCATCGACGAGTTCGGCGAGCTGCCCGGTATCGGCCCCAAGTCCGCCCAGCGCATGGCCTTTCACGTGCTCGCCGCCGACGCGGCCGCCGTCGAGCGCCTCATCGAGGCCCTGCGCGCCGTCAAGGCCAAGGTCCGCTTCTGCGAGACCTGCGGCAACATCGCCGAGGCCCCCCAGTGCGCCATCTGCCGCGACCCGCGCCGCGACCAGCGCGTCATCTGCGTCGTCGAGGAGCCCAAGGACGTCGTCGCCATCGAGCGCACCCGCGAGTACCGGGGGCTCTACCACGTGCTCGGCGGCGCCATCGACCCCATCAACGGCGTCGGCCCTGACGACCTGCGCGTGCGCGAGCTCTTCAGCCGCCTGGGAGACGGCGAGGTCGAGGAGGTCATCCTGGCCACCGACCCCGACGTCGTCGGCGAGGCGACCGCCGCCTACCTCACCCGCATGCTGCGCACCATGGCCGTGCCAGTCTCCCGGCTCGCCTCCGGCCTGCCCGTGGGCGCCGACCTGGAGTACGCCGACGAGGTCACCCTCGGGCGGGCCTTCGAGGGCCGACGCCGCGTCGAGGACTGACCGCCCCCTGCGCTTCTCGCCGCGAGCCGGGCATCTTTCACCGCCGCCAACAGAGTGTCGGGAGGGCTGCGCGAAGAATGCCCGGCCGGCTCAGGGCGGGAGGGTCAGGCCAGGCGCACGCCGCGCGGCAGTCGGCCGGCCGGGACGCGCAGACGTCTGCTGGCCGTCACCACGCCGCCGGCCCCCAGAGCCATGAGCACCACGAGGCTCGCGGGCCAGAAGACCAGGTGCTTGGCCACGGGAGCCTCGCTGTCGCGCCTGCTGGAAGAATCGTCGGAGGAGTCCTTCCGGTTCTTACAGAAGTTGCTGACGACCCGATCGGGCTTGGGGTCGCGCAGCTCGTCGGTCCACGAACCCGTGGCCTCCAGCGGGGAGTAGCTGCTGCGGTGGCCCCAGCCGTCGAGCCGACGGGGCGCGTGGGCGGTGGCGTCCCCCAGGATGATGAAGGGGTTGGGGGCCAGCAGCCACCAGATCCGATCGGTGTGGGTGACCTCCTCGACGGAGACCTCGGGGTCGGTCTTGCACACGAGCGTGCCGTTGGTGGATTTGTCGTAGTCCAGGCTGTAGGTCACCAGTGTCTGGTTGCCGACCGCCAGGGGTGAGCTGATGGCCATGAACAGTGGAGTCCCGACGACGAGGGCGGCCACCACGAGGTAGGTCAGGACCGCCGAGGCCGAGGGCCGCGCCGCCAGCGCCGAGAAGCCAAGGCCGATGGCGCACACCGCCCCCAGGGTGAAGACGAGGATGACCAGGTGGGCGAGGAGGGCCTGCCAGTGCGAACCGCCCGCGACCGTCAAGCCGATGAGGAAGGGCACCGCCACCCCCAGGAAGGCGATCGCGGCCACCCAGGCCGCCAGCAGCTTGCCGACGACGATCTCCTGGCTGCGCAGTGCCGTGGCCTGCAGCAGTGCCAGGGTTGCGTCGGCCCGGTCACCGTTGATGGAGGTCGCCGACAAGGTGGGGGCGACGATGAGCCCGATCCCCAGCACGAAGCAGACGACGATGTCGTAGAGCGTCAGAAGAAAGTCGTTGGACGGGCCTGTGGAGCTCGTGGTCTCGACGGCGATCACCAGCCCGCCGCACAGGACGATGAGGACCGTCAGCCAGATCCCCAGCATGATGCGCCAGCGCGTGGCCCTCACCCGCTGACGCAGCTCGAGCACCATGATGGTGCGCACACCGGTCCAGGTCATCGGCGTTCTCCTTCCAGAGCCAGGTAGGTCTCCTCCAGGGTTCCGGACAGCGGGGCGAAGGAGACGACCTCCACCCCGGCCTCAACGGCCCCTCGCAGCAGGCGGGCCGCGGCTGCGTCGTCGGCGACCGGGAGTCGCACGGCGCCGTCCTCCTCCGCCGTGACGGGCAGCTGCGCGGAGCGTGTCCACTGGCCCAGTCGTTCGGCGTCCAGGGCCCGCATCCGCCAGGTCCGCTGCATCGGGAGCGGGGCCGGCGCGCCCGAGCCCGCCTGGCCGGGCGCCGGGCCCCACCCCGCCGGCGAGGTGACGGCGGTCCCGTGGGACATGAAGACGACGCCGTCGACCATCTCCTCCATCTCCGTGAGGATGTGGCTGGAGAGCAGGATCGTGGTGCCGCCCGAGGCCAGGTCGCGCAGCAGGACGCGCAGGTCGGCGCGCGAACGCGGGTCCATGCCGGCGGCCGGCTCGTCCAGGAGCAGGACCTTGGGGGCGTGGATGAGGGCGCGGGCCAGGCCCAGGCGCTGCTTCTGGCCGCGGGACAGGACCCGGGCGGGTGTGCGCGCCATCTCCTCGAGGTGGACCAGGGAGAGCATCTCGACGGCTCGGGGGCGGGCGGCGTCGGCGTCCATGCCCTGGGCGGCGGCGAAGGTCAGGAGGATCTCGGTGCAGGTCAGGGAGTCCCAGGTGCCGAAGGCGTCGGGCATCCAGCCCACGGCGCGGTGGACCTCGCGCGGCTGGGTCACCGGGTCCAGGCCCGCCACCCGGATCGTCCCGTGGTCCGGGGCCAGGAGGGCCGCAAGCATGAGCAGCAGTGTGGTCTTGCCGGCGCCGTTGGGGCCGACCAGGCCGGTGACGGCGCCGCTGGGCACCGACATGTCCAGCTGGTGCACCGCCGGCGCCCGGCCGAAGAAGCGGGTGAGCTGGGAGACTTCAATGCTCATACGGCCAGGCTACGTCGTCGGCGCGGGGCCGGTGGGTGGAAGCCGGGCCCGCCTCACGTCGACACTTCGACCAAAACTTCAGAAACGACGCGGCTCCGGGTCGATTCTGAAGATTCGGTCGAAGTGTGGTCCGGCGGCTGTTGAGAGAGCTTCGAGTAGCGTTCGAGTAGGTTGGCAGTAGCGCCGTTCGAGGCGAGTTGTTCCTTGTCATCCCAACGTTCTGCAGGTTCACATTGCTACTCTCAATATTTTAGAGTAGATGTCAGTGGGTGGCCGGAGGACTCTGCTGCGGGCAGTGAGGCGGCAGAGGCGGGGGATCAGGTGCCGGGTACGTACCATGTGGCTCGCGGGTCTCGAGGTGACTGTCCTCTTCGCTCCACCAGTCCCTCTTCGCGCAGCGTCTTGAGCCACCGCAGGACCGTAGGGCGGGATGCGTTGACGCCCGACACGATCTCCCCCGTGCCCAATGGCCCGGTGCTTCGCAGGAGCGTGACGACCGCGAGCGAGCCGTGAGGCAGTCTCTCAATGACGTCGCTCGAGATGGCCGACGTCGCATCCAGCCTCACGATGACGCTAGTTGAGGTCTGACGATAGTGAGGGTCCGCGAGACCGGCTTGGCGCATGTCGTCAACCATGCGCCTAATGCCCTCGCCGAGCTCCTGCGTGATCCCGAGGTCCGCGCACACCCTGGCGATGCGCGGGTTGCGTGCGTATCGCGCGATCTCGAGTGGGCGACTCGGATCGCTCATCCCGGGAAAACGGCCCGGACTGGAAACCTCGATACGGTGGGGGAAGATCGACACACGGATGTGGTCCCCGGCCATCGAGTAAGAGCGGTGGACGACGGCGTTCACCACGGCCTCCAGCCAGGCGTCCCGGGGGATGATGTCCGTCGGGCCGAAGGTCCCCTCGTTCTTCAGAGCCCTGCGCTTAGGGGCCCACTGATCGATGAGCTCAGCTGCTCTGGCGATGACGTCTGGGATGGTGCCCTCGAGGCGTCGATCGCCGTCGGCCTCCATGGTTTGGCGTGCTCCGGTGCCTGTCTCGTCCTCTCGGTAGCGTAGGACGCGCACCAGTGCCTGCGGCAGAAGCTGCTCGGGTGCAGCGCCGAAGAGCAGGAGTGCGGCGATGGTGGGCTTGCCGTCCTGTGCCAGGAGGCTGCGGCTGCGTAGGACGTGGCTGTCGTCTCCGTGTGCGCCGATCTCCGCTCGTAGTCGATCGATTGCCTTTCCGCTCAGGTCAGCCATCGTGATACCGGCGGGCTGGGCCTCATATGTCTCGGCCTCCCGGTCGTAGACGAGCTCTTCCCACATCGGGCCGTCAAGTTTCACGGTGGAGTCGCCCATGCGCAGGAAGGCTGTTCCGTCACTGCGCCGGTGTGCGTGTCGGCTGGGAGGTACCTGGGCGACGAGAAGATGGTCTTGCGTGCCGTCGTCGTTCATCACCGGGACCTCCCGGAAGTGGACGCGCAGTGGTGGAGCCGCCATGGTCATCGGTACCTGGCGAAGCCTGTTGGTTTGAGAGGGTGTGGAGTCGGTCCCCTCGACTCGCTTCTCGCTCAAGCCGACGACGACGGTTCCACCTTCCGCGTTCGCCATCCCGATGATGGCCTTGGCGAAGCTCTTCTGGTCAACACGGATGGATTTGCGTTCGAACCACTGGTTCTCCTGCGTCTGAGCCAGTCGCTCGCCGCGTTCGTTGATGGGGAGGTTGAGTAGCGCATCGATGTCGTCGTGGCCCATGTGTCTACTCTAACATTTTTAGAGTATGTAAGAGTGGGCGTGAGTGGGGTGGCTCTCGGGCCCGCCTCACGTCGACACTTCGACCAAAACTTCAGAAACGACGCGGCTCCGGGTCGATTCTGAAGATTCTGTCGAAGTGTGGTCGCAGGGCGTGCAGGGCGAGGGCTGCGGGCCGCGTGATGTGCAGGCAACACGGCGCACCGTATGCTTGACCCCAGCCACGTCGTCGTGGGCGCCGCACGGCGACGGCTCCACCCCCGGAAGCCCCTGCCAGGACGCCCGCACCGGCGCGGAGCACCTGATGCTAGACACGCACTGATTCCAGGACCCGAGGAGCGCCTTATGGCACTGGTCGTCCAGAAGTACGGCGGCTCGTCCGTCAGCGACGTCGACGCGATGCGGCGCGTCGCCCGGCGCATCGTCGCCACCCGCGAGGCCGGTAACACGGTCGTCGTCGTCGTCTCCGCGATGGGGGATACGACCGACGAGCTCCTCGACCAGGCCGCCGCCCTGACCACCGACGCCCCCGCCCGCGAGATGGACATCCTGCTGTCCGCCGGTGAGCGCATCTCCGTGGCCCTGCTCGCCATGGCCGTCTCCGAGCTCGGCGTCCCGGCGCGCGCCTACACCGGCGCCCAGGCCGGCGTCCTCACCGACTCCAAGTACGGCAAGGCCTCCATCGTCGGCGTGCTGCCCGAGCGTGTGGCCCGCTCCATCCAGACCGGCTCGGTCGCCATCGTCGCCGGCTTCCAGGGCATCAACGAGGTTGAGGACACCACCACCCTGGGGCGCGGCGGCTCCGACACGACCGCGGTCGCCCTGGCCGCCGCCCTCAACGCCGACGTCTGCGAGATCTACACCGACGTCGACGGCCTGTTCACCGCCGACCCCCGCATCGTCCCCACCGCCAAGCGCATCGAGTCCCTCTCCAGCGAGGAGACCCTGGAGCTGGCCGCCCACGGCGCCAAGATCCTCCACCTGCGCGCCGTGGAGTACGCCCGCCGCTTCGGGGTGCCCCTGCACGTGCGCTCCTCCTTCTCCGACAAGACCGGGACCTGGATCTACGACGGCCGCCGCGAGGGCGCCTTCGTGCCCTCGGTCGTGGCCGCCCAGCTCGACGACGTCGTTGCCGCCGACACCGACAGCGCCCCCAGTGCCGCGAGCCCGGCCGCCCCGCAGGCCGCCGATGAGGCCCAGGAAGCCGCCCCGGCCGTCCCGACCTCGCCCTCAGACCCCGCCGGGCTCGACGAGGGGCCCTCGGCCTCCGTCGTCGACACCGCGCACCGCAATGCCATCGCCGCGCGGGCCCAGGCCCGCCCCCGCCCGACCGCCAAGGAGGACCACGTGGAAGCCCCCGTCATCTCCGGAATCGCCCACGACCGCAGCCAGGACAAGATCACGCTCGTGGGCGTGCCCGACGTCCCCGGCGCCGCCGCCCGCATCTTCGCGATCGTGGCCGGCACCGACGCCAACATCGACATGATCGTCCAGGACGTCTCCGCCGAGGGGACGGGCCTGACCAACATCTCCTTCACCTGCCCCGACGGCGACTCCGCCGCCGCTCGCGAGGCCCTCGAGGCCGCCCGCGAGGAGCTGGGCTTCCGAAGCCTGCACTTCAACCCTGACATCGGCATCCTGTCCCTGGTGGGGGCCGGAATGCGTTCCAACCCGGGGGTCTCGGCGCGCCTGTTCGGCTCGCTGAGTGAGGCCGGGGTCAACATTCACATGATCTCCACCTCCGAGATCCGCATCTCGGTGGTGGTCGACGACGCCGTACTCGACGAGGCCGTGCGCGCCGTCCACTCCGCCTTCGGCCTCGACGCCCAGGCCGCCGAGGCGGTCGTCTACGGAGGGACCGGACGATGAGCAATCCCGTGAACACCTACACCGGAGTGGCCGACGGCGTCTGCGTCGCCGTCGTGGGGGCCACCGGCCAGGTCGGCCGCGTCATGCGCGCCATGCTGGCCGAGCGCGACTTCCCCGCCCGCTCGGTGCGCTTCTTCTCCTCGGCCCGCAGCGCCGGGACCGTCGTGGACTTCCGCGGCGCCCAGGTCGAGGTTGAGGACGTCGCCACCGCGGACCTGGCCGGCATCGACGTCGCCATCTTCTCCGCTGGGGGCGCGGCCTCGCGCGAGCACGCCCCCCGTTTCGCGGCGGCCGGGGCCGTCGTCGTCGACAACTCCTCGGCCTGGCGCAAGGACCCCGAGGTGCCGCTCGTGGTCAGCGAGGTCAACCCGCACGCGCTGCGCGAGCGCCCCAAGGGCATCATCGCCAACCCCAACTGCACCACCATGGCGGCCATGCCTGCCCTCAAGGTGCTGCACGAGGAGGCCGGGCTCATCCGCCTCATCGTCTCCACCTACCAGGCCGTCTCCGGATCGGGTCGGGCCGGGGTGGCCGAGCTGGCCGGGCAGGTGCGCGCCGTCGTGAACGAGGACATGGAGGGCCTGGCCCTGGACGGGCGGGCCGTCGAGTTCCCCGCGCCGGAGGTCTACGTCGACACCATCGCCTTCAACGCCGTGGCCTGGGCCGGGAACGACGCCGGTGACGGCTCCGGTGAGACCGACGAGGAGCAGAAGCTGCGCAACGAGTCCCGCAAGATCCTGGGGATCCCGGACCTGCTGGTCTCCGGCACCTGCGTGCGCATCCCGGTGTTCTCCGGCCACGGGCTCAGCATCAACGCCGAGTTCGAGCGCGAGATCAGCGTCGAGCGCGCCCGCGAGCTGCTGGAGGCGGCTCCCGGCGTCACCTACGACGACGTGCCCAGCCCCCTCAAGGGCGCCGGCCGCGACGGCACCTTCGTGGGGCGCCTGCGCGCCGACCAGGCCTTCGCGCCGGGCCACGGCCTGCAGTTCTTCGCCGTGGGGGACAACCTGCGCAAGGGCGCGGCCCTCAACGCCGTCGAGCTCGCCGAGCTGGTGGCCGCCGAGCTGCGGGGCTGACTGGGTCCTCTCTTTCGCCGAGCCGGGCACTTTTCGCGTGAGGCGACCGTTATGCGGTCGGGCTGCGCGAGACGTGCCCGGCTCGGTGTCTGCGCGGTCAGTGTGGCCGCCGATCTTCCCAGGAGCCCGGTGTAGAGTCCCGTCCATCAGAGGAGAGGAGGTGTCCTGTGAGCAGACAAGTGAGTGTCACTCTGCCAACTCATCTGGCGGACGAGTTGGAGCAGCGCGTCGCATCGGGTGCTTACACCGACCGCAGTGAGGCAGTCACTGATGGACTCCGGGAGCTGTTCGCCCGTGAGGAGGCCGTTGATGCCTGGCTGCGCGGCGATGTGGCGCCGGCGTATGACGAGCTGAGGGCTGATCCCTCGTTGGCCCTGAATGCCTCGCAGGTGCGTGCCCACATCGCGGCCCATCACTCCCGCCGGACCTCCGAGGCGTGAGGGCGATCTGTGACCCGGCGTGTGGGATACTCTCCGCAGGCGCAGCGTCATCTGACCGATCTCTACGACTGGATCGCACACGAGTCGGGCTTCCCTGATCGCGCCGAGGCCTACGTGACCGCGCTGATGGACCGGTGCGATGCGTTGGCCGACTTCCCAATGGTTGGTCGCGCTCGCGACGACATCCGCCCCGGCCTGCGCACCATCGGGTTTCGCCGACGTGCTGTCATCGCTTTCGCCATCACCGATGAGATGATTGAGATCATCGGCGTCTACTACGGCGGGCGCGACTATGGTCCGCTTCTGCGTGCCGACGATGAATGACTGAGCTTGCGAATCTGTGTGCGGCGTAGCCCTCCGCGCCGAGCCGGGCATCTTTCGCGTAGCCGGACAGAAATTCTGTTGTCCTCCGCGAGAGATGCCCGGCTCGGTTCGGTGTCTGCGCGGTCAGTGGGGCCGACGTCGGACCGGGGGAGGCCCACCGTCAGCGTCCCAAGTCGCGTTCCGCCAGAAGACGGTCGATGCGCTCGCTCAGCTCGCTGACCTGCTGCTGCAGGGCTGCCACCTGCGCCTGCGTGGCAGCCTCCTGCTCGGCGTTCTCCTCCTCGACCAGCGAGACGATCCACGAGGCGAGGGTCGCGGTGACGACGCCGGCGAGTGCCACCCCACCGATCATGAGCAGCGCTGCGATGAAGCGCCCCTGCGTGGAGAGCGGGAAGGTGTCGCCGTAGCCGACGGTGGTGATCGTCGTCAGCGCCCACCACAGGGCCTGGCCGAAGGACTGGATCGAGGAGCCCGGCTCATGACGCTCCGCATCCAGCACGGCCAGTGCCGAGGTGAAGATGAGCAGGGCGGCACTGCCGGCCGTGTACAGGGTGATGCGTCCGCGCAGCGCGGTGCCGGCGCTGCGCTGCATGATGCTCACGAGCGTCACCAGGCGCAGGAGCCTGAGCGGCCGCAGTATCGGCAGGACAATGATCGCCAGGTCGGGCAGGTGGCGGAGGAACCAGCGGCCCCGGTTCGGCGCCAGGACCAGGCGGACAAGATAGTCGAGGCCGAACAGTGCCCACACGGCGCCGATCACGAGCTCGGCCGTCTCCTTGGCTGCGCCTTGCGCGTTGGTGAGTACCTCCCAGGCATAGGCGCCCAGGAAGACGACGGCGGCACCGGCCAGCGGCCACTCCGCGGCCCGCTCCCACGCCCGCAGCCGAGTGCCCGGGCTGATTTCAGACGGCATGGACCGATAGTAGACGGCGCTGGGGAGAAGACTGTGTTGCCCTCACCGGTGGGGCATTTCTGCGAGGCCGGGGCCGTCGACGCCGACGTCGCCGGTGCTGGTGTCGGAATCCTCGGTCTCCTGCGCTGGGAGATCGTGAAGGACGAACAGAGGGCTGATGCTCACCAGCACAAGGATAAACAGGATGGAAACGGTGCCGGTGGTGGGAAACGCGCTGTAATCGTTGACGCCGTGAAACCAGACGATGGCAGCCAGGCAGATGGTCGTCGCCGTCGGGGAGATGGCGGCCAACAGGGTAATGAATACCCCCGCGGCGAACCAGAAGAGCAGGGAGCCCTCACTGGTGGCAGTGTCGGCGTGCTCGACGTGGATGAACTGTGGGTTTGAGGGCCTAAAAAGAACGAGGATGGTGCTGATTCCGACGATCGCCTCAGTGAGTCGTGCGGGGTGGAGGATGTACCTCCATCCGGATACCTGCGAGAGGGTCGAGCGTACGTGCTTTCTGGCGACGAAGGCGAGCGCCGCTCCCAGGAGCAGGCCGGCGGTGAACCACAGAGGCCTGGCGGCGTGTTCGAAGTCCCCGTACGTGCCTCTGTGGGAATGCGCCAGGAGGCTCAGGATCAGCAGGGTCGTTCCTGAAGCCCCCAGGCTGGGCGGATGATTCCATATCGCCAGAGGGAAAATAAACAGGATCGAGGCGAGGATGAGCGGACTCTCAACCTTGGAAAGATCTGTCAGGCGCGCATCCGAGGGTAGGGCGAACATCGAGTTGAGGATCACTGTGAGCGCCACGGCGATGGGTGCACGTAACTGCTGAAAAGAGATTTCATTATTCATGAGTATCCTCTTAGTGTGATGAAGTGTGAGATTCTGTGGATTGGCTCGACGTGATTGGTCGTGGCTTCTTGTAGTGGTACATGGTGAGCAGTCCTGCTGTGGCGGAGATGGCGAGAAGAGGGATGGGGAGAATGTCGGCCAGGTAGGTACCCGCCGCCTCTGCGTTGTCGAAGGTGTAGTAGCGGATAAGGGTGACGACCAGATAGATCGGGGGAATGAAGGGCGATAGTCCGGCAAATGCAGTCATCGCGAAACCGCAGAGGAATGTGATAATAGACATGCTGGTCTGTCCGGGTGTCGCCCATAAGCGAGAGGGTGAGGTGCTCACGAGTGGTGCGGATGCCAGGAGGCTGGCAAGTACTGCGACCGCGATTCTCCCGAGGAGCTGGTCCGTGATGCTGAGAGTTGAGTGATGCTTGCTCGTGCGGCTGATGGTGGTGCATGTTGCCGCGGCCGATCCGCACATGATTCCAGCCAGGATCCACAGGATGGGAGAGATCTCCGAGAGGGTGCTCCGTCTATGTTCACTGTCTGCTGGCATGATCTCACCCACGAGGGCGGCGACAGTGAATACTGCGCTTGTCGCCCCTTGTGCTTGCGGGGAATTGTAGGTGACCACCCCTGAGGAGACTATCCAGAAAACAACGGCGGATAATGCGTTGAATGAGTCGATTGAAAATGATGTGGAGTCGGGGTCGAGGCTATGCAGTTCCGTGAGTGCGATGATGGCGAAGGCGCTGAGCGCAACTGCTACCGGCGCCTGCAGTGGTCGGAACGGTTGGATCTCATTCATGTGGCGATGCTGCTCTTCTCAAGGGTTGGGAGGTGCCCGGCGTGTTGCCGGGGTGCGGCGGCACCGTGGCTCGATCTGGGTGGTGCGTCGTCGGGAAGTGTAGTGAAGAAAATTGTCCGTGTCGGCGGTTGGAGTCCGCCGAATAGTGGAAAACGATGGCGCCGGGCCGGTTGCCCGTGTCAGCGCACGAGTGGGCAGGGCCCTGTGGTGTGGCGGCAGGCGTCGTAGGGCCGGTGGGTATCACCCGCACATGGGGTCACTCTCCCGGAGTGGGGGCGTTCTACGCCGTCGGGGACATTTCTGCGCGGCCGGGGGCAGTCCGCGCGCCCGGGGGCCGGAATCCTGTCCCCGGACGCGTCGGGTGTCCCCGTCCGGAGCGGTGTGCACCCGGTCGCGTGGAATGTCCCCGGCCGCAAGAGGTGGGGCGGGCTCAGGCGAGCAGGACCTTCAGGACGGCAGGGGCGGCGAAGCGGCGAGGCTGCGAGCCGGTCTCGACGACGTCGAGCACCCCGATGTCAGCCAGCTGGGCAACCAGGCCGTTGGCTCGCCCGTACGAGATGCCGAGGGCCGCCTCGACCTTGCGTACCGTGAAGCTCGGATTCGCGACCGCGAAGTCGACAAGGTCAAGAGCGTGCGCGGACCGCAGGCTGGAGGTGCGCACCGTCTCCTTGAGGCTCTGGTGCGCAGCGGACAGGGCGAGCATCTGGTGGCGCGTGCTGGTGGCCGCCGCGGCCAGTCCCTGGGAGAAGAAGGTCAGGAAGGTGTCCCAGTCGCCGTGGGTGCTGACTCGCAGCAACGAGTCGTAGTACTCGGCGCGGCGCTCCTCGAACCACGGCGAGACCGTCAGCGTGGGTTCGCTGAGAACACCCGAGCTCAGGAGGGTGAGCACGATGAGGAACCGCCCCAGGCGCCCGTTGCCGTCCCGGAAGGGGTGAAGGGTCTCGAACTGGTAGTGGGCCATGCCCGCGGCGATGATCGGGTCGATGTCTCCCTCGTGGTCCCGATGCAGCCAGTCGACGAGGGCACGCATGCCGGCGCGAAGAGGATCCCCGGGCGGTACGGGAACGAATCGGGACGCATGGATCGGGGTCGTGCTGTGCGCACCGGTGCGGTGGCCGATCATGACCTGGGTGTCGCGCAGGCGACCTGAAGCGGGCTCCAGGGGAGTGCCCCGCATGAGCTCGCCCTGAAGGTCTTCGACGAGCGACAGGGTGATGGGACGCCCCTCCTGCGCCCACAGGAAACCGCTGTTGGCCATGCGGACGTAGTTGAGGATCTCCGTCATCTCGGCGGTCGCGGGGGCGTCGTCGTCGGCGGTGAGCACCTCGCGCAGGGGGGCGTATGTGCCCTCCAGGGCCGACGTCGACTGAGCCTCGCGCCGTAGGGAGGGGGTTCGCAGCAGGTAGGGGTTCGGCAGCTGCTGGGCCGTGGCGTCGAGGGCGGCCAGTGCGCGCCCGGCTGCTGCCACCATCCGGTAGGTGCCTCCGCTGATGGATGGCTCATCGGAGCCGAGTGGGGTGGGGATGAAGGCCTTGTGCTGCCAGCTGCCGGTCACCGGGTCGGAGCCGGTGATGTCGACCAGTTCCCCCATGGTGTCGTCAACGAACATGCTCACGTCCATGATGTCATCCTAGTGGTGGTTGTATGACATCTAAAGAGGAAGGATTGCATACAATGTTGGATTGTTGGACATCGCGGATGGGTGTGTGTCTGGAAACGGGCATGTGTAGGGCTGTGCGCCGGTGACTGCCGCCGTGGGGTTCCGTTGTGGGCAGGGGCGTTCGACGCCGTCGGGGACATTTCTGTGCGGTCGGGGGCGTTCGACGCCGTCGGGGACCGGAATCCTGTCCCCGGACGCGCAGGATGTCCCCCTCCGGAGCGACGCGCACCCGGCCGCGTGGAATGTCCCCGGCCGCACTGTGCAGGGCTGGGTCAGGTGGTGGAGCCGCGACTCGTGGGAGGGGTGTCTTCTGTCTGGGGCGGGTCGTGACCGGGGTCCGCGTCCTGATGTGGTGGCTGGTGAGCCGGATTCGTCTCAGCCTCCGATGTCGGGGCGTCGGCCGTCTCTTCCTGCTCGACTGAGGCTCGTATCAGCTGTGCGGCCCGCCAGACCTCGTCGAGCCGGGCCTCGACCCGGGAGCGGGCGTCGTCGAGCCGTGAGGGTCTCACCGTCAGGCCGAGCCGCGGGATGATGACCGGTCGCCCCGGCTCGGCACCTCCGGCGGGTGGGGCGTAGACGGCTTGGACCTTCACGCGACCCAAGTGCACCGGGACCTCTTGGATGCTGAGGTTGCCACGGCTGGAAGGCAGGGGGAGGGAGAAGGACTTCGGGTCCGCGACCGCCACGCCGTACGTTCTCAGGCGTACCGCGCTTGCCCGCCGGCGTGCGGCAGCGCGTTTCAGTGCCACGAACAGGCCGATGTGGGCCAGGCCGAGAATCCAGGTGGCCCCCACGGCCAGATCTTGAGTGGAATCGCTGTAGATCAGGGAGTGCGGGATAGACATCATGGTGAACGGGGAGGCCGTCACCAGCATGCCCGCGAGCATCGCCCACAGCATGCCCACGGCGCGGCTGTTGGGATCCCGGGCGACATGGAGGAACCGTGCCGACGCGATATCGCGATAAGTCACTGTCGCGTCCTTGGTGAGCCACCGGTCCGTGCCCGTGAAGCAGGAGGTTGCTCCAAAGATGACGGAGGTCAGCACGAGGCTGAAAATGAGTGGTGTCGCGCCTACCGCAGTCGCGGCATTGGCTATCGACTCGTTGTCCTCCGGGTAGGCGACGGCCTCGTCCAGGGCGCCCAGGGCAAAGGCGGTCATGAGCAGGATCAACGGGTAGAGAAGCGCGATGCCGGCGGCGGCCAGGGCGCCCAGGCACCCGAGCACCTTGATGCTGGTGGTGGGGCAGGTGCGGAGGTAGATCGTCATGGGGTGCCCTCCTGAAAACTGTCGGCAGGTCGGTAGTGGCTGGCGAGTCAAGTCTGGGGGTGGCGGGTGCCTCACGCCCATGGGGACCGTTCTCCCCGGGTGGCGTTCGACGCCGGCGGGGACATTTCTGTGCGGGCGGGGGCGTTCGACGCCGTCGGGGACCGGAATCCTGTCCCCGGACGCGTCGGGTGTCCCCGGCCGGGACGGCGCGCACCCGGTCGCGTGGAATGTCCCCGGCCGCAAGAGACGGCGGCGCGGTACCGGTGCGAGGCCGGGCGGCCCCGTCACGAGGATTGCCGACCTCAGGAATAGGTTGGGCCCCGGCCGTGTTGGCCGCAGTGGAACCCATCTGTCTCCACAGTCTTGAAAGGAACACTCATGGCCACCAAGAACATCACCGGCCCCGAGTTCAAGGACACCATCCACGGCGAGGGCATCACCATCGTCGACTTCTGGGCCTCCTGGTGTGGCCCGTGCATGCGCTTCGCCCCCATCTACGAGAAGGCCTCCGAGGCAAACCCGGACATCACCTTCGCCAAGGTCGACACCGAGGCCGAGCAGGATCTGGCCGGTGCCCTGGGCATCTCCTCGATCCCCACGCTCATGGTCTTCCGCGACAACGTGCTGGTCTACCGTGAGGCCGGTGCCCTGCCCGCCCCCGCGCTGGACTCCCTCATCACGCAGGTGCGCGAGCTCGACATGGACGAGCTCAAGGCCAAGATCGCCGAGGAGGAGGCCGCCGCCGGCACTCAGGCCTGATCCGTCGCCCGCCGCGGGGCCGTCCTCTCGGTGCCCGCAGCCGTCCGACGTCGCCCGGGAACCCGCCGTTTCCGGGCGACGTCGTTGTCTGTTGCCCGGCTCGCCCACCCAAGGGCAGAACATTACGTTTTGATATCCTATGATGGCCCGCGTGAAGTTGGAGTCCCACGTCAGCCACGCTGTCAGAGCCCGATGGGCGGTCCCCGTCGGTGCCTCGGGCCGCGACGCGTTGGTGCGCCACCTCGTCTACGCCTTCCTGCGTTCTGACCCCGAGGGGGCCACGGACTGGATCGACTCGACGGTCCCCACCGACCCCGACGAGTTGCGCACCATGCTCGACTTCCTGCTCACCGCTCGCCCCCCGGCGCCCCTTCCCGAGGACATCGCCGCCGACCTCGACACCCTCCTGGAGGCCGAGGCCGCCGAGCGCGGCATGGTCGACGCCACCGAGATTCCGCCCCTGGCCATCACCGATCACGTTCCCGGCCTGCTGGGCCGCAACGTGGCCTTCTGGCGCGGCGACCTCACCCGGCTGCGCGCCGGCGCCGTCCTCAATGCCGCCAACTCCGGGATGCTCGGCTGCTTCGCCCCCGGGCACCGCTGCATCGACAACATCATCCACGCCGTCGCCGGGCCGGCCCTGCGCGCCGAGTGCGCCCGCTACATGACCTGGGCCGAGACCTTCGACCCCACCCGTCGCCAGGGCGGGGAGCCCGCCGGCCGGGCCGTCTTCACCGGCGGCTACCACCTGCCGGCCCAGCACGTCATCCACTCGGTGGGGCCCGTCATCGAGGACGGGCGCAAGCCGACCCTGCGTGACCGGCGCCTGCTGTCCTCGTGCTACACGAGCGTCCTCAACGTCGCGCACGCCGCGGGGCTGGGCAGCGTCGGCCTGTGCTCGCTGTCCACCGGCGTCTTCGGCTACCCCAAGCGGCAGGCCGCCCTGGTGACGTTGGAGACGATCGGCCGCTGGCTGGCGGCCCACCCCGACTCCCGGATGCGCATCGTCATCAGCCTCAACGCCGACGTCGATGTCGCCGCCTACGAAGCCGCCCTCGCCCCGCCGCCCTGGCGGCCGTAAGGGGTGGGGCTCGCGGTCCCCGTCAGCTCGCTTGGGGGCGGGTGTACTGCTCTGAGGGCGGGGGCTGTCTAGCTCGCCTGGGCCCGGGCCGCGGCACGGGCGGCCGCCGGGGCCGCGGCCGCAATCGCCTCCAGCTCCGCCTCGCCGTGCGCGGCCGAGACGAACCAGGCCTCGAAGACCGACGGCGGCAGGCCCACCCCCGCCTCGAGGAAGGCGTGGAAGAAGGGCCCGTAGCGCCAGGTCTCCTGGGCGCGAGCGGCCTCGTAGTCGCTCACGCCCTGCTCGGCGGCCCGCTGCCCGAACATGAAGGAGAACAGCGAGCCCGCCCGCTGTACGCGGTGGGGCACGCCCTGCTCGTTCAGGGCCGCCGAGACCACCTCGCCGATGGTCTGGGCGCGGGCGGCCACCGAGGCGTAGACGGCGTCGTCGGCCAGCTGGAGCGTGGCCAGGCCGGCCGCCGTGGCCAGCGGATTCCCCGAGAGCGTGCCCGCCTGGTAGACGGGGCCGTCCGGCGCCAGCAGGTCCATGACCTCCGTCCGCCCGCCGACGGCGGCCAGCGGCATCCCGCCGCCCACGACCTTCCCGAAGGTCACCAGGTCCGGCACCCAGGCGGCGCGCTCGCGCCAGTCGGCGCCCGGCCAGGAGGGGGCTGCGACGTCGGCGCGCTCAGTGGCCTGGCCCGGCAGGTCCGAGGTCCAGCCGTCGACGGCCTCCAGGCCCCACCAGCCGGCCGGGCCCACGCGGAAGCCGGTGAGGACCTCATCGAGGATCATGAGGGCGCCGTGCTCGGCGGTGATACGGCGGATCGCGGCATTGAAGCCGGGTGCCGGCGGCACGATCCCCATGTTGGCCGGGGCGCCCTCGGTGATGACCGCGGCGATCTCGGCGCCCCGTTCGGCGAAGCAGGCCTCCAGGGCGGCGACGTCGTTGTAAGGCAGGACGATGGTCTGGGCGGCCACCGCCGCGGGCACGCCGGCGCTGCCCGGCAGGCCGCCGGTGGCCAGGCCTGAGCCGGCCGCCGCGAGCAGGCCGTCACTGTGCCCGTGGTAGCAGCCCGCGAACTTCACCACCAGGTCGCGGCCGGTGGCGCCGCGGGCCAGGCGCACGGCCGTCATCGTCGCCTCGGTGCCGGTGGACACGAAGCGCACCTTCTGCGCGGCCGGCACTCGGCGGCGCACCTCCTCGGCCAGGAGTGTCTCTGTGGCGGTGGGGGCGCCGAAGGACAGGCCGCGGGCGGCGGCCGCTTGGACCGCGGCGACGACGCCGGGGTGGGCGTGCCCCAGCAGCGCCGGGCCCCACGAGCCCACCAGGTCCACGTAGCTGCGGCCCTCGGCGTCGGTGACGTGGGCACCGCTTGCCGAGGCGATGAACCGCGGCGTGCCACCCACTGAGCCGAAGGCGCGCACGGGGGAGTCGACGCCCCCGGGGATGACGGCGCGAGCCGCCTCGAACAGGGAGGTGTTGGTCGAGGCGGTGGCACTGGAGGGCCGGCCTGCGGGCTGCGATTGCTGAGTCACGATGTTCCTGTCGATGAACTGGTCAGGGCCGGTTCGGGAGGTGACCTCGCGCCGGCCGGAACTGATTCCCAACCTACCGGAACGATCCTGCCCTCCGTGGCTCTTGTATCAGTGCAGGGCCGGGTTCTCGGCGATCTCCCGGGCCCAGTAGGTCAGGACCATGTCGGCCCCCGCCCGCACGATGCCCAGCACCGACTCGGCGATGACGCGCTCGCGGTCGATCCACCCGCGCTGCGCGGCCGCCTCCACCATCGCGTACTCGCCGCTGACCTGGTAGGCCGCCACCGGCACCGGTGAGGCGGCGGCGACGTCGGCCAGCACGTCCAGGTAGGGGCCGGCCGGCTTGACCATGACGATGTCCGCCCCCTCGGCGACGTCGAGCATCACCTCGCGCATGCCCTCGCGGCGGTTGGCCGGATCCTGCTGGTAGGCGCGCCGGTCCCCGGTGAGCGTGGAGCCCACGGCCTCCCGGAACGGCCCGAAGTAGGCCGAGGCGTACTTCGCCGAGTAGGCCAGGATCGCGACGTCATCGTGGCCGGTGGCGTCCAGGGCGGCGCGGATCGCGGCGACCTGCCCGTCCATCATCCCCGAGGGGGAGACCATGTGCGCCCCGGCCTCCGCCTGGGAGACGGCCATCGCCTGGTAGGTGGCCAGGGTGGCGTCATTGTCGACCTCGCCGGCGCGCGGGCCCTCGGGGCGGATGAGGCCGCAGTGGCCATGGCTGGTGAACTCATCCAGGCAGGTGTCCGCGCAGACGACGACCTCGTCCCCCACCTCCGCGCGCACGGCCGCGATCCCGCGGTTGAGGATGCCGTCCTCGGCCCAGGCCGCCGTGCCGGCCTCGTCCCGGGTGGCGGGAACGCCGAACAGGTCAATGGCGCCGATGCCGGCCTCGGCGCAGGCGGCGGCCTCCCTGCGCAGCGAGTCCAGCGTGTGCTGGACGACCCCTGGCATCGCCTCCACGGGGCGGGGGTATCGATGTCCTCGCGCACGAACACCGGCAGGATGAGGGCGGCCGGGTCCACGACGTGCTCGCGCGCCAGGCGCCGCATCGCGGGAGTGGTGCGCAGGCGCCGGGGGCGGACCGTGGGGGCCTGCGGGTCGGGGACGGAGCGGCGCGACAGGAAGTCGGCGGCCGGTCGAAGGGCATCGGTCATGAGGTGCTCCTGGTGGTAGGTGGTCCGCCGCCTCGCAGGCCGTCCACAGTGTTGGAATGACTGGAACGAGGCGGATCGGGTGGGTCTGAGGAGGTTTGTGCGGGGGGCGCTTGTGTCGGGTTCAGAGGCTGCGGGGTGGTTTTGTGTCACGAATGGCGACTTTTAGTCGTGCCGAGCGGGGGTGCGGCTCCGGAGCTCAT
This sequence comes from Actinomyces sp. oral taxon 175 str. F0384, assembly GCF_000223355.1. Classification (NCBI taxonomy): domain Bacteria; kingdom Bacillati; phylum Actinomycetota; class Actinomycetes; order Actinomycetales; family Actinomycetaceae; genus Actinomyces; species Actinomyces sp. oral taxon 175. The sequence continues at coordinate 37,215 of NZ_AFUR01000002.1, forward strand.
CGGAGTATCCGGCTCTGACCTGGGCGAATACCCGAGGGGTAGGTGCCCCAGGGACTGTGGCGGCGATGAAAAGTCGCCAATCGTGACACTTTCGCCGGTATGTGGCCATCACGGCGGCTCCTGAGGGGCAGGAGCGGGGCCCGTTGTGGCCCGGATGGTGTCGATGGTGGCCTGGAGGACCCCCTCGGGCGTGGGGGAGGGGGCGACGGCAGCGACCGTCAGACCGAGCTTGCGGGTGGCCGCTGCCGTGGTGGCGCCAATGGCCACCAGCCCGGTTCTCTGCGGTGGCGGGCCGAGCAGCTCCAGGACGGCCCGCGTCGTGGACGGGGCGGTGAGCACGACCGCGTCCACACCGCCAGTGGCCCACGTGCGATCCAGGTCAGGGGGCAGGTCAGGGGCGTCGGCCGTGACGGTCGTGTAGGCGGCCACCTGCTCCACCTCCCAGCCCGCTCGACGCAGGCCCTCCGCCAGTGCCGGGTCGGCCAGCGCCGAGGCCGGCAGCAGCACCCGCCGCGCAGCATTCGGGGCTGGCAGTGGGCCGGCGAGTTCTGGTTCCTTCAGGAGGGCGGTGGCCGATCCCCGGGCCACCAGGTCGGGGGCGGTCCCGGTGAGCTCGGTCCACGCACGTGCCGTCGCCGGGCCGACGACAGCCACCCGCAGCGGTGGGATGGCTGGGGTGCTGGCGCTGTCGTGGGGGGCGGGAGTACCGGGTTCCTGGTGGAGCCCGTGCCTCCAGATCGCCGAGCCGACTCCGGCTTCCGCAAGCAGGTACGGCACCAGCGCCTCCACGGTTCGGGCCGAGGTGAGTACCAGCCAGGCCGCCTCGCCCGCCACGATCCTGCGCGCAGTCGCCTCCAGCGCCGCTGCTTCACCCGGAACCGTCCGCGTCACGGCGGCGCGCAGCACCATCGCCCCGGCCCGCTCCAGCGCCGAGGCGATGCGGTCGCGCTCCTTGAGGCGCGGCAGCAGAACCACCCGCCCCGACAGCGGCGCCCCGCCGCCCTCCCGGGGCAGGCCCGGCTGGCTCCCGGTCGAGTCAGTGCGTGAGGTGGACTGCGCCATGGCCTCAGTCCCGCCGGGGCTTGTTGGCGTGCAGGTCGACGATCTGGTCGGCGCCGTCCTCCAACAGGACCTCGGCCGCCCTGACCCCCAGCGCCTCGGCCGCCCGAACCGCCGCCGTGTCCCCGGGAGTCCTCGGCCCCCCAGTGGCCTCGGGCAGCTCAGTGCTCAGCTCGCAGCCGACCTCCTGGCCACCATCGAGCGAGGTGACCACCGCCCGCAGCACGAGCACCCGCGGCGAGCGGCGTGAGACCTCCGAACCCTGCGGCCCCGCCGCTCCGGCCGGCTCCGTCCCCCCGCGCTCATCGCCCCGATCCGCGGCGACGACTGGCCGCGGGCCGCCACTCGCCGCCCCGGCATCCTGCCCAGTCCCGGCGCCCTGCCTGGTCCTGGTCGCGGCGGTGTCATTGCCGCCGAACTCCTCGTTCCACCCGGTTCCGTGTTCGGCGTGCTCCTCCCGCGGCTCCTGACCGCCGCCCCGCAGGTGTGCCCAGGCCCCCACCGGCGCCGCGCAGCCCGCCCCGAGCCGGGCCATGAGCGCCCGCTCGGCCGTCACCGCCAGGCGCGTGGGCTCATCGTCGAGCGCCGCCACCGCTCGGGCCAGCTCCGCGGAGTCCTCGTCGGCTCGCGCCTCCACGGCGAGGGCCCCCTGGGCCGGAGCGGGCAGCATCGTCTCCAGGTCCAGGACCTCGCTCGCACAGTGCTCCAGACCCAGACGCCGCAGCCCCGACAGGGCCAGGACCACCGCGTCCAGGTCGCCGGCGGCATCGGCTCGGCTCGGCGCCACCGGCTCATCAGTCCCGACGCCGACCACCTCCAGGCCTCGCACCCGCGCCAGGCGCGTGGGCACGTTGCCGCGCAGGTCCACCACCTCCAGGTCGGGGCGGGCGGCCAGCAGCTGGGCGGCCCGGCGCGGCGAGCCGGTGCCCACGCGGGCCCCCTCGGGCAGGTCGGCCAGGGTCAGGCCGTCGCGGGCGCACAGGGCGTCGCGCGGGTCCTCGCGCGGCGGCACGCAGATGACTTCCAGACCCTCGACCGGCTGCGTGGGCAGGTCCTTGAAGGAGTGGACCACCAGGTCCACCTCGCCATCCAGGAGCGCGTGACGCAGCCGGGCCGCGAAGACCCCCACCCCACCGAGCTGCCGTAGGGGCGTGCGGTCGCCGTCGCCGTCCGTACGCACGGTGACCAGGTCGATGCCCAGGCCGCCGGAACCCTCGCTGGCCTTGCCGGCCGCGGCGGCCGCACCGCCCCCGCCGGCCGCCATCAGTGCTTCGGCGACCTGCCCGGACTGGGTCAGCGCCAGGCGCGAGCCGCGCGTGCCCAGCCGAAGCCGCCGCCAGGAGCCCGTCCCCGTCGTGGTCATGCATCCCCTCCTCGTGCGCAGTTCTCAATCGTCGCGTTCGTACCGTAGGGCTCGCCTTCGTACCTTGGAAGTACGAACTCGCGACCTAATATACGAACGCGCCGCCCGCCCCCGTCCTGGCGCGGCGCTTCACCGATCATCGGAACCCACCAGGCGCCCGGCCGCGGCGCGGGCGTGCTCGACGACGGCCGCGATCCCGGTCCCCGCCACCCACGCCCCGGTGACCTCCAGTCCCGTCACCGGCGCCAGCTGCTCCTCCAGGAGCCTCGTGCGCTCCCGGTAGGCGGGCGTCACCGGCGGCAGCGTCCCGTCCCAGCGCACCAGCATGTGGTCGATGACCGCCTCCGGCTTGATCCTCACCCCGGTCAGGGCCGCGACGTCATCGAGCGCCACCTGCAGATCCACCTGCGGTCGCGGCTGCCCGGGCCGACCGTAGGACAGGCGCAGCGCGTGGACGTCCGGGCCGTGCAGCGCCCGCAGCTCGGCACCGACCCACGGCCACTTGGCACTCAGGTGCGACAGGGCCTTGGCCCGCACCGGGCAGGCCACCGGGCGCGCAGACCCCCCACCGGGATCCGTCCCATGAGAGTCCGGCACAGAGGCCCCGGTGCCGGTCGACGACGACGCGGCGGGCTCAGCGGGGCCAGCGGGCTCAGCAACGCCGGCGGGCGCCACGAGCAGCCCCGAGCCCACCGGCTCGCCACTGAGCTTCGGAGCCCGGGCCACCAGCGTGAAGCGGGCGATCGGCGCCCCCACCGGCACGGTCAGCTCCGTCGCGCTCGCGGGCAGGCAGGGAATCCCCCGCAGCAGCCGCAGCGCGGCCCCCGCCGAGCAGGCCACGACGACGCGGTCGGTGACCACGACCTCCTGCGCCCCATCGGGTAGCGGCTCGTCCGACAGCGTCGGACCCCGGCGCGTCGGGGCGATCCCCACCCGCCAGGCGGCCGGCGCCTGTCCGCCCGCGCAGTCCTGGCCGCCGCCGGGCCGCAACCACTGGGCGCCGGTGCGGGTGCGCACGCTCCCGCCGCCGGCCTCGATGGCCTCGCGCAGCGCGTCAGTGAGCCGGAACAGCCCGCCCTTGACGGCCGCGTCCACGCTCCGGCCACCCGCCCCGTCCTGGCGGGCCCGACGCCGCTCCAGCACCTCCGCCACAGCGGCACTGAGCGACCCCAGCTCCGCCGTGGCCCGCCGCAGCCCGGGCATGACGACATCGGCCGCCAGGTCCGCCGGGTCGGCCGAGTGGATGCCCGCGACGATGGGCCGCACGAGGCGCTCCAGGACGCCGGCCCCCATCCGGGCGGTGACGAAGGAGGCCAGGTCGGCCGGATCCCCGGGGCCGGTGCCCACGGAGCCGGGAAGGTCGGCATCCTGTGCGGCCCGGCGCGCGGCCTCCTGCCCGATGATGGCGACGACGTCAGGAGCCAGCGGGTCCGCCGGGATCCCCAGGTAGGCGTGGTCAGGAAACCGGTGCAACCCCCACTGGGACGACTGCTCGTCGGCGCCCGGCGCGAGGGGCGGCAGGAAGAGACGGGGCCGGCCGTGCGGGGCGGCGGTGCGCAGCCCCAGCTCGGCGAGCATGGAGGTGGCTGCCTGGCCGCGCACGACGAAGCCCTCGGCGCCCAGGTCCATGCGTGCTCCGCCGATCGGCCCGGCGGCGACGAGCCCTCCGGTGTAGCCGCGCGCCTCAATGAGCAGCGGCCGCAGCCCGGCGCGCACGAGGTCCCAGGCCGCCGTCAGACCCGCGATCCCGCCGCCGATGACGAGCGCGTCCCACCGCCGCTCCCCGACGGCCTCCTCGCTCATGCCTCCCACCCGGCCAGGGCCACGGACTCCCAGTCGGCCGAGCCGTGCACCCGAGCCACGATCCGGGTGAGGACGTTCGCGTCAGTGGCCGGCGGGACCCCATGCCCCAGGTTGACCACGTGCCCCGGCGCCGCGTGCCCGGCGGCCAGCACCGCGTCGACCTCCGCGGCCACCAGCGACCACGGCGCCGCCAGCAGCGCTGGGTCGAGGTTGCCCTGGACCGGGCAGGCTCCCGCCTGCGGGTCGGCCCCGGCCAGCACCTCAATCGCCTCACCCAGCTCGATGCGCTCGTCCACGCCGACGGCGTCGGCCCCCGCCTGCCGCATGAGCCCCAGCAGCCGGGCGGTCCCGGTCCCGAAGTGGATGAGCGGCGCCGCCTCACCGGTGGTGGGGGAGACGGCCTGGCGGGCGACATCCAGCGCGAGCGCCGAGTAGGGGGCCACGCGCTCGCGGTAGGCGCGCGGGGACAGCGAGCCCGCCCAGGAGTCGAAGAGCTGGGCCGCGGCCGCCCCGGCACGCACCTGGGTGGCGATGAACTCGCCGGTCAGGCGCGCGCACCAGGTCATGAGCCGGTCCCAGGAGTCGGGGTCGGCGCGCATGAGCGTGCGCGCCGCCAGGTGGTCGCGACTGGGTCGGCCCTCCACCAGGTAGGCCGCCAGCGTGAAGGGCGCCCCGCCGAAGGCGAGCACCGGCGTCCACCCCGCCGACCCGGCACTGTGCTCCAGCCCGGCGCGCGCCCGCTCGCTCAGCCCCTCGCGCACGCCCGGCGCCTGCGGACTGCCCAGCTCGACGACGACGCGCCGCACCGCCTCCTCGATCGCCCCGACCCCCTCGGTGTCGGGGCCGTCACCGAAGCGGCGGGCCACCAGCTCGCCCACCTCGCGGCCGCTGCGCACCGGGGCGTCGAGGACCGGCCCGACGCCCTCCTCGATCCGCACTCCGACGCCCGCCAGGCGCAGCGGCACCATGATGTCGGAGAAGAAGACGGCGGCGTCGACGCCGTGGCGCCGCACCGGCTGCAGCGTCACCTCCGCCGCCAGCGCAGGATCCAGGCAGGCATCCAGCATCGGCACGCCGGCGCGCGCCCGCAGCGCGCGGTACTCCGGCAGCGAACGTCCCGCCTGACGCATGAACCACACCGGTGTGCGCGCGGGCCTCCGTCCCGCCAGCGCCTCCAGGAGCGCCGGCGACGGAGCCGGTCCCGTCGTGGTCCCGGCAGGCCGTGCCGCTCCGGCAGCCCTCGCCGCCGGCTCGCAAGTCATTGAATCATTGTGTGAACTGCCGGTGACGAAATCGCTGTTATCGGGCGAAGAATGCTGACGCCGCGTGCTTTCCCTGCGATAAGGGAACTGAATGCGAGACATATCCGACTGCCTCCTGTCAGCAGTGGTCAGAGAGGGTTTATTGCGCGTGATGATGCGGCGTTCCAGACATCCGTCGGGTCCTGACAGAGTGTCAGAAATATGGTGATGACGCATTGTCATGATGTCGGGTGTGTGTCGCCACGCCGCTATTGTGCCTGCTCCCCACGGTGATGTTTCAATAGCGCTCGTTGTGACTACTCATCTTCTCTCCGCAGACCATCGACTGCCGGGCCTCGACGTCGTTGCCCGGCTCGGTGCGGTCGCCCCGGGGCTGGGGTCGGACCTCCTGGAGGCGGTCCCGGCGCTGCGCGGGGTCCTGGTGCTGTCCACCTGCAACCGCCTGACCCTGCTCATCGATGCCGACTCCTGGGCGGACACCGGCTGTCCGGCGGCCCTGCACCCGGACCTCTCTCCGGCTGACGCGAGCCGGTCCACCGCGGCGTCAGACCTGGGCGAGACCATCACCGCCTTCCTGGCCGAGCGCGCCGGGCTCCCCCCGAGCGGCCTCCTAGTGACCCACCTGGTCGGGGCGGCCGCCCGCCGGGAGATGCTCGCCATCGCCGCGGGCCTGAGGTCGATGGTGGTCGGTGAGGCCCAGATCGTCGGCCAGGTCCGGCGCGCCGCCGAGACCGCCGCCGCCGAGGGCACGCTCAGCCCCGAGCTCGTGCGGGTCGTCGAGCGCGCCTCGGCCACCGCCCGCCGGGTGGCCCACGAGACCGAGCTGTCCGGTCAGGGGCGCAGCGTCGTCGCCGTCGGCGTGGATCAGGCCGCCGGCCACCTGCCGCCGCTGGAGGACTGCCGCGCCCTCATCGTCGGCACCGGCTCCTACGCCGGCGCCACCGTCGCCGACCTGCGCGCCCGAGGCTTGAGCGACATCGCCGTCTACTCCGCCTCCAACCGCGCCGAGGCCTTCGCCGCCGGCCACGGCCTGCGCGCCGTCCCCACCGACGCCCTGAGCCAGGCCATGAGCCGCGCCGACCTTGTGGTCACCTGCCGCGGCACCGGCGGGCCGATCCTCACCGCCGACGTCGTCGCCCCCGTCGCCGCCGAGCGAGCCGGCTCGGCCGGGGGAGCCGGCCGGCCGCTCGTCATCCTCGACCTGGCCCTGACCCGCGACGTCGATGAGGCCGTCGGCGCCCTGCCCGGCGTCGTCCACCTCGACCTGGCCCGCGTGCGCGACGCCGTTCCCGAGGCCGAGGCCCAGCAGGTGACCGCCGCCCGCGCCATCGTCGAGGCCGAGGCCGCTGACTTCGAGCGCACCCTGGCCGGCCGGGCCATGGACCCCCTCATCACCGCCCTGCGCGCCCAGGTGGGTCGCGTCGTCGCCGAGGAGGCCGCCCGCCTGCGCCCCCAGCCCGCCCGCCGCCTCGCCCTGGCCGTCCCCGCCGTCGACGGGCGCGCCGGAACCGGCGTCAGCGGTGTCAACAGCGCCGACGCCGCCGCAGGGGCCTGCCCCCACCATCACCTCGCTGCCGAGCCCGGCTTCGAGGCCGCCAGCGAGATCGACGGTGAGCCCATGGTGCCCCTGGCGCAGGCCGAGCGGGCCCTGCACCACCTGGCCGCCCGCCTCCTCCACCAGCCCACCGTCATGGCCCGCCGCGCCGGCCAGGATGGCCGCGAGGAGGCCTACCGTCAGGCCCTCAACCTCGTCTGGGGTTTGGAAAGCACAGGAGAGAACCATGACTGACACCGCCGCGCCCGTGCCCGGGTCCACCCAGGAGGCTCCCGCGTGCCTGGACGCACGCCCGGACACCCTCCCGGGCGCCGACCTCGCCGGAGCCCCAGCCACTGTCCCGGCCCTCGACCCGCTGGCCCCCTACGACGCCATCCTTCTGCAGTCCTACGGCGGGCCCCGCCGCCCCGAGGACGTCCTGCCCTTCATGCGCAACGCCACCGCCGGCCGCGGCGTGCCCGATTCTCGCCTCGTGGAGGTCTCCGGCCACTACCAGAGCGTCGGCGGCGCCTCCCCGATCAACGCGTGCAACGCCGAGCTGCGCGACGCCCTCCAGGCCCGCCTGGCCGAGCGCGGCTCGACGCTGCCGATCATCGTCGGCAACCGCAACTGGCACCCCTTCGTCAGCCAGGCCCTGCGCGAGCTGGCCGACGCCGGGGCCCGCCGCGTCCTGGCCCTGCCCACCGCGGCCTTCGGCTCCTACTCCGGGTGCCGCCAGTACCGCGAGGACCTGGCCGGTGCCGTCGCCCTGCTCGCCGACGGCGCGGACGGCTCCACCGGTGAGGGATTCGAGGCCGACGCCGCTGCCCGGGTCGGCGGGGACGGGGGCGGTCCCGTGGAGCTCACCGCGGACAAGACGCGCCCCTACTACAACACCCCCGGCCTGCTGCAGGCCAACATTGACGCCATCGTCGAGGCCTACGGCGCCCTGGCCGAGCAGGGAGTGGCGGCCGCGGACGCGCGACTCGTGCTTGTCACCCACTCCATCCCCCTGGGTATGGAGGCCGGCTCCGCCCCGGGGGCGGGTCCCAAGAGCGCACCCGGCGCCTCCGGCACTTCTGACGCGCACGGCCCGACCGAGACCGGGCGGCGAGAGCCGGGTGTGGCCGCCGACCTGTCCACGGAGGTCTCCTACGTCGCTCAGCACGAGGCGCTGGCCGCCGTCCTCGTGCCCGAGGTCGCCCGTCGTCTCGGCCTGGACACGGTGGAGGCCGACCTCGTCTACTGCTCACGCTCCGGCCCGCCGCAGGCCCGCTGGCTCGAACCGGACGTCAACGACCACCTTGAGGCCCTGGCCGCCGGGCACCTGACCGACGGCCGTTCCGTGGAGCGACCCGGGGGCGTCGTCGTGGCCCCCTTCGGCTTCATCTCCGACCACATGGAGGTCGTCTTCGACCTCGACACCGAGGCCGCCCAGACCGCCCGCGACCTGGGGATGCCGTATGCGCGCGCTGCCACCGTCGGCACCCACCCGGCCTTCATCGACTCCCTCGTCGACATCCTCTTCGAGCGGGCCGCCGCCGCCCGCGGTGAGGACGTCCGGCCCGACTCGACCACCGGCGTCGGCCCGTTCCACACGGTCTGCCCGGACTCGTGCTGCCGGAACGGGGCCGGCCACCCCGGCCGGCCCGCTCACCACGGGACCGACGGCGACGGCTCTCGATAGTCCCCATCCCAGTAGCTCCGATAAGAACCAGGAGAAGAGAATGAGCACCGACACCCACGGCCAGCACGGACATCCCGGCGGTCACCCCGGTGAGGGTGGCCTGCACCGCTTCGAGGACGAGGAGCGCCGCCCCCACCGCGACCCGCGCGACGCCACCGACGTCGACCTGGAGGCCATCAACAACCAGTACCACTACACCCTTTACGCCGTCTTCCGCCTGGCTCGCCCGCTGCCCGCCTCCCAGCCCGAGCGCGAGCAGCTCCTGGGGGAGAGCGCCAACTTCGTCGAGGCCGGCGGCGTGACGACGCGCGGCTGGTACGACGTCGGGGGCCTGCGCGCCGACGCCGACCTGCTCGTGTGGTGGCTCGACGACGACCCCGAGGTCCTTCAGGACGCCTACCACCGCCTGCGTGGCAGTGCGCTGGGCCGCTACCTGGAGCCGGTGTGGTCATGCATGGGGCTGCACACGCCCGCCGAGTTCAATCCCCGCCACGTGCCGGCCTGCCTGGCCGGGGTGGCGCCGCGCGACTGGGTCATGGTCTACCCCTTCGTGCGTTCCTACGAGTGGTACCTGCTCGAGCCCGAGGAGCGCTCGCGCATGATGGCCCAGCACGGGCGCCACGGCTTCTCCAAGTACCCCGACGTCAAGGGCTCGACCCTGTCCACCTTCGGCCTGAGCGACTACGAGTGGATTCTCGGCTTCGAGGCCGACAGCCTCGACCGGCTCGAGGGGGTCCTGCACCACCAGCGCTACACGGATGCGCGCATGCACGTGCGCGTGGACACGCCCTTCTACACCGGGCGCCGCGTCAGCCCGCAGGAGTGGGCCCAGCGCCAGCCCTGGGCCTGACTCCCTGTCCGCGGGGACATTCGACGCCGTCGGGGACACTCTCTTCGGGCCGGGGACGTCCCGCGCGTCCGGGGACAGGAATCCTGTCCCCGGACGCGCAGACAGCACCCGCCGGCGCGAGATGTCCCCGGCCGTGAGGGTGGGCGACGACGCATCTGCCGGCGCTGTTGGTGAAGGTCGAGGCAGGAGAGGGCGGCCATCTATGTGGTGCAAGCCAGTGAGGAAATCGAATTCGCCATATTAATCAGGTTGCTTTCGACCGGGGTTTCAAGGACGTAGCCTTGGATGGTGATTGAGATGAACTGTCCTTGCCCGCACTGGTAAACAATTTCTGCGTTGGCGGAATCTGTGGAATTCACGAGTCCATGACCTTGTGGGGCGGACTGTAGGGCGACTGGTTTCGCCCCATTCTTCTCGGTCGCGATCTTGTCGGAAGGGATGTTATCGCCATCTGCATGGCCGTAGACGATCCTAAGAATGTTCTCGTTTGAGTTCATAATGGTGCAGGTTGTGTAGTTCTGGAGATGTACTGAATCATAGGTCAAGTCGTCTCCGTAGGAACCCAGCAAGGCCTGCACGCTTTTGTCGGGTATGCCGCGGCATGTTTGAGCGGAATCGCTCGGAATGACGCTGGGAACCGTGAGGTCGGGCATCTTCTTGCGAGTGCGCTCGTTGTGGTTCCCTAGAAGGCGCCAAGAGACTCCGATCAGCACCAGAAGGGTTGCCGTCAATAGAGTGGCAAGTATGACACGGGTGGGCGACTGGCGTTGCATGCGAAGTGAATCGCCGTCAGCCTTGGAGTGGGAATCGTGTCCATTCACTTGATGTTATCCGCCTGTTGTAGGATGTGTGTTGCCCGGAAATTCTATTGCTTGATAACTCTCGTCCGACTGTCTTTCGATGCCGGTGCCGGTTCAGTTCTGGCGGGGGTTGTTGTGGTTGGTGGTGAGGGTCTGGACCTCGGCGACGGGGAGGTTGATGGTGCTGGTGGTGGTGAGTCCTGGCAGGGTGCCGTTGGCGCCGTCGCTGCCGGTGTAGGTCACGCTGTAGGCCACGGACACTGTCAGTGGTGTGGTGCCGCCCAGGTGGGCCGAGCTGCGGTTGAAGGAGATGGTGCAGGGGCTGGAGCCCTCGGGCATGCCGGAGTGCCAGACGACTCCGAAGCCTTGACAGGAGGCCTTCCCGTCGGGGGCCGACAGCTGCAGCCCTGCTGATGATGCTGTCACTGTGGCCGTGGTCGGGCCGGCTGTGGCGGTGGCGGTCACGGTCTTGGGCGTGTTGCCGGTGGCCCACACCCAGGTGTCCATGCCTACCAGGGTCGCGCCCTGGGGGCCGACCTTGGGGTTGGTCTCCACTGTCGGGGTCGGCAGCTTGATCGCGTTCCACGCGGCCCGGGCCAGAGTGGCCCCGTCCACCGGCACTCGTGGCGGCTGCTGGCCGGCCGGTACGAATATCGACTCGGGATTGTTGTTCACCTTGAAGAAGTTGTACAGGATCCACCCGAAGGTCTCGCCGTCGGCCGCCCGTTCCTTCTTGCAGTCGGCGTGATACCAGTTACCGTCCTCCTGGGCGTGCTTCTTCCAGTCAGGAAAGTCCCTGGCGCCGACGTAGTCAGCGCGTTTCTTCATTGCTGGGTCGCCCTGTGACTCCTTGTACCAGTCCTCCATGTGCTTGGCCACAGCGTGCCCTGGGACGGGATGGGCGTAGAAGCACACCGGCTGCACGGTGGTGGTGGCCTGCGTGGACCAGGACTCACTACCACCGCCGTCGCCGCCCCCGCCTCCGGGTGCCGCCGATTCTGACTTCACCGAGATCTGCACCTCGTACCCCGTGCCCTCAGACCCGGACACCGACGGTGTCACACCACCACCACTGTCGCGCGTGTTGGCTGACGCTGGGCCCGTCGGAGTGAGTGCGCCAGCGCCGGCAAGCGACACGGCCACCATGAGCTTGAAGAGATGTTTTTTCAGCAAATGTCCGTCCCCTTCTTCTCAAGCGAAGCAACCTTCCAGGCACCGTCCGTCAGTTTCACCGATACAAGATAGGAATGTGTATGCCGCCAGTCAGGTTGTGTGATGTCTTTACCTGACTCTGAGACCTGTTTTATCTGAGTCTGATCGGAGCACACGTCGACTGCGGCTTCGCTGTCCGACTGTATCTCCACGGACATAACCGTCACCCGTGACGTTCCGACCTCACGCCCACCTGATTCCTGGGCCTCACGGTAGGTCTTGCGATAATTCTCCAACGCTGCACCGGTTGTGGAGGCTTCGACGGCTGACAGGTCGCCATCCAGATCACGGTATGCCTCCCACGTCGCCCTGTCGTAGGCCAGGTATCCCAGGGCAGCCTGGGTCTGGGTGGTGTCCAGTCTCTGGGGGACGAAGTCCACGTAGTAGCCGATGGACTCGTCAGTCAGTTTCTGAGCATCCAGAGTCGTCGGTGCCGCCGAGCCTTTCGAGGACGCCCCACCCGAGGCGGCCGGTGCCGTCGTCGATGCAGCACTGGCGCCCGCGGTGTTGAGGGGCGGGATCGTGCCTCCACCTTTCGGGCTGCTCGACGAGCAGCCAGCCAGCGCCAGCGAGGCAGCCAGCACGCCCGCCCCCAGGGCGCTGGCGACACGGCAGCGACCAGACAAACGAGCAAGCGAACGAGTCATGACGGAACACCTCCACGATCGGGCCGCACACAGTCACCCGGCGCAGCAGGAACCCTCTGACCCTACCCGCCAGATCACAACCAAGTCACGGCAGTCCGACGAAGGCCACATCCCTGTTCTCCGACGGTGCAGACGTCAACGGCTACCGCCTCTGGCTGACGACGCTTCCACTGTCGGAGGCGCTCCAACCCAGAGTCGCAGGAAGGTGCGTTCGTGGGTGGGCTCAGGGTGTTGGCGGCGATGTCGGTGTTGCCGTGACGCTGCCTGATGCCGGCGACGTCTGCGCCGGCGCGATCAGCTGATCGGGGTCGATGCGGGCGTCGGCGCGGTGGAGCGCCTTGTTCAGCAGCCCGACGGCGTCTTGCGGACTGGTCTTGCCCTCGGTTGCGGCGGTACGGATCATGAGGATGCCCTGCTGGTCTCCGCGTCTCACAGGTGCGTAGACCATGTCCACGACAACGACACTGGCTCGTGTGGTGGCCCGCTGCCTCAATCCGAAGGCGCCCTTGGGCAGGGAGCCCGGTTCCAGTGTCGACATCGCCACGCTCACTCGCTCCGCGGGGGCAGGTGCGGGCCTGTCGGGCCAGGGGCGATTCTCAGTCGTCTCTACACCGTCGCAGGCTATGACATCTGCTTGCAGAGCACGAACACGTCCACCCTTGTCGCTCTCTATGAGATTGAAGATCAGTGCCTGGGTAACGGACATCCCATCACCCTCAAGGCGTTCGACACTCAAATGAGTCTCAGGATCCGATGACAACGACAGATTGAGGTCATCATCCGCGGTGGGGCAATTACTCTGGTATCCCGAGATATTCGACCACTTCACGTCAGTGGCCCCAGGGACGTCCTCACGAGTCAACATGACTGAACGCAATGGCGCGACCTTCTTAGGGGGCACCTCTCCGCCGCCAACCACAGAGCACGACACACTCAGAAACACCATAGCGACACTCGCAACGACAAAGCACCGAGACCGAAGCTTCATGACAACCTGACCTTAAACTTAGGTGTTGACTGTTGAGGTGATGCAAGTGGGGTGACGGTATCGCTTCGCCTGCGACAAGGCGGGCTCCTGCCGTTCGAGAACTTCAAGCGAAGGGCGCTTTCGTGTGAAGGATAGCGGATTGTCGCCGACTGCGGGTGTGGGGCCCGGTCGGTTGTCATGCAGCTCGGGGGTCGCGCTTACCGATCGCGCGCCGCGGAATCATGACACCACCCAGAGGCCGCCTGGACTCACGTGTGCAGCGTGGATGGTCAGCACGGGGACGAGGGGCGTCGCAGCGATCGCGGCTTCTGCATGCCCCCTACTTCATTGCATCCCGGGACTGGCCTGAGCCCTTAGTGACGTCCTCTGAGCCGTCACCTGTGGGGCGGTAGAGGGTGGTGTGGTGGGGCCGCTACAGCCCTGACTCCGATTCAGGTGCAGTTGGGGACGGTTCGCCTCCTGGCGCCTCTGGCGAGGTCGATGCCGTAGGTGTCCCGTTGGGGAACGCTGGTGTCAGGTCCGCCCCAAGGCCGGGTACCGGCTCGCCCTGACAGACCCAAGGCACCATCGACAGTGCCAGGTTGCGAAGATTGACGTCGAGGTTGTCTCCTAGTTCTTGCCACGGGTAGAAGGAGACGAGGATGAAGGAGTTGCCGCATGTGATGATTGAGCTGCCCCCACCGTCATCTCCGAGGATAACCTCACCTTTAGCGCCCACGACTCCCGCGACGGGGAAGGTACTACTGGGCTGCGAGGCTCGATAGGCTTTTGACAGCTCGTGGACGTCCTTCCCCTTCAGATTCTCGCCATAGTGCGAGTAAAATACCATCAAACGCTTGTCGTTATGGCCATAGCATTCAACGTTCGTCACAACATCGGAGTTGCGCCGCAGAGCCTCAGATGGACGAAAAGAGAAATTCTTCGCGACTGCGTCCAACGATGTCGTTGGTACTCCAGGGCATTCTGCTCCGACTTCGGACGGGGCAACACTGCTGGGCGCAACTGCCGACTTCACATCGCTAGATTTCGACAACGAACAGCTGGAGGCCGACAGAACCACGCAGGCAAAGCATGTCAAGAGGCGGGCTATCCGAACAGACATGACAACGACTCCATTGAACTGGCTTCTTGTATTTGAGGGTGCAATATCCATCGCCTACCGAATTAGATGGATGAGGGTGATGCTGCTTCGCGTCGGGTGGGCCTGCAGATTGATGTCAGATGTCTCGAGGCTGTATGTAGCCGAGAGAGAGCCTGAGCCTAGGGACGCTGAATGGGTCGGGAGCAGCACACGCTGTTCCCGACCCATTCAGGCGAGAGGGTCGCTCAGGCGATCGCCTCAACGGGGGCGAGGTGCTCGAGGTTCTCACCGTTGGCGTCAACGTTGTTGTTGTAGTTGTTGGCAACGTCGGTCGCGGCGGTGGCGAACACCTGCTCGAACGTGACGAGCTTCGGCTTGAACTCGGTCCAGGCGTCGCGGAAGGCCTTGGCGTTGGCGCTTTCCCAGACGGCGTTCTGGAGGGCGGTGTCGGTCAGCTTCTGAATGTCGTCGGCCCGCTGGACGTCGTCCTTGAGGGTCTGGTAGAGGGTCTTGAGGGTCTCAAGGTCTGCCTGGATCATACTGAGGTTCCTCCTCATTGGTTGGTTCATTGAGTCACTCGAAGAATACCTGAGGGCTCTTCATGTGATTGCGACTGTGACGGCCGTCGCTTCCAGTACCTTTTCACGATCCGCATCGGATCGCAAGGGGATAACAACCCATGTGACTTTCTTCCGGATCCTGGCCGTTCAGTCAGCCAAGATGGTCACGGATAGGCTACGGTGCTGTCGCTGTCCCATCCGATTCGACTTGAGGTCTCCCCATGGCACTGTCCAAGAACGGACGCTCCTCACGGCGTCGCACGAATGACGTCGGTCAGCCTCAGCCCGCCCGCCAGACCCGTGACTCCGGTGGTCACCTCCCCTCCGCGCCGCGCGAGCGCCGCCCGCTCCTGGCCGCCCTCGCCGTCCTGCTCATCGTCGGCGGCGCCCTGCTCGCGGGCCTGCTGGCCATGCGTCTGGATCAGCGCGTCCAGATGCTGGCCGCCAAGGACACCATCAAGGCGGGGCAGGTCATTGACAAAGAGGATCTGGTGAGCGCCTCGGTCTCCTCAGACCTCACCACCCTGGTGCGCGCGGACCAGATCGACCAGGTCATCGGCCGCACCGCCCGCGTGGAGATCTCCAAGGGCCAGCTGCTGGACACCTCCCAGCTCGCCACCAACCCGGTGCCCGGCGGGGACCTCCAGGTCGTCGGCGTCTCCGCCAACGCCGGGCGCTTCCCGGCCGGTGGCCTGCAGCCCGGCGACAAGGTCGACATCGTCGACATCGGTTCCCAGAACGTCATCGTCTCCGACGCCCAGGTGCTCGCCGCCAAGCCCTCCTCGGGTACCAGTGAGGACTGGACCTCCGGCGCCGTCATCTCCGTCCTCGTTGACAAGAAGGGCTCCGCCAAGCTCGCGAGTGCATCGGCCAACGGAACCATCGCCGTCGTCCTGACCGCGTCCGGGCAGCCGATCAAGGAGAGCTGATGCTCATCTCGATCGCCTCCGCGAAGGGGTCGCCCGGCGCCTCGACGAGCGCCCACGTGCTCGCCGCGGTCTGGCCCCGTCCGGCCGTCCTGGCCGAGCTCGACCCCGCCGGGTCCGACCTGGTCTATCGCACCCACTCCCGTGAGGGTGCGCCCCTGGACAGCGACCGGGGCGTCGTCTCCCTGGCCGCCGCCATCCGCCGTGACCCGGCCGCGCCCCTGCGCGATCACCTCACCCTCATCGAGGGCGACCTGCCCGTCCTCGTGGGCCTGTCGCGCCCCGACCAGGCCACAGCCATCGGGGCGGGCTGGTCCGGGCTGGCTACCAGCCTGCAACGCCAGGGGGACATCATCGCCGACGTCGGCCGTCTGTCTCCCGGCGCACCGAGCCTGGGCGTGGCCATGGCCTCCGACATCACCCTGGTCGCCGTGCGCCCCGGCGTGGAGAACTACGGCCACCTGCGTGAGCGGCTGTCCTGGATCGTTGCCGAGACCTCCCGCCGCTCCGAGCGGGTCCGCCTCGGTGTCCTCCTCATCGCGCCCTGGAAGGCCCGCCACGAGGCCGACGACCTTACCCGCCTGCTGCGCGGCAGCGGCCTGGAGGTCCCCGTCATCGGCGTCCTGGCCTTCGACCAGAGCGCCGCGGACTCCCTGGCGGGCCGTCGTGCCCGCCCCCTGGGCCGCACCCTGCTGGTGCGCTCGGCCAGAACCGTCGCCACCGCCCTCGCCGGCGCCGTCATCAATGGAGGTGCCGCATGAGCGTCGACCAGGGACTCGTCCGCGACATGCGCGAGGAGGTCGCCGACCTCCTGGCCCAGCAGCGCCGCGACGACGCCACCTCCGGCATCCCCCCGATGTCCCCGGAGGACGAGCGCCAGTTCGCCCGCGCCCTCATCGGCCGCGTGCTCGAGCAGCACGCCCGCGCCGAGATCGCCGCCGGCCGCAGCCCGCTCAACGCCCAGGAGGAGGAAGAGGTCTCCCAGGGCATCCACGCGGCGCTCTTCGGCGTCGGCCGCCTCCAGCCCCTGCTGGACAACAAGGATGTCGAGAACATCGACATCAACGGCTACGACAACGTCTTCATCCAGTACGCCGACGGCCGTGAGGAGCGCGGCGCCCCGGTGGCCGAGTCCGACGAGGAGCTCATCGAGCTCGTGCAGGTCCTCGGCTCCTACTCGGGCCTGGCCTCGCGTCCCTTCGACTCCGCCAACCCCCAGCTGGACCTGCGCCTGCCGGACGGCTCGCGCCTGTCCGCCGTCATGGAGGTCTGCTCGCGGCCCTCGATCTCGGTGCGACGCGCCCGCCTGGACCGGGTGGGCCTCGATGACCTGGTCCGGCTCGGATCCCTGACCCCGCGGCTGGCCGCCTTCTGCTCGGCGGCCGTGCGGGCCCGCAAGAACATCATGATCGCCGGCGCCACGAACGCCGGGAAGACCACCTTCCTGCGCGCCCTGGCCAACGAGATCCCACCCGAGGAGCGCCTCATCACCGTCGAGCGCGCCCTGGAGCTGGGCCTGGGCGAGTTCGCGGACCTGCACCCCAACGTCGTCGCCTTCGAGGAGCGCCTGCCCAACTCCGAGGGCTCCGGCGCGATCTCCATGGCAGACCTGGTGCGACGCTCACTGCGCATGAACCCCTCGCGGGTCATCGTCGGTGAGGTCCTGGGCGACGAGATCGTCACCATGCTCAACGCCATGAGCCAGGGCAACGACGGCTCGCTGTCCACCATCCACGCGAACTCCTCCTCCGAGGTGTTCAACCGCATCGCCACCTACGCCATCCAGTCGGCCGAGCACCTGCCCCAGGACGCCACCAACCTCCTCATCGCCGGCGCCGTCGACTTCGTCATCTTCCTGACTCGGGAGAACCGCTTCTCCCAGGGCGGGGGGCTGCGCCGCTACGTCGCCTCCGTGCGCGAGGTCAACGGCGTCGACGGGCGGGTCCTGTCCAGTGAGGTCTTCGCCGACGACGGGACCGGTACCGCCCAGCCGGCCGCACCGATCTCCTGCGTCAACGACCTCATCAACGCCGGCTACGACCCGGCCGCCGCCTACCGGGGTGGTTACGCGTGAACCAGGCCACCGCCACTATTGCCATCCTCGCCGGCGCACTTGTCGGCGGAGGGCTCTTCCTCTTCGTCGGGTTCTTCATGGGCGTCGACATGATGCCCGACCGCCCCGGCTCCTCGGGCTCCCTGCGCGACAGCCTCAAGGGCCTGTCCGGCCGGCTCATCGCCTCCCTCGTCGTCGGCCTGGGCGTCCTGCTGCTCACCCGCTGGATCGTCCTGGCCGTCGCCGCCGGCTTGCTGGTCATCGTCTGGCCGCTGCTCTTCGGCGGAGCCAAGCAGGAGAAGCTCGCCGCCGCCAAGATCGAGGCCCTGGCCACCTGGTCCGAGTCGCTGCGGGACACCATTGCTGGCGCCGTGGGCCTGGAGCAGGCCATCCCCGCCACCGTCTACGCCGCCGCCCCGGTCCTGCGCGAGGACCTCGCCCTCCTGGCGGATCGCATGCGCGTGCGCGTCCCCCTGCCGACGGCGCTGCGCCAGTTCGCCGACGACCTCGACGACCCCACGGCGGACCTCATCGTCTCCGCCCTCATCATGAACGCCCGCCTGCGCGGGCCCGGTCTGCGTCAGCTCCTCAGCGCCCTGGCGGACACGGCCCGCTCCGAGCTCGACATGCGACAGCGCGTCTCCGCCTCCCGCGCCGGCACCCGGCGCTCGGCCCAGATCGTCGTCATCTTCTCCATCGTCGTCATGCTGGGGCTGGCCGTCTTCAACCGGAGCTTCGTGGCCCCCTACTCCAGCGTGCAGGGCCAGCTGGTGCTGGTCGTCGTTGTGGCGCTCTTCGCCGTCGGCATGCTCTGGATGCGGCGCCTGGCCGGCGTTCAGCTGCCGCGGCGCTTCCTGACCGTCTCCTCCCCGGCCGGGGGTGAGAACGCATGATCACCTGGATCCTCATCGGTGGTGCGCTCAGTGGGGCGGGCCTGTTCGCCCTCATCCTCATCCTGGCGCCCCCCGCCACTCAGCCCGCCGCGGCCCTGGCCGAGCTGGACACCCGCCGCGACGAGGGCCGCATGCGTGCGGACGTTCGTCGTCTCAACCCCTCTGAGGCGGACACCCCCGAATGGGTGGACACCCTCAGTCTGCGCATCACCTCCCTCGTACGGCGCACCGGCATCGACCTGTCCTCCCTGACCGGGGACCTGGCCGTCGTGAGGCGCTCCCTGGAGCGGCACATGGTGACCTCGGTCTTCCTCGGGGTGGGGGGCTTCGCCGCACCACTGCTCGTCGTCGGCCTCATGCAGGTCATGGGGGCGCCCCTGGGATGGTCCGTGCCCCTGCTGCTGAGCGTCGCCCTGGGAGTTGCCGGTCTGCTGCTGCCCACGCTGCGCCTGCGCAACGATGCCGAGGAGGCGCGCCGGGACTTCCGCCACGTCGTCGGCTCCTACCTGGACCTCGTGGCCATGTCCCTGTCCGCGGGGCGCGGCGTCCCCGAGGCCCTCGACGCCGCCTCGAGCCTCTCCGACGACCCCGCCATGCTCCGCATCCGCGACGCCCTCGACGTGGCCCGGCTGCGCGGGGACACGCCCTGGGCGGCCCTGGGCCGGCTGGGAACCCAGCTGCGCATCGACGAACTGCGAGACCTGTCCGCCGCCCTGGCGCTCGTGGCCGAGGACGGCGCCAAGATCCGCGAGTCCCTGGGCGCCCGGGCCTCCAGCATGCGCCGCCGCGACCTGTCCGATGCCGAGGGCAAGGCCGGAGAGAACTCCGAGTCCATGCTCGTGGCCCAGCTCATCGTCGCCATGGGCTTCATCGTCTTCCTCGTCTACCCGGCCCTGACCGGAATCATCGGATCCGTGTGAACCCCTCAGATCCGCCCGACCGCCCCGTGAACGGAGAACCTCCACGAACCAGTTGACTGCCTTTCGACCGGTCGCTTGACTGAGAGCCTGCGACGATTCACCGTCCACACCTTCACCACCCAGTTTCTCTCAAGGAAAGGACAAAGCATGCTCAAGATGCTGTGCACACTCCAGATGCTCGCCGGCGACCTGCGCGAGCGGGTCGGCAACCGCCTGTCGGAGGAGAAGGGAGCCTCGACCGTCGAGTGGGTCATCATCACCGGCTTCCTCATCGTCCTGGCGGCTGTTGTCGGCAAGGCCATTTACAGCATGGTCAACAACGCCTCCTCCAACCTCCAGGTGCCGGACATCGGCAACGGAGGCGGCGGCAACGGGGCCCCGTGATAAGAGGATGACGATCATGCAGTCGCTGCGGAGAGGAATGACGAGGCGCTTGCGCTCGGAGGCCGGGGCCTCCAGCGTCGAGCTGCTCGTCTTCTTCCCGCTGCTCCTGCTCATCGTGCTGCTCACCGTGCAGGTCGCACTGAGCTGGTACGGCAACGAGGTGGCGACCTCCACCGCCCGAGAGGTTGCCCGCGAGGTCCGCAACGGCTCGGCCGACTCCTCCGCCATCGCTGCCGCCAAGACCGACGGAGAGGCCTACGCCCACCGGGTCGGCGGCAAGGCGCTCACCGACGTGTCGGTGGACGTCGTCGTGATCGGTAACCAGGTCAATGTCGAGGTGACGGGCAAGTCCATGGACATCATCGCCGGCTTCGCCCCCAAGGTGCGGGCCTCGGTCACCTCCGAGCGCGAGACCTTCCGGGAGGACACGTGACCCCCACCCCGACCACCACCCGGGCCGTCACCGGCGGCCGAGCCTGGCTCGCTGCCAAGGCACTCCGCGATCGCCTGCGCCCAGTCGCCGGCGGCGCCGATGCCGGCGAGCGGGGCAGCATGTCCGTCGAGATGATCGTCCTGGTCCCGGTGCTCCTGCTCATCGTCATGATCGCCGTCGCCGGGGGCCGCCTGGTCTCCGCCGAGGGCATGGTCCAGGCCGCCGCCCGTGACGCCGCCCGGGCCGCCTCCATCGAGCGCTCCGCCGGGGATGCCGACGCCGCCGCCCGCCGCAGCCTGGCCGCCGCGGACACCGCCAACGCTCGATGCTCGGGGGGAGTCGACGTCGGCGGCTTCGGCCGGGGCGGTACCGTCACCGCCACCGTCAGCTGCCGCGTCGAGCTGTCCGACCTGGGCCTGGTCTTCCTGCCGGGCGCCACCACGGTCACGGCGAGCTCCACCGCACCTGTCGACACCTGGAGGGGAACCCGATGAACCGGATCGTCACCTCCGTGCGCCACCGGCTCCGCCACGACGGCGAGCGCGGGGCCGTCTCCGTCTACGCCGTCATCATCGCCGCGGTCCTCATGCTCATGGCCGGACTGTGCATCGAGGGCGGCCGCGTCCTCAACGCCCGCGCCACCCTGGCCGACCAGGCCGAGCAGGCCGCCCGCGCCGGAGCCCAGCACCTGTCCACCGACGACGTGCGCGGAGGCGCCACCGTCTCGGTGGACAGCGCCGCCGCCACCTCCGCCGCCCGCACCTACCTGGCTCAGGGCGGCCTGGCCCAGAGCTCCAGCGTCGATGTCACCGCGCGAGGGGTCGCCGTCACCGTCGAGCGTGACGTGCCCACCACGATGCTGCGACTCGTCGGAGTCACGTCCATTCATGTCACCGTCACCGGCGAGGCCCGCAACGCCGTCGGTATCTTCAAGGAGGATCAGTGAGCCGCGCCGCTCAACGAGCCCAGGCCGCCGGACCCGAACGCTTCCGTTCCCCGGTGCGCAGCACGCGCCCCCCGGTGTGGAAGTCACTCCTGGCCGCCCTCCTCCTCATACTGGTCATCATCGGCCTGCCGGTCCTGCTGCTGGCCACCGTCGGCCTTCCCCCCATCCCCACCGAGCTGGGGCTGGACACTCTCACCCAGGCGATCTCCGTGGACGCCCTCCTGGGCGTCCTCACCTGGGTGATCTGGCTGGCCTGGATGCAGTTCACCTTCTGCACCCTGGTGGAGACCGTCTCCGCCATTCGCGGCCGCAGCGTCCCCGGGCACGTCCCCTTCTCCGGCGGGGTGCAGGCCGTGGCCCGTCGGCTCGTGGCCTCCGTGCTGCTGCTGGGCGCCGTCAGCGGCCCGCTGGCCGCCGCGGCCGCCCCGGTGGTCGAGGAGCCCACCCCCGCCGTCGCCGCCGCCCAGGACTCCGCCCGCGCCGCCACCCGGACCACCGACGCCTCGGGCGCCTCGATCACCTCTGGGACCGTGGCCCAGAACCCCGACGGCAGCCAGCAGATGCGCTACATGGTCGGCGGCGTCGAGATCGACCCCGCCCTCGGCTCCCAGCTCGTGGGCCAGCGCGTCTACGTGGTCCAGCCGCCCGAGGGCCGCTATCACGACAACCTCTGGGACATCGCCGAGCGCAACCTTGGCGACGGGCGCGCCTACACGCGGATCTACGACCTCAACGCCGGCCGCGTCCAGCCCGACGGCGGCTCCCTGGAACTGGCCCGGCTCATCCAGCCCGGCTGGCTCATGGTCATGCCCGAGGAGGCCTCCTCCGTGCCCCGGGTCGAGGCCGTCCCGGTGGCTCCGGCGCCGGCCACCCCCGCCCCGGCCACTCCCAACCCGGAGGAGGCGCGCTCCGGCGGCGCCGGCATTGACCAGGGCCTGGCCTCCACCCTGCGCGACGTCCCGCCCGTCCAGATGCCGGCGGTCGGCGCGCTCCTGGCCGCCTCCCTCGTCTCGGTGCTCGTGCGCCGCCGGCGCCAGCTCTCCGGCGGGGCCTTCGACGAGGGCTCCGGCGAGCTCGAGCGGCTCCTGCGCGTGGGCGCCGACGAGCGCCGCGCCCAGCGCCTCAACGCCATCCTGCGCTCCCTGGACTCGATCCCCGGCAGCCCCCGCCCCTACGCCGTCGCCATCGACGACGACGCCTGCTACCTGCGCCTGGCCCAGGCCGTCCCCGAGGCCCCGGCCCCCTGGCGCGTCCAGGAGGAGGGCCTGACCTGGGTGATGCGCGCCGGCCGGGAGCCGGCCCCCACCCCGAACGGCTCCCTCCTGCCGGGCCTGGTGACCGTGGGCCGCATCGCCAGTGGCGCCGACATCCTCATCGACCTGGCCTTCGCCGACGGCGAGGTCGCCGTCACCGGTGACCCCGCCATGGCCGCGGAGGTCGTCACCGCCTTCGCCCTGGAGCTGTGCACCAACTCCTGGTCCCAGGATGCCGTCGTCGTGGGCGCCGGCCTGCCGACCGCGTTGCGCGAGGTGGCCGGCGGTCGCATCCAGACGCCGGAGGCCCTCCTGGCCAGTAGCCCGTTGCCGGGCCGGGTCGACGTCATCACCGGCCGTCGCCCCGGGGCGGCCACGACCTTCGTCCTCGTGGGCAACGGTGAGGCCACGCCGAGCCTGCCGCCCGGCGGCGACTACGCCGTCGTGCGCGCCGGCGGTGACGGCCGGGCACGCTGGACCATTGACGTCGACGCCTCCGGCACCGCCCGCATCGACCAGCTGGGCATCGCGGTGCGGGCCACGCGCGCCACCGAGAACGAGGTCCTGGGACTGGCACACCTCTTCGGCCCGACCCAGGTGACCGACGACGGCACGCGCCCGCCGATCCCCGACCCGCCCATGCCGCCGATGATGACGGCGGCCCTGCGCACCGCCGACGTGCGCATCCAGGTGCTGGGGCAGACGCTCGTGGAGGCCGCCGGCGCGGTCGAGCCCGAGCGCCGCTCGATCCTCACCGAGGCCGCCATCTGCGTGGCCCTCCACCCCGAGGGCATCCGCCCGGCAGTGCTGGGCACCATGCTCTGGCCGCTGGGAGCCACCGCGGACGTGGTGGCCGGCACCGTGGAGCGGCTGCGCGCCTGGCTGGGCCACGACGCCCAGGGTCTGCCCCACCTGCGTGAGGACGCCGAGGGGCGCCTCGTCATGGGGCCGGGGGTCGTCGTCGACTGGGACGTGCTGCGCTCGCTGCTGGCCTCGTCCCGCGGCTGCCCGCCTCAGCGCGAGGTCGAGCTGCTCATCGAGGCCCTGCGCCTGGTGCGCGGCCCCATGGTGGCCGGCGCCGAGGAGGGACGCTACACCTGGATGGCGCGTGTGCGCGCCGCCCACCAGTACAACGCGCTCGTCGTGGACGCCGCCCACCGCGTCGTCGAGCTCACCGGGGACACCGACCCCGACGGCGCGGGGATGGCCATCGCCACCGGCCTGGCGGTCGTGGACCTGGACCAGGGGCTGTGGCGTGACCGCCTGCGCCTGGCGGCCCGGCGCGGCCGCGGTGAGCTGGAGCGGGAGGTTCACGGGCTCCTGTCGGCCGCCGGTGCCGACGACCTGGCCCAGGTCGACCCGGCCACGGCCGCCCTCGTGGAGGATCTGGCGCCGGGGCTGTCCGTGGCCCGACGCCCCGCGTAAGGAGGCGCAGGCGTGCAGCTGTTCATCAGTGTCCTGCGGCCCGGTGAGGCCGATGCGGCCGCCCGCGACCTCCTGGTCGTGGCGCCCGAGGACGCCACGGTCGGGGACATGGTGGCGGGCCTGGAGCCCGCCGTCGAGGGCAGCGCCCCCGGGGCGGCCCTGCGGCTCGTCGTCAACGCCGGCGAGCAGGTGGCCGCGCCCCCCATCGGCGTGTGGGACGGTCCACGGCGCCTGGCCGCCGCGGACAACCTGGTCGACGTGGTCCGCAACGGCATGCTCCTGGGCCTGGGCGGGCCGGTGCGCGACGACGTCGAACCGGTGGGCGTCATTGAGCTGCGCGTGGTGGCCGGCCAGGGGGCCGGCGCCGTCCACCGCCTGAGCCTGGGCGGCTACACCCTGGGCGGACCCGGCTGTGACCTGGTTCTGGAGGGCTTGGAGGGACGGATCGCCGACCTCGCCGTCGCCGTCGGGGGGCATGTGACGATCACCCCGGTGCCGGAGGTCGCCCAGCGCGAGCTGCCGATGCCGCTGCCGAGGCGCCGTCCGCTGCCGGGTCCCCTCGTCCTGGCCGCCCCGGAGCGCGGTGAGGAGCAGGAGGCCAAGGGTCGGGCGGCCCGGCGCCGTCGACGCAAGGAGGCGCGCAAGCGCCGCCGCGCCAAGAAGAAGGGCCTGGACTCCGAGGCGATCCTCTCCAGCCGCGAGACGCTGGAGCCGGACGGGGTGCGCCACTACCTCGAGCTGGATCGCCGGCCCCTGGGTGCCGGCGCCTCCTCCTGGTCCCCGGACGCGCTGGTGACGGTGGGGGAGATGCTCCTGTCGATCGGGCCGGTGCCGGCGGCCAATGCGGTCGTCTCGCCGACGGCGGGCGCCCCGACCCTGAACTTCAACCGGCCGCCGCGTCTGGCCCGGCCGGTGCGGGAGACGAAGTTCGCGCTGCCGACGAAGCCGACCGAGCAGCGCAAACCGCCGTTCCCCTTTGCGATGCTCATCTCCCCGCTGGTCATGGGGGCGGGCATGTACTTCATGACGGGGCGCGTCTACTCGCTCATGTTCATGGTGTTCTCCCCGATCATGATGATCGCCAACATGATCCAGGGGCGCTCGAACCAGAAGAAGGACTTCCGGGACAAGCTGCGCAAGTACGAGGAGCAGCGTGAGGCCACCGAGGAGGCGGCCTTCAAGGCTCTGACCGCTGAGCGGGGGGTGCGCCGCGGGGACCATCCGGATGCGGCTGAGCTGCTGCTGCGCGCCACGGGGCCGCGGGCCCAGCTGTGGGAGCGGCGGCCCACCGACCCGGACTGGCTGGATCTGCGGGTGGGGGTGGCGGACCTGCCCAGTGACGTGGAGATCGAGGACTCTCAGCGCGCCAAGCACGAGGAGCCGCTGCGGTGGACGGCACCGGACGTGCCGGTGCGGGTGCCGCTGGGTGAGCTGGGCGTGGTGGGCGTGTGCGGCACGCGGCGTCACGACGTTGCCGACTGGCTGGCCGCCCAGGCGGCGGTGCTGCACTCACCGGCCGAGCTGCAGATGGTGCTCCTGGTGGAGCCGGCGCGTGGCGAGAATCGCGCGGGGCGCTGGGCCTGGACGAGGTGGCTGCCCCACCTGCGCAACCTGGAGGGCATGGGCGCTCGGGCGCGCGTGGGACTGGACGATGAGACGATCGCCCGGCGCATCAACGAGATCTCCGAGCTGGTGGAGCGCAGGCTGGACCCGGAGAGGCGGGGGCCCTCCACGGGGCCGGTCGAGCAGATCCTCGTGGTGCTCGACGGCGCCCGGGGCCTGCGTCTGCGCCCGGGCCTCATCTCCGTGCTGCGCCGGGGACCGGCCGCGGGGGTGTTCCTGGTGTGCATCGACCGGGATCGCACGGCCCTGCCCGAGGAGTGCCGCGCCGTGGTCACCGCCGAGGTGGGGGCGGCGAGCGTGTCGCAGACGGATGTGGACGAGGTCGAGCGTGTGACCCTGGACCTGCTCCCGAGCGGCTGGTGCGAGCGGGTGGCCCGGGCGCTGGCGCCGATCCACGACGTCTCCGCCTCGGGCGCGGACTCGACGATCCCGACCTCCTCCCGGCTCTTGGACGTCCTGCCGATGCCGGATCCGAATGCGGAGGCGGTGCTGGCGGCCTGGGATCGGTGCAGCCGGACGACGAAGGCGGTCGTCGGTGAGGACGCCGAGGGGCACTTCTGGCTGGATGTACGCGCTGACGGGCCGCACGCCCTGGTGGCCGGGACCACTGGTTCGGGTAAGTCCGAGCTGCTGCAGACGCTCATCGCCTCCCTGTGCGTGGGCAACACGCCGGATTCGATGACCTTCGTGCTGGTGGACTACAAGGGTGGCGCGGCCTTCAAGGACTGTGCGCGCCTGCCGCACACGGTGGGTATGGTGACGGACTTGGACGGGCACCTCACCTCCCGCGCTCTGGAGTCCCTGGGGGCCGAGCTGCGCCGCCGCGAGCACCAGCTGGCGGGGGCGGACGCGAAGGATATCGAGGACTACGTGGCCGCTATGCAGCCCGGCGATGAGCCGATGCCGCGGCTCATGATCATTATTGACGAGTTCGCGGCCCTGGTGTCCGAGCTGCCGGACTTCGTGACGGGGCTGGTGGACATCGCCCGGCGTGGGCGCTCGCTCGGGGTGCACCTGGTGCTGGCGACCCAGCGGCCCGCGGGCGTGGTCTCGGCTGAGATCAAGTCGAACACGAACCTGCGCATCGCCCTGCGCGTCACCGATGAGAACGACTCCCAGGACGTCATCGAGGCCTCCAACTCGGCCTACATCCCGCCCTCGATCCCGGGGCGCGCCTATGCGCGGCTGGGGCATGCGAGCCTGCGCCAGTTCCAGTCCTCCCGGGTGGGGGGACGGCCCCGCGGGGCGATGCCGCAGGCGGCGGTGCGGGCGGCGACACTGACCCTGGATGAGCTCTCCCGCCCGGAGATGAAACCGCCGGACATGGAGGAGGACGCGACGATCCCCACCGACCTGGCCACCCTGGTCTCCGCAATGGGGGCGGCGCACACGGCGACGGGCCGGCCGGACCCGCACAGCCCGTGGCTGCCGCCGCTGCCGGAGCTCATCACCCTGGCGCAGGTTCAGGAGCGCATGGAGGCGGCCCAGGCCACCGGGGGTGCGGGCGGTCTGGGTGGGCCTGATCCGCGGGCGGCCGGCTTCCTGCCGGCGCTGCCGCTGGGCTTGGAGGACCTGCCCGGCGAGCAGGATCAGCGGCCCATGACGTGGGACTATACGCGCGCCGGTCACCTGGGGATCGCCGGTGCCCCGCGTTCGGGGCGTTCCAGCGTGCTGCGGGGGATCGCGGTGGCCCTGGCGCAGACGGCGTCGGCCGCTGAGGTGCACGTCTACGGCATTGACGCGGGTAATGGGGCCCTGGCCCCGTGTGTGAACCTGCCGAACTTCGGGGCGGTGGTCACGCGTGACCAGGCGGACCGGATCCGTCGCATGCTGGCGCTGCTGGGTGGGCAGGTGGCCTACCGTCAGCAGTACTTGGCCACGCATGGCTACGCTTCCGTGGCCGAGCAGCGGGCCGCCACCCCACCGTCTGAGCGGTTGCCGTACCTGGTCCTGCTCATTGACCGGTGGGACAACTTCATGGCGACCTTTGAGAACACCGACGCCGGAGCGATCCCCGGGATGGTGGAGACGCTCATGCGTGAGGGCCCGGCGGTGGGGTTGCGTGTGGTGATCGCCGGGGACCGGACCGTGTTCCGGGGGCGGTTCGGGATGATGCTGGAGGACCGCCTGGTCCTGCGCATGCCGAGCCCGGACGACTTCGACCTGATCGCCATGCGCGCTAAGGATGTTCCTCTGTCCATGCCGCAGGGGCGGGCCTTCCGTTCGGGGGAGCGGCCCCGGGAGGTCCAGCTGGTCATGCTGACTGATGACTCTGCGGGAACGGCGCAGGTGGCGGCGGTTCACCAGGCGGCCGAGCAGGCCAACACAAGGTGGGGCGTCATTGATCGCGCCCAGCGTCCGGGGCACGTGGATGAGTTGCCTGTGGCGATCTCGGCTGAGGAGGCGCTCAAGCTCGAGCCCGCTCTGGAGCCGAATGAGATCGCCTTCGCCGTGGGCGGCGATGATCTGCGCCTGTTGCCGGTGTCCTTGGAGGACATCGGTAACGCCTTCCTCGTGACGGGTCCGAGGCGTTCGGGGCGGTCGACGGCGCTGCACTTCGCCACTAACCGGCTGCTGGAGAACGGGCAGAAGATCGTGCTGGTGCTGCCGCGCAAGTCCCCGCTCATGGAGCTCGCCAACAACCCGAGCGTGCTGGGGGTCCTGGGCATGGATGCGGGGCCAAGTGATTTGAGTGAGCTGTTGGAGGAGGATCCGGAGAACACCGTCATTGTGGTGGATGATTTCGATACACTGACAAACGACCACAACATCAATCCGAGGATTGAGGAACACATCAAGACCTGCCGCGACCACCACGGGGGCGTCCTCGTGGCCTGCGGCATCGACGAGGTTGGAGGTATGTACCGCGGCGTTGTCGCCACCGCCAGGAAGACAAGAACCGGACTCATCCTCGCTCCGCGAGGATCCGACGACGGCTCCCACTTCTCAGCGAGGCTTCCGAGATCCATCGGAGGACCCGTCCCCAAAGGCAGAGCTGTCCAGATCAGCACCACCGGCTGGACGTGGGTGCAGGTGCCGAAAGATTGGTGACAGATAAAGAGACTTGAAATCTCCGCTTTAGAAAGGAGTGAGACGTTCTGCTTTTCGAATACCGTGAAGTGCAGAAAGGCAGAAATCGCACCTTTAATAAAAGTGACTCTCTCTGGCAGATTGTGTTTCAAAATTGGAGATATAGATGGAAAAGCATGAGAAGTTAAAAAAAATGCGCGATTACGTCGCAGCAGAAAACAAAGACCTGAAGTTCACTGACGGAGGTCACACCCTCTCTCCAGAGCAAGACATTGCGAAAGCGATATGTGACAAAGAGACGTGGACGGGGCATATGGCCGAGGAACAGGCTGAAGCGGCAAGACAGAATATCGGCGCTCTAAAAAACAAATTCATCGCACTATACGACGCATTAAACAGTCAAGCATCGGCTGCAGAAGGTGACACAAAATAGTTTCAGTGGACCGAACAGAAGCAGTGCCCTAAGTTAAATAGATACAAGTTGTTAGCTTAGATAAGGAAGTATTATTATGGCAGAGAAAAAAGTGACAATAAAATTGAACAAGAAAAAACTAAATGATCAAATAAAAAAATCAAGCAGATTGTCATTGACTGTGATCTCTCAAGAGACGATATCGACGTCAAGAGCGATGAGTACGGAAACCCTTCCCGGGATGCGGATACTTTCTATTACGATGTGGCCCCCGAGTTAAAAAGGGTTGAAGATAGAGCCCGCTGGATTACCGACCGCATGAATCGCATCATTCAGATTAACGAAAGTGGAATCGGCAAACGGGACGATTCCGCAGGGACTATCTCAATTGATGTACCCGAGTCCGTTGACAAAAAGGGTATCTCAGGGTTTGATGCATGGAGCCAGGGTGTACTGGACTCGCAAACGCTTGTGAAGTATTCCGAAGAGGGATGTACCCCAGAACAGTATGATGCACTTTTGGCGAGGATGGAGCGTTACCAAAGTGATCCGTCGTATGCGGCCGCTGTGTTTGACGAGATAGGCCCGGGTCGCCTACTCGACCTCCCTATCGATATTGGGGACAACTTCATCAAAACGACGGGCTCCGGTCCCGCTAGAAGTACTAAGAATCTACGTCCCAATGCTGAGAAAGACCTCGCCAACGTGCTTGGTCACCTTCTTGCGGCGCGTTCGCAAAGTTGGACAGATGAAGAGGCATCTAATTATGCAAACTCTCTAGTTCAATATGCGGAAGAAAAAAACAAAGGTCAAAGGTTGGGGTCCCTCAACGAGATTCTCTCTGCTTCAAGGGGCGTAGATATCGATGGTGATCGCAACAACGAAACCGTTGGACTGGATTATAATGACGCATTTTTGCTAACGCTTGCCAACAGGCTTGAAAATTACAAATCAAAAGGAGGCAGCGACTCTCGAGTCACTTATGGGGACCGTTCTAACTCCCTATCAGGGGTCGTTCACGCTATGACAGGGAATCCCGATGTGGCAACAAGCTGGTTGACGGTAAAAAGGGCTGACGGCACCTTAGATGATCGAGCAACTGCAGAACGAACAAAGAAGTTGATCGGCCGAGCAAGTCTAGACGAGAATAAATACAGCAATAGCACCCAATGGAAAGATGACTGGATGATGTTATCTGCTCAAGAGTCTATTCGAGGCGTCAAAGATCCTGGTGGCGGAATGGCGCAAGCGGCTATTGCTTCCGGAGCTTTGAATACTATTGGCGCGGGAGGAGACAAAATTAAATTGTCTACGGCGGCAAGAAATTCTGCTTCCATCACTCTATCGAACTACGTGTATGGTGCGCAGCAGTCGGCCAAGCCGGATGGTCAATCCGGCTGGACCCTTCCAGTTGCTGGAGGCGATTGGGCGCAAGGAATGCCGAGACAACCTGTCATAGACCAGAAAGCCCTGACTAATATTTTAGGTCAAGTTGGAATGGATAATCATGCAATTACGCGATTTGCCGGAGCCCAGGAAGCATTCAATAAACAACAGGTTGAGGGTGCGCGAGGCAACGATGAAGCAGACATTACTTCCGTTCTCAAGGATCAAAGCAATTTGCGTGGTTTCGCGGCCGGAGCTATTGCGCGGCAGAGTGAAATCGACGGTGCTGCATCTGACGAGAGGGTAGGCGCATGGGCGAATGCAGTATCGACTGCAGCAAATGCCATTCCCTTGCCTCAAACCAAAGGCGCTGGAGTCGCCCTTAGCGTTGGCAATAAATTTGCCCTCAATGCTGGCAAAAGCGTTGCTTCTGATGGCGCTGAGAGTGGAGTTAAATCTTTGTTTGTGGGTAAGGAAGACAAGAAGAAAGAAGAGAATGAAAAAATTAAAACTGCGGGATCAAGGGCTAACACTGAAGCAGAGGTTCTTACGTTATTGAATTCTGGGGTCTATTCCCAGCAGGAGTTGGCGGAAATCAAGGCTCACAATAAAAGGTGTGGACATTTCGACCGTCATTGATGACGAGGGCAATCTCTTGGTTGATGCAAACAAAGTGAACCCCGATAACCCGACCTTGTCCGACGATCAAAAAAATGCTCTCACTCATTTGGGGGACACTCTTCCTGTCGGTAACCATCCCGGGATGGCTGGCTTTGGTCAGAATACAAAACAGTCGTACGGCCAAGGGTACGAAACTGCCCACGGGCAGAAAAGGAAATAGGTTTTAGGGTGACAGACTGCGTTAAGTGGGATGATTTGAGTTATCTTGAATGGATGTGGGGCAATGGTGTTTCCTTTTAGGCGATTTGTCTGGCTCTGGCTAATCGTTTCTCTCGGATTGACTGCATGTGGCCGCTCGTTGGAGAAGGGGAAAAATAGCCATGACTCTAATACTGTCGGAACGGTCGCCAGAAGTGTCGACCCTTCGAGAGGAAGTTTCACTTGTCCGGGAGTATCCGACACCTCGGTGGAGGCAATGTTTGAAGACGTGAAGTTAAACGGAAGCGAAATTAGAGACCCCTCTGGTTCTATTGAGCATTTGGAGTGTTGGGGGGAGAGTCATGGTTCTACCGTGTTCTACTCCGAGTCTGGAAGGGTGACGCCTTACTCGGATCACAGTCATGACTATCGAGGTCCAGGTTCAGAAAAGTATTCAGTACCGGAAATTGAGGGAGCTTCAGGAGATTATCGCACGATGCCCGAAGGGGTTGGAGCAAGTAGCCTGATTATTTGTGGCGATGCGTTTGTGTTCGTGCGAATCTACTCCAACCGCGCGCCACTTAAGGGGGACCTCAAGGAAAATGTCAAGAATATTTCTCTTTCGATGACTCCCTGGGCTTGTAAGGGTGAAGCGATCCCAGGTATTGGGACGACGTTAAGTCACTCCCGGCCTAACGACGGCGCCTCTACGGCCGTTTCGAATGCGCCTCAATCGGCGGCATAGATTTTAAATGGGGTTATTTTGTGGTTCGGTAGAGGCTTGTTTGTCTGGATGAAGATCTTGGGTGCCTGGTGGGTTTGGGTGAGTCTGGCTCTCTGGCGGTTGCTGATGGTGTTCTTTGCCGTCTTTTCGTGTTTGAGGGTGTAGTAGGCGGGGCCTATTGAGGTGCGTAGGCGGTGGGTGCGTCGTTGCGGTGGGTGGGGGTCGAGGTCTCCCGATGAAGGGAATTGCTACGCAACTCAGCTGAGAGGTCTCGACGTGCCTGAGGCTACCTCCACCTGCCCCACCTGACGACCTTGCTGGGCCTGGAGGTTTTGGGACTAACCGCGGTGGGCCAGCTACCTCACAGCCAAGTGAATCGTCCCGGGTTTGATGGAGGCAGTGACGACACGGAATGATCACTGTCATGGGACAGAAGAAGTACCCCGATGAGCTGCGCGAGCGAGCCACGAGGATGGCGTTGGACGCGTTGGCTGACCCGGCGCGGGCCAAGGGCGCGATCCGCAGGATCGGCGAGGAGCTGGGTGTCCACCCCGAGGCTCTGCGCACCTGGGTCAAGAAGGCCCAGGTCGACCAGGGCACCCGGCCCGGCACCACCACTGACCAGGCGCAGCGGATCAAGGAGCTTGAGAAAGAGGTCCGAGAGCTGCGAAGAGCCAACGCGATCCCAAAGAGCGCGTCAGCTTGTCTATCGCGGCGGAGTGTGAGCGCCCATCCCGTTGATCTGCCAGTACATCGAGACCAATAAGGAGGAGCTTGGGGCCTGGCCGGTCTGCAAGGTGCTCACTGGCGCCGGAGTCAAGATCGCCCCGAGCACTTGACTCACGCCCGCCGTAGCCGGCCTCCTAGCGCCAGGAGCCTGCGCGACGAGACCCTCAAGGCGGAGATATCCAAGGTCCACAAGAACCAGCTACTCGGTGCTGGGGACCCGCAAGATGCACGTGATACTCAACCGCCCTGAGAGCGCCGAGCGTCACGGTGCCGGTCACGTGGCCCGGTGCACCGTCGAACCTGACTCGTGACAGCTTGGGGTGCGTGGTGTTTCTCGGACTGGGGGAGTTTTTCTTCCCTTGAGTCGATAGGATGGAGACCATGTCAGCAGTGAAATACTCGGAGGAGTTCAAGGAGCAGGCCGTGCGTGAAGTCGTCGAGAAGGAACGCACGATAGCGTCAGTGGCCGCCTCATACGACCTTGTTGCCCAAACAGTAGGTAACTGGGTCGCGAGATACAAAAAGGCGCACGCCACCGACTAGGACCGCGAGAAAGCCTCCGAGTCGGCCGAGATAGCGAAACTGAGAGCGGAGAACAGGGAGCTGCGTCAGGAGAACGAGCTCGGCGAAAAAAGCAGCTGCCTTCTTCGCCAAGGAACGACCGTGACCGACCGCTACGAGCTGATCAACCGCGAAGAAGGCCATTATCCCATCTCCTCAATGTGCCGGTGGTCCAGGGTGTCAAAATCAGGGTACTACTCCTGGCGCGACCGACCCCAGTCACAGGCAGCTGTCAGGAGGGAGGAGCTGGCTATCCTGATTAAGGACGTTTTCGAGCACTCCGATGGCACCTACGGGTACCGGTGCATCCAGGTGGTCCTGGAGCGGCGTGGTGTGCGGGCCGACGGTTCCACGATTCGCGACATCATGAGGGGCCTGGGGCTGAAGGCCTCCGGGCCACGGGCAAAAGTCCGAACCACGGTGCCAGCCCAGGACCTGGACGAGCGCCCAGACCTGCTCCGGCGGGACTTCACCGCTGGCGAACCTGGACTTGAGTGGTGCGGGGACATCACCTACGTCAGGACATGGACCGGATTCGTCTATCTTGCGACCGTTCTGGACCGCTGCACTAAGAAGGTCGCGGGTTACGCGTTGGCCGACCACATGCACACGTCCCTGGTGTGCCAGGCCATTGACATGGCGGTCAGGAGATGCCCTGTCGAGGAGGGTGTGACGATCTTTCACTCGGACAAAGGAAGTCAGTACACGTCTCAAAGATTCCTGGATCACCTCAAGGGTTATGGGATTCGTCCCTCGGTGGGGCGTACGGGGATGTGCTGGGACAATGCGTGGGCGGAGTCATTCAATGCCACGCTCAAGAATGAGAGAGTCCACCGAATGGTGTACCCCACGAAGGACAAGGCGATCAAGGATATTGCCTCATGGATCGAGTTGATATACAATCATGTCCGCCTTCATTCAGCACTAGGTTATCGCACCCCGAACGAGGTTGAATGCGAGCTTCTGGACTTAACAAAGGCATCCTGAAACACAAACAAGCACTGTCCGAAGAACATCCAGTAGTCCAAGGGGTATGTATGCACAGAGACAGAGTGAGAGTCGGCAAAGTGCTGGCGCTATCACTATCTTCGCTAGTTGTGGCAGTTATACTAGCTGGTTGTTCTTTTGGGAAGAATGACGCTAGTTCGCGCACTACACTATCCCCCCTCACCGAAGATAAAATGTGCGGCATTGTTTCTAATAGGACATTGAAGGACAACTTGTCTCTTAATGTTGTTAGATATGGATATGAAAACTCCTCGCAGTCGGGAATGTACTCTTGTATTTTATGGTCCAGCTCCGGTGCTGGAGTACGGCACTCTATGACGATAGAGTATATGCCAACTAAAGCGAAAAAATTGTCGGAGATAACCGACGAGTACTCGGGTTACTCGCAGCTGTCTTTTGAAGGAAAAGGAGGAAGTCAAGGATGGGTTAAAAAAGACTACGCAACAATGATATGGATTTACCCCGATGATCACTACTTAGAAATGTTTGTGTTTGACTTGGGTGGCGGAGAACATGTCATCAATGACGCTTTTAAAGATGGTCTTGTTCGGACGTTTCAAGAATTGGTTGACGATATTCCGGAGTATAGTAGAAGTGCAGGATCGATTCACTATACTTCAACGCCGCCATGGGGGTGACTAAGTAAATCGTGGGTTATTAGGACTGCGACTATACTGACATTAACCAGGTCATGATGCTGTCGGATAGCTCTTGCTGGGCTGACGTCTTTTGCCCTGACTCGTGACACCTTGGTGGGTTTTCGGTGACTCGTCGTGAGTTTTCGTTGGTATTGCGGTGTTGGGGTGGAGTGCGTGGTGTTTCTCGGACAGGGGGAGTTTTTCTTCCCGTGAGTCGATAGGATAGATCCCAGGCCAGCAGCGAAATATTCCGAGGAGTTCAAGGCCCAGGTCGTGCGTGAGGTCATTGAGAAGGACCGCACGATAGCCTCGGTAGCCGCCTAGTACGATCTTGTGGCCCAGACGGTGGATAACTGGGTCGCCAGGTACAGAAAAGATCATGCCACCGGCCAGGACCGCAAGAAGGCCTCCGAGTCAGCCGAGATCGCGAAGCTGAGAGCGGAAAACAGGGAGCTGCGTCAGGAGAACGAGTTCCTGAAAAAAGCAGCCGCCTTCTTCGCGAAGGAACGACCGTGACCGAGCGCTATGAGCTCATCAATCGCGAAGAAGGCCATTACCCCACCTCCTCGATGTGCCGCTGGGCCGGTGTCTCACGTTCCGTCTACTACTCCTGGCGCGACCGACCTGAGTCCATCACCAGAGCGAAAAGAAAAGAGCTCAGTATCATCATCAAGGACGTTTTTAAGGACTCGTGAGGGCACTTACGGGTACCGAAGGATCCAGGCCTATCTGGAGAGGCGTGGGGTGAGGGTGGATGGCGCCACGATCCGCGTCATCATGAGGGCGCTGGGCCTTGAGGCCGCGCAGCCGCGGGCGAAGGTCCGTACTACCGTGCCGGCCGAGGACCTCGATGAGCGCCCCGACCTGGTGGGGCAGGACTTCACCGCCGACGAGCCTGGGCGTAAGTGGTGCGGGGACATCACTTACATCAACACATGGGCCGGATTCGTCTATCTTGCAACCGTTCTGGACTGCTGCACCAAGAAGGTCGTGGGGTACGCGATGGCCGATCATATGCGCACCTCACTGGTGTGCCAGGCCATCGACATGGCAGCCAGGCGCTGCCCGGTTGAGAAAGGTGTGACAGTCTTTCACTCCGACCGGGGCAGTCAGTGCACGTCTCAGAAGTTCCTGGACCAACTGAAGACCTATGGTATCCGTCCGTCCGTGGGGCGTACCGGAGTGTGCTGGGACAATGCCTGGGCGGAGTCATTCAATGCCACGCTCAAGAACGAAAGGGTGCATAGAATGGTGTATCCCACGAAGGACAAGGCGATCAACGATATTGCCTCGTGGATCGAGCTGAGATACAATCACATACGCCTTCACTCAGCCCTGGGATACCGCACCCCGAACGAAGTCGAACGCGAGCTCCTGAACTTAACGAAGGCAGCCTGAAACCCCAAATAAGCAGTGTCCGAAAAACACCTAGCAGTCCAGTGGTAGATGGGAGTCCAAAGTGGGAGCGCTTGTAAATTTACGTTCCAGTGCATATTCTGCAAGGTTGTGCGGAGGTGGTCGATGTGTCGCTATGCCTATCGTGTTGTTTATGACGATAGCATCTCTTGTCTTGATCGCATCGTGCTCGAGACTTAGTGACGGTGCTAGAGAAGGGGGAACAACACACAAAGTCAAAGAAACCTCTGCAGTGAGCGTGGTGCCTACGGTAGCGCCCTCGGAGGCGGCGGACTACGTGTGCGCAGGAATTCCTAACAGTTCTTTGAAAGCAATGTTCGGTGATAGTGTCGAGGTCGTGGCAGCCTCGCCTGATATTACCAATGCAGTGTGTCTCGTCAGTGTGAACGGGCATGGTGTCTTCACTTCCAAGTTCAGGTATGTTTCGGGGGAGTATGATGGATGGGCTTCTTCGTACGCTATTCCGGGTGATGTCACGTCAACGTTCTCTTTTGGTGGTGCAGATGGGGAGGGCGAAGCTAAGGTTGATGCGGGAAGTAGGCCGGACGTGGGTACGACTGTGTATACGTGCGGCGACAAGCAGCTCATACTCACTGTTAGTGATGGAAGTGCCATGAGAGGGGGCTTGAAGGCTAACTTAGTCAATTTAACTCAGTCCACTCTTCCTTGGCTTTGTGGTTCATCGCCTATTCCAGGATTGGGGAAGACTATGGAAGAATATCGACCTCAGTTCCTAAAGACTCCCTCTCCCTCGGCAGACGGAGCGGCCGATATCTCATAATTTGTTATCGGTGCTCGTGTATTGCCGGCCATGACGGACTGCGATCAGGACGCATTTTCATCCACAGCCAGGGATGGATGGTGTTTTGGGGAGGGAGACGACCAGCCTGGCTGTCTGGCGATGCTTGTTGATTCGGAAAGAGGTTTTGACTACCGCAGATTGTGGTGCCGTGAGGCGACCGCACTAGCGCGTATGAAGCGCACGGGATGCCAATTGCGCAACCCAAGATCCATACAAGCGACTTGCGCCCTCGGCCTTGTAACCGGAATGCCGTTAGGCTGCTGGATGACGTCTCTATAGCGATGACGGTAGTATCTGCCCGCGACCGTCTGTCTCCGGTTGGCGCAGGCGGTGTGCTTGCGCTGGTTGGGGCTGTCACATGTATGTTGCCGGTGTGGCCTTCGTCGGGCTGCCGTGACTTGGCTGTGATCTTGCGGGTAGAGTCATGGGGTTGCTGCTGCGCCGGGAGACAGTGCGCGGCCCGATCGTGGAGGTGCTCCCTCATGACTCGTTCGCTTGCTCGTTTGTCTGGTCGCTGCCGTGTCGCAAGCGCACTGGGTGCTGGCGCGCTGGCTGCCTCGCTGGCGCTGGCGGGGTGCTCATCGAGCAGCCCGAAAGGCGGAGGCACGATCCCACCCCTCAACACCGCGGGCGCCAGCAGCGGTTCGACGGCGCCTGCGTCTGCCTCGGGCGGGGCGTCAACTGGTGCAAGTGGTGCGGCCAATGCTGGTGCGGTGAGTGCTGAGTCCCTGTCCGATCCCGACCTGGGCTACACCGTCGTGTCCATCCCCCAAGGCCTCGACGCCACCAAGACCAAGGTCCTCCAGGACTACATCGCCTACGACAAAGCCACCTGGCGAGTCTGGTTCACACGGGAAGGACTGGGCGAAGCCCTGAACCGGTCAACCGGATCAACCCATGAAGACATTCAGAAAAGCTACGAAATAATGACTGCCTATGATGTCCCTCCCGTGATTATTGGCGTCGGAGGCATTGATCTCTCGGAGGACGCGAAGAGCGCTGACGTAACAGTATGTTCCGATCGGACGCAGATGAAGGCTACAGACTTCCAAGGAAATGACGTAACCCAGAAGTCGACGCAGAATCGGGTGGCGTTATTGGTGCGCATGGTTCCACGCGATGATGGCGTGTGGATTACGCAAAGCGAGACGGTGTTGTCCATGAATGAGTGCACCGCCGAAACTGGGAAGTGACGAAGAGGGTTCGTATGTTGCGCAGAAAATCTATGGGAGTCACGTTTGTTGGCTTGCTTCTCGTGGCTTTCAGTGCACCTAGCCCGAGTGCATTTACAAGCGGGAATAATAATGCCTCTTCTGATGTGTCTGGTTCTGCTGAGGGGACTGCGGATGGTGGTGGTGTGGTGACTATCTCGGTGGAGTCGAGTGTGACGACGGCCGGTTCTGGTGGGGGTGACGGTGGTGGGGTGACGTCCTCGTCGTCGTCCAGCACGGAGGTGACTGTGGCGCCGGTGTGCTTCTACAAGCCCGGCGACACGGGAGCTGAGGCCGCCCAAGGTATTGGGAGGGTGAAGGAGCAGCTCGACTCCGACGTGAAGAAGGCTCCCGGGCAATATAAGAAAAGGGTTCAAAAGGATCATGACGAGGCCACACAGCGGATCGACAAGAACTACCCTGACTATGAGTCCCACAAGGACGACACCCAGGGCCGCTGGTACGGGCGCTACTGTGACGCGTCTCGGTTGAGTCCTGGGACCAACCCGACCTTCAAGGAGGACCTCGAGAAAGAGCGTAAGGCCTTCTATGAGGCCAACCCTGATCAGAACATCTGGGTCCCGGCCGGTCAGCAGGCCCCCAGGCCGTATATCTCGGGGACCCGCCTGGCGAAGGTCGCCTGGGAGGCTGTGAAGATCCCCGCCCCGACGGTGGAGACCAACCCGAAGGTCGGCCCCCAGGGGGCGACCCTGGTGGGGATGGACACCTGGGTGTGGGCCACCGGCAACACGCCGACCAGCGTGACCGCCAAGGCCACCGCCGGCAGCACCACCGCCACCATCACCGCCGGGTCGTCTGGTCTGCAGCTGTCAGCACCCGATGGGAAGGCCTCCTGCACCGGCTTCGGTATCGCCTGGCACTCCGGCATGCCCGAGGGATCCAGCCCCTGCACCATTTCCTTCAACCGCAGCTCAGCCCACCTGGGTGGTACCACACCACTGACCATCAAGGTCGCCTACTCAGCCTCCTACACCGCCACCGACGGCAACACCGGCACCCTGCCCGCCATCACCACCACCAGCACCGTCAACCTCCCCGTCGCCGAGGTCCAGACCCTGACCACCAACGGAAAGAACCCCCGCCAGAACTGAACCGGCAACGGCATCGAAAGCAGCCAGTCCCCGTCAGTGCACCCACGCACTGGCGGGGACATTCCTCAACGGCGACAAAAGGTCTTCGCTGGCGTCGTTTCGGACGAGGACTTGTACTGACTGCCGATGCACCACCTTCGCTTTAGGGGTGCCATAGATGATGCCGCGACTTCTCCCGGAGCTGTGACATTGTTGTGATCTGGCGGGTAGAGTCAAGGAGTTCCTGCTGCGCCGGGAGACAGTGCTCGGCCCGATCGTGGAGGTGTTCCCTCATGGCTCGTTCCCTTGTCGGCCTGTCCGGTCGCTGTCGTGTTGCCAGCGTCCTGGGAGTGGGCCTGCTCGCAGGCTCACTCGCTCTGGCTGGTTGCTCGTCGAGCAGCCCGAGAAGCGGAGGCACGATCCCGCCTCTCAACACTGGGGGAACCAGTGGTAGTTCGACGGCGTCACCGGCGGCGACGTCTGCTGCGTCGGCTGGTGCGAGCGGTGCTGCCAGCACCGGTGCGGTGACTGCTGAGTCCCTGTCCGACCCCGAGCTGGGCTACACCGTGGTGTCCATCCCCGACGGCCTGGACGCCACCCAGACCAAGGTCCTTCAGGACTTCATCGCCTACGACAAGGCCACCTGGCGAATCTGGTTCGGCGGAGGAAAAGACACAACAGGAATCGACAAAGTTGCCACTGGGTCAACGTTGCAGCACGTTATCAACAATGCGGCCAAGATGAAGGCCGATGGTCGGCGCGCGCAGCCACCCGTGCGAGTCTCCGTGTCAGATGTTTATGTGGATGGCGGTGGGGTGTCGGCGCAGGTGACGATATGCGTTGATCAAAGAAAAATGTCAATGCTTGATGATAAGGGTAATGATGTGACAACTCAAGCAGACAGAGGCCAGGTGCCGTTAGCGACAAGGATGGTGCATCCCGGCAATAACGGCTGGCTAGCCACTGAAGAGCAGCAGGGGCAGGACGGGGAGTGCTCAGTCGATTAGGAGGTGGGCGAGATGGGGAAGACGCGAGCATTAAGAAGGAATTTGCTCGTCACGTTCGCCGCATTGGGTATTGCTGCTGGCGTCCTGCAGCCCGTTGGTGCCGAAGCAAAAGAGACTACTACTGCTGGTGGGGATGTCTCGGCGTCGGGTGATGGTGGTGGTGAAATCACTGCGTCTGTGACCGTGGAGTATGTGACTGCGGGGTCGGGTGGTGATGGTGGAGGTGTTACGTCCTCGTCATCTGAGTCGGTTTCTGTAAATCCCATCTGTCGTTACGTTCCTTTCGTGAGTCCCGCGGAATTGAAAGGAATGATGAAGGGGTCCAATAAGCAAGAGCCAAGCGATAGTGACATGAGTAAACTATATCCCGGTTATGAGGAGCACAAGAACGACAGTGGGGGGAGCTGGTACGTGTGGTCTTGCAAGATGTTGTACCTGGCCCCTGCTCTTGGTGGTTCTCGTGTGTCTGAGGAGGAGAGGGCTGAGGATGCCCGGGAGATCAGTGAGTTCTACGCGAATAATCCTGATGAGATCATCTGGGTTGATCCCGGTGCGAGCCCGCCGGCTCCTCGTATCTCGGCAGGTCGACTCGCCCGGGCCGCATGGAAAGTGGTGAAGATTCCTGCTCCGACGGTTCAGACGAATCCGAAGGTTGGTTCCCAGGGTGCGACGCTGGTGGGGATGGATACCTGGGTGTGGGCTACTGGTGAGACTCCAACGAGTGTCAAGGCGACCGCGACGGCCGGGGCGACGTCGGTGACTGTCACTGCTGGGTCTTCTGGTCTGCAGCTGTCGGCCCCCGATGGGAAGGCGTCCTGCACCGGCTTCGGTATCGCCTGGCACTCCGGCATGCCTGAGGGCTCCAGCCCCTGCACCATTTCCTTCAACCGGTCCAGCGCTCACCTGGGTGGCAGCACGCCGCTGACGATCAAGGTCGCCTACTCGGCCTCCTACTCCGGTAGTGATGGGAGTAGCGGTACCCTGCCGGCCATCACCACCACCAGTACCGTCAACCTCCCCGTCGCCGAGGTCCAGACCTTGACCACCAACCACACCAACCCCCGCCAAAACTGAGGTGGGACAAACGACTTGACCGTGCCACAGGCACAGTAAGAACGAGAGTATCGTCTTGTCGCGATATCACGTGAATGACATACTGGGTCTGTGCGATGGACGGTTGAATTCTCCGACGAGGTTCTGACCTGGTATCAGGGCCTGACCCCCGAGGGGAAGGCGGCGACCCGTCGCGTGCTGGCTCGGCTGGAGGATGCCGGGTACATGCTCGGAATGCCGTTGTCGAAACAGCTGGGCGGAGGCCTGCGCGAACTGCGGTTCACCTGCGAGGGGGTGGCGAGACGGATCACGTACGTTCTCGAACCCGAACGGAAGGCCATCACGCTGACCACCTTCCGCAAGCAGCGCCAGAGCGAGCGGCGGGAGATCCTGCGAGCCCGGCGGGCCCAGGCGGCCTATCAATTCGCTCAGGCAGCGACCAAGGACGTCCGAAAGAGGAGGAAGTAATCATGAGGACCACACCGTTCCGGCAGGCTGAGGCCGAGGCTCTGGCTGCTATGACCCCGGATGAGCGTGCCCGATTCGATGTCGCTGAGGCTGAGGAAGAGGCCCGCTTGCAGCTCGCTGAGCTCGTCTACGCCGCACGTACACGTGCAGGGCTGACCCAGGCCGAGTTGGCTAGGCGCATGGGAACCCAGCAGTCAGTCATCTCCGCCGTCGAGAACGGTGGGCGGGTTCCTTCCGTCTCGACTCTCTGGCGTATCGCCCACGCACTGAACCTGCGCCTGACCATCGACATGGCCGCCGCGAGCTGAACCCAGTCTCCCTCCGACTATCCGCCCGCCGCCCCACCGCAGGGGCGGCGCGCTGTCATGTACCTGGACGACCTCTGGACACCGTCGGCCCAGCTGTAGGAGCGGCAGCCCACTAACCCGGACTGCCTGGATCTGCGGGTGAGGGTGACAGGCCTACCCAGTGACGTGGGGGCCATACTGTGGTGCACTCTCGGGCGTGTGAGCTCTGTGCTCGCACCGCTGCGGGGCGTCGCTGCGGAATCTTGCAGCGACGTGATCGGGTGAGTCTGCTCGTGCTGGTGGAGGCTGCCGGAGGCGCCGTAGTCCGTGACGTTGTTGTGATGTGGCGGGTAGAGTCATGGGGTTGCTGCTGTGCCGGGAGATTGTGCTCGGCCCGATCCTGGAGGTGTTCCCTCATGGCTCGTTCCCTTGCTCGCCTGTCTGGTCGCTGTCGTATAGCCAGCGCGCTGGGAGTCGGCGCGCTGGCTGCCTCGCTGGCCCTGGCTGGCTGCTCGTCAAGTAGCCCGAAAGGCGGAGGCACGATCCCGCCCCTCAACACTGCGGGCGCCAGCAATGGTTCGACGGCGCCTGCGTCTGCCTCGGGTGGGGCGTCGGCTGGTGCGAGCGGCGCTGCCAGTGCCAGTGCCGGTGCGGTGACTGCTGAGTCCCTGTCCGACCCCGACCTGGGCTACACCGTGGTCTCCATCCCCAAAGACCTGGACGCCACCCAGACCAAGGTCCTTCAGGACTTCATCGCCTACGACAAAGTAACCTGGCGAATCTGGTTCGGCGGAGGAAAAGACACAACAGGAATCGACAAAGTTGCTACAGGGCTGACGTTGCAACGTGTCATCAATAATGCATCTAAAATGGCGGGGGAGGGTCAGCATGCCCAACCGCCAGTAAGAGTGTCTATATCTGAAGTTGTCGTGTATGACAACAAGACTGTAGCACAAGTGACAATGTGTGTCGATCAGAAACAAATGAAGATGATCGACAGCAATGGAAATGACGTGACTAAGCCTGAGCATAAAATTCAAGTGCCGTCAAGTACCAGGATGACCAATCCTGACGGTAAGACCTGGCTGGCCACTGAGGGGCAGCGCGGACAGGATGGAGAGTGTTCCGTTGAGTAGGCGAGGTCGGTGAAACAATGCGATTGACTCGAGTGAAGTTACCTGTACTGCTTGTTGGTCTGGGAATGCTTTTCGGCGTTCTGTGTGTTCCTGGTGTAAGGGCTGATGAAGCTACTGTCGGAGGGGGTGCGTCGGCGTCGGGTGATGGTGGTGGTGAGATCACTGCGTCTGTGAGCGTGGAGTATGTGACTGCGGGGTCGGGAGGTGATGGTGGGGGTGTCACGACCTCGTCCTCGGAGGCGGTGACGGTGGACCCTGTCTGCAAGTATGTTCACTTCATGAGCCCGGCCGAGCTTGCGGCTAAGGGTGGGGCCAATGCCCACGGCTTCACCGGAGACTTAGCAATGACTCCCTATACCGGTCGGGGTCTTCCGGACTATGAGAAGCACAAGAACGACAGCGGGGGGGAGTTGGTACGTGCGCTCGTGCAAGATGTTGTACCTGGCCCCCTCTCTTGGCGGCTCCTCTGTCTCCCAGGAGGAGAAGGCCGAGCACGCCCAGGAGATCCGTGAGTTCTACGCGAGTAATCCTGACGAGTTCATCTGGGTCGAGCCCGGCGCCGGCCCACCGGCTCCTCGTATCTCGGCAGGTCGACTCGCCCGGGCCGCGTGGAAGGTGGTGAAGATTCCTGCTCCGACGGTTCAGACGAATCCGAAGGTCGGCTCCCAGGGTGCGACGCTGGTGGGGATGGATACCTGGGTGTGGGCTACTGGTGAGACTCCAACGAGTGTCAAGGCGACCGCGACGGCGGGGAGTACCTCTGTGACTGTCACTGCTGGGTCTTCTGGTCTGCAGCTGTCGGCCCCCGATGGGAAGGCCTCCTGCACCGGCTTCGGTATCGCCTGGCACTCCGGCATGCCTGAGGGGTCGAGTCCCTGCACGATCTCCTTCAACCGCAGCTCGGCCCACCTGGGTGGTGCCACGCCGTTGACGATCAAGGTCGCCTACTCGGCCTCCTACTCCGGTAGTGATGGGAGTAGCGGCACCCTGCCGGCCATCACCACCACCAGTACCGTCAACCTCCCCGTCGCCGAGGTCCAGACCCTGACCACCAACGGAAAGAACCCCCGCCAGAACTGAGCTGGCCACGGCATCTAAAGCAGTCATTCCCCGTCAGCACGCCCGCGTACTGACGGGGACATCCTGCGCGTTGGGGGACAGGATTCCTGTCCCCCAACGCGTGACTGGTCTCTGGCCGGAGGGGAATGTCCCCGACCATGAGGGTGGGCGGCGGCGCAAC
Source organism: Actinomyces sp. oral taxon 175 str. F0384 (assembly GCF_000223355.1). Taxonomy (NCBI): domain Bacteria; kingdom Bacillati; phylum Actinomycetota; class Actinomycetes; order Actinomycetales; family Actinomycetaceae; genus Actinomyces; species Actinomyces sp. oral taxon 175. The sequence continues at coordinate 81,935 of NZ_AFUR01000002.1, forward strand.
CTGACCAACCTGGTTGACCAGGTCGCTTTCTCCTGGGACCATCAATGCATGAAGACGGTGAAGGTTCAGGAGGCGAAGACGCATTTGTCGGCGCTGTTGGTGGAGGTCGAGCAGGGGACGACCATCAACATCGCCCGAGGGCGTCAGACAGTGGCGCGCTTGGTTCCAGTCGAGGGCGAGCGGGAGCTGGGCTTCGGCGGATACCAGCTGCCGGACACGTTCTTCGACGAGCTGCCGGAGGAGGAGCTGAGTGCCTGGGAGGGTGCATGAAGGGCTACCTACTCGATACGCACGCGCTCATGTGGGCGATCAATGAGCCCTCGCGTCTGGGCGGGAGGGCTGTCGAGGTGCTGCGAGACCGAGGGAATCTCGTGGTGGTCTCCGCCGCCAGTGCATGGGAGCTGCATACCAAGAACCGCATTGGGAAACTGCCTGGAGCGGGGCCGTGGCTGGATGCTCTCGAGGGGCACGTGCGACGGCTCGGAGCGGAGTTCTTGCCCATCGAGTGGTCGCACGCGCGCTTGAGCGGGCAGCTTGAGTGGTCGCATCGCGATCCCTTTGATCGGATGCTGGCGGCGCAAGCGATGTACGAGTCGCTTGCGTTGGTGACGCGCGATCCGGCCTTCGAGGAACTGTCCGGTGTGACGATCCTGTGGTGAGTGGTCGTTGCCTAGATGTATGAGGTCATGACGTTGGCGACCTGTGTTGGGGTGCGGGTGGCGGGGTGTGGGCCATTGGTGAGACTCCAGCTGTTGCCAAGGTGACCGCGAAGGTGACCGTGACTGCCCGGGCCTGGTGTCCCGGGCTGTTGGTCAGGTTGGTCCGGTCTCGTCGCGGTGGGCGGGGAGACCTCGGGCGGCTCGCTTCCTCACGGGGATCTTCGACGCTGTCTGGGACACTTCACCGTGGCTGGGGGCACTCCGTTCCAGGCAGGGGCTGTTTGTGCGTCGGGGGACGGAAAACCTGTCCCCCAGTGCGCAGGGTGTCCCTGTCGATGACGAGCCCTTGACATCGGCCATCATCCTGGATGGCCTGACCGGCAAGCCTGCGCAGCAGGCCTGGTTCCTCCTTCTGAGGACTGTTGGCATCACGTACCCTCGCCAGAACAGGGGTGTAGCAAGGAGGGCGACGAAGGTCGAGACATGTTCGTGACCTTCGCGGTAGTGTCAACGGGTTGGTTTCCGCCGGGTTGATTCCGGCCGACAGTCAGGAGCCCCCGTGGCACATGCCGAGAACCGCCCCGCGAGTCGAGCCGTGGGCCGTCGTCGAGCCGCCGCACTGGGCTGCCTGCTGCTCGCCGGCTCACTGGCCCTGACCGGCTGCTCCTCTAAGGACTCCAAGCCCGATGCTAAGGCGCCTGCCAGCAGAGCCGTCTCCGCGGGGAAGCCGACGTCGGCCTCCTCAGCCGCCGTCACGGCGTCGAGCACCGCCGGCACCGTCACCGCGGCCTCCCTGTCCGATACCCAGCTCGGGTACACCGTCACCGCGATCCCCGCCGGCCTCGACGCCAAGCGGGTCGTGATCCTCCAGGACTTCGTGGCCTACGACCAAATGTCCTGGAAGCTGTGGGTCGGCGGCGGACAGGACACCAGCAAGGTCCCCACCGTTACCACCGGCAACCTCCAGCAGCAGCTCATCAACGACGCCTCCACCTTGCAGAATACGGGGCAGAAGGCCAAGACCCCCGTCAAGGTCGCGATCTCCGAGGTCGCCATGAGCGCGGACGGCCAGAGCGCCACCGTCACCTACTGCGTGGACCTGACGCAGGTGACGTACGTCGACGCACAGGGCGCGGATGTCACCGACCCTTCCAACAAGGCGCGAATCCCGGCGAAGAACACCATGGTGCCCGGCAGCGGCGGGCACTGGCTCGCCTCCGAGGAGGAGGAGACCGGCGAGCCGAACACCTGCAAGGTCGGCTGAGTGGATCGCCAGAGAAGCCCGTCGGGGCAGGTGAGCCTTGGTTTCGGGTGAGGTATGGCTTGCCTGTGAATCATAAGTAACACCCACGGAGACTCGCGACGTAGTAAAGTGATGGCCATGAACGCAGACACCATGACAACACCGTCCATCAACCTCTCCTTCACCGCCTCCGCCGCCCTGAGCGACAACCTCCAGCGCGTCCTGACCGACCTCATCGCCCTCGAGCTGGTCGGCAAGCAGATCCACTGGAACATCGTTGGCCCGAACTTCCGCGACGTCCACCTCAACCTTGACGAGGTCGTCGACATCGCTCGCGCCGGCTCCGACGAGGTCGCCGAGCGCATGCGCGCCATCAACGCCGTCCCCGACGGCCGCCCGGCCACCGTCTCCGCCGCCACCACCCTCCCGGCTGCCCCCGAGGGCGAGATCCTCACGAGCGAGGGCGTCGCCTACATCGTCTCCGCCATCGAGGCCGTCGTCGCCACCCTGCGCGGCGTGGACGAGGACGTCGACTCCGAGGACCCCACCTCCTCCGGCATCGTGGAGGACCTCATCGGCAAGCTCGAGCAGCAGGCCTGGTTCCTCTCCGCCGAGGTCCGCAAGCCCGTGCGCTGAGTCGGACTGAGGAGCGGCGCAGCCGCAACCACAGCTGATGACGGTGGGCGATCCCGAGCACTTCGGGGTCGCCCACCGTCGTTTATTCAGGCCTCACCTCAGTTCGTGCAGACCCAGAAGGTTATTCAGGGGAGGGTGTTGGGGTTTGGGTGGGTGTGTTACGCAGGGGTGATGGCTCGTTCTTGTGGGCGAATTCTTTTCGCCAGACAAAAGCTCTATAAGAAAACGAGCCATCGTCGTGGAGTATGCCGCTGGGCTGAGTGAGACTTATTCACAGAGTCAGCCGACGCCAGCATCTTCGCGGGTCACAGCACCTTCAACGGATGCTGTGAATAAGCCTCAAGCAGTGTCCGAAAAACACCCAGCAGTCCAAGTGGGCGACTCGTCGGGCGGTTTGCCCGGGTGGTCGCTGTCTCGGCTCTACACCAGCCAGAAGGCTCGGTGCTCAGGGCACACGACGCCAGCACCGCACTGGTGGCAGCCGGTGCGCCAGCTGCCCTGGCATGACGGACACGGCACGAGCTTGTTCTCACAGTACGGGCACCGCTCGGACGACCTGTTCCTTCTGGGGATCCAAGTCCACGTGGTCCACCGCATCGCTCAGCCCTCCTGGTCGGGGGAGACTTGCTGCTCGATGGCGTCCAGACGGATGTCCATGGCGGTCGTGACCTCGGGACTTCCTACTGTGTGGATGAAGGTCGTGATGTAGACGTTCTGGGCGTCTGCCACGGCATGTCCGATGAGCTCGATCTCGTTCTGGATTCGCTCATCCACCGCTTTGGAGCGTATCTCGGCGGCCTCGATCCTCTCGGGGAGGTCAGGATACTTCTGCTTGAGGCGGTTCTCCTTTGTCGTCAGCGTCTCGACCTTTCGCAGGGCTTGGTGGTACACCTTGGCCTCGGGTGTGTCGAGGAGCTCGATGAAGGCGATGGTCAGAGGAAAGGCGATCTGCATGGTCGTGAGCCCTGCGGTGGTCGCTACTTTGAGAAATTTGCCCGTCGTCGCAGCGCCTGCGTCCGAAGGCCCGAGCCCTGAAAGGTCTGAAGCCGCTTGGGTGATGGCGGCATCCCGTAGCGCGGTGAGCATGACCGAGACGCACACCAGCACGACGAGGAAGCTTCCCAGCGCCAGCCACTTCGCCGGGTGCCGGTCCTGGAACGAGCAGGCGACCTGCCGCGCGGCGGCGAACAGGATGATGGCCAGGGCGCCGGCGATGATGTAGGTTTCCACGACCCCGAGCCCCAAGAAGCTCAGGCCCATGTAGTTGAACAGGATCTCGCCGCCGAAGGCGACGACGACGGCGCTCAGCAGCCCGAAGTGCCGCAAGACGTAACTTTTCTTCTCGACCCTGGCGGTGGCGGAAGAGCCGATGCTGGCGATGCAGGCGGCTCTTGCCTCATCAGCCTCAGCCTTCGCTCGGGCGGTGCGCTTCTCGGCCTCCTGCTGCTGGCGCAAGGTAGCCTTGAGGGCTCCGATCATGCTCAGTTGGTTGAGGCAGTCCTCATTCGCGCGAATCCTGGCTTCGGAGACCTTGACCTGCCCCCAGCTCGCGAGCCGCTTGAGGTACTCCAGCTGTCGTGTGCCAGTACTCAGGGAGTCGGCGTCATGGATCGGGCTGTTGGCGTCGGCGATGGCCTGCTGTTCGGCGATGGCCAGGAAGGTGGCGTGGTTGGCCGGCGTGGTCGGTACCTGTGCCGTCAGAGCACTGGCGTCATCGGAGTGTGCAGTCAGGTCGCTCTCAACGAGCGTTCGGCGGTTCATACCCGTCAGTGCAGGGAAGAAGTACTTCATCGTTGTCTCCTCAGTGGATCACGTAGGCTGATGGTCAGTGCCCGGTCGCCGGGTCCAGAGTGGGGTCTCGGAACGGGGACCACCGCCAGGCGATGACATCGACGTCGTCGGTGATGTGGGTGTGCAGGAAGGGCAGGTCGTTCTCGTACCAGTGGACCGTGGGCTGGCAGACGGGGATCGGCGCGCCGATAACCCGTCGCGCCCCGACGAACCGGGTCCACCAGGGGCCGCGCTCCAGGCCCCGGCGGTATGCCGCGATACGGCTGGAGCTGATGGCGGCCAGCTCTCGGACGAGGTCTCGGGCCTGGTCATGGAGAAAGCGGCGGGTCTCCAGGGATGAGGACAGGCGCTCTCGTGCGGCCCGTAGATCGGCGGCGTCGGCCTGGGCGCGGGCCGCCGCTGCCCGCTGGGCCTGCAGGATGCGGTAGGTCTCCAACGGAGTGCCTGCCGTCGTGGGTGGGGGTGGGATGGACGACGTCGGGTGCCCCAGGGAGCGGATGCGCTCGACGTCAACGGCGATAGATGCGTCGACATCGGCGACGCTGTCGTGCAGCTCCTCCGAGACGAGCTGGATGGCCGCGTTGGTACGGTTGACCTCTGCTGAGATCCAGGGGGTGGTTCCGTCGTCGCGGACGACCGTCCGGTGGTCACGCCGGCCCTGGCGCTCTGCCTGCTTGGGGTCCGGTGCATGTCCAGGACGGTCACTCGGTGTGCTCAGGCCGAGCCGGGTGCGGTGCTGGGGAGTGACAGAGGGGGAATGCGTGCTGTCCATGGTCTTTCGGACGGATGGGGGAGTGTCGTGCGCGGTAGGGCCAGCTGAGTGGCGTATGACAGGCCTGAGTGAGCGCGTGGCTTCGCTGTAGGCACGGTCATGAGGTGGATCTCTCGAGTGGACTCGCGTCACCGCCCCTCGCGGGTCCCCACAGACCCTCGTCCGTCAGAAGTGGCATGAGACACCATCGTGGCGCACGGCGCCTGATCACGTACTGTTCCATCGTCCTTGCCCTCGTTCTGGGCGGCACCACGCTGACCGCCTGCGACGTCGGCGGTTCCTCGATGGCCTCCAACCCCCGGGAGCGCATCGCGTTCGTCTACTCCACCCGGGCGAACCAACCCGCCTTGGACGTCTGGAAGCCCTCGCCGCTGGATGGCGAGATTCTCGATGCCGTCGGGACGAACGGCGTGGTGACCTTCCACTCCACCGACGGCGAGCCCACCACCGTCGGGCAGCTCTCGCTGAAGGTGCGCACCTCGAACCCTCAGGTGACCAAGCAGGACCGTGTGGCCCTCGCCAAGAGTATCCGCGAGCACCTGGCGTCCTCGGTGGCCGAGTCCCCGGAGGCGGACGTGCTTGCCGGGATCGCTGACGCCGCCGACGAGGTCCGAGGCAGCGACCACCCGACCATTATCGTCATCGATAACGGACTGCCGACGGTCGGCTCAGCCTCCTTTCCCCAGACGGGCCTGCTGTCCACCGACGCCGACGTCGCGGCCAGTGTCAGCGCCATGGCGAGCGCGCGGATGCTGCCCGACCTCACGGGGGTGACCCTGCGCTGGTACGGAATGGGCGAGACCGCCTCGCTCCAGGGGAGGCTGGATGAGGCCGCCCAGTCCCGTCTGGAAGGCATTTGGCAGACGGTGGTCGAAAGCGCCGGTGGGACCCTGGACATCGTGCCCCGGGGAATGGCGACGACGAATGCTCCCGCCGACCTGCCGGATGTCACCCCCGTGGACCCATCCCCGACGTCGCTCGGCGGTCTGACGGTGAGCCTGCCTGAGTCAGTGCTCCCCTTCGTCGCCGACGCGGCAACGTTCCTGGACCCTGCGGCGGCGCAGACCACGGTGGCATCCGTGGCAGGCCAGATCGCGGCCTCCAGGCTTACCCGTACGGTCGTCACCGGTTGCACGGCGATGGCGGGTACACCTGAGGGGCGCCAGACTCTGAGTACCGACCGGGCTCAGGCGGTGGCTGACCTGCTCGTCGCCAACGGCGTTCCCGCCGCCTCGGTCACCGTGCAGGGCAAGGGGGCGCAGTGCCCTGGGCGCGTCAACGACGTCGACGAAACCGGTACCCTGATCGAGGCGGCCGCCCGTGCCAACAGGGTCGTGATCATCGAGGCAAGCTGAACCAGGACGCCGCGGTGGAGCCCGGTGGGACGACTCACCGTACCCCACCGCCGCGCCTCGTCCGCTTCACCGGTAGCGGCTGACTGGGCGGACGGTGTGCGGGTGAGTGTCGGGATCGTCGTCGGAGGCGGAGTAGTCGCCCAGGGCGATGCGGCTGCGGAAGGGAAGCGACAGCCGCGGCCCGGCCGAACGCCGAATCCGTGCTGACAAATCGGCGTGGCTCAGCGTTCCCGCGGCCAGGCTCTCCGGTAGGAGTGAGGATCCGGCCTCGGAGAGCTGGAGGGTCTCGACGCCGTAGGTCCACGGTCGGCCCGCCGGTGCCGGATCGGACGATTCTTGCGAGGCAGACACGGTACCGGCCATGCGCCAGGTCGCCACCAGCTCACCGATGAGTGCCGCGTCGCCGGCCTCGGAGGCAACCAGCAGCGCGAAGTCCATGGACGGCTGTGCCACTCGGTTGATCCACAGGACTCTGCCTTCTTCGTCCGGAAACTGGAAACGCCGACGCTCTGCGTCCCTCGCCGCCTCAACCGACAGCGCCTGGGCTCGCCGGAGCAGGTCAGAGCGCTCACGGGCGTTATCAGCACCATGAGACAAGCGCAGACAGGCCTGCGCCTCCTCGTAGTCGACGACTCCGGTCTCAAATCGCATCCCCAACTCGTGGAACCATCCGCGGGCCTGGGCGAACAGGGCGGCGGCCTCGGGGTACCTCCCCTGGTCTGCGATGACGACGGCTAGGTTCAGCACGGTCAGCGCCTGATTGTCGAGGCCTGCCTCACCGGCCGCGAACTCCTGGAGGGCTCGACGATAGCCTTCCTCGGCGTCGGCAAGCCGGTCCTGATCCTTCAAGGTGTTAGCCAGGTTGAGCCACGTGGTACCGACGAGAGACTGCGGTCCTTCGTCTTTGTCGAGCAGATCCAGTGCCTCCCGGCACTGGGTCTCGGCCTGCGAGGAACGATCCTGCTGGCGCTGGACCATGGCGAGGTTCATCATCGTTCGGGCACGCTCTGCGGCGGGAATGCCTAGCTTGGCGTAGTCGTGGAGCGCTTGGGTGAACAGTTCCTCGGACGTCTCCCACCGTCCTTGCTCCATCGTCGTCAGGGCGAGGTTCTGCACGGTGTAGGCCCGATTGAACCCTGCGCCCTCGGTCTGGTCGAAGATCCTCAGTGCGTCGCGGTAGGCGAGCTCCGAGTCCGAGAGCCTGCCAGACTTTCGATGTGCGTTGCCGAGGTTGACCAGCGCGCACGCATGGTCGGGGCCGGACCCGTCAGCGCCCTCCAGGTAGTGCAGCGCGCGACGAAACGACTCCACCGAGGCGGGGAGATCGCCTTGCTCCATCTCGATGACGCCGAGGTTCGACAGCGCTCGTCCGAGGTCGATCTCGCAACCCTCGGCGTGAATGAAGACAGCCAGGCTCTCCCGGCAGAAGCGCTCTGCTTCGACGAGGTTCTCCTGGTCCGCGAGAGCCTCGGACAGACGCAGCGCCGTCCGAGCACGATCAAGATCGCTGTCGGGGACCTCCTCGAGCTGCTCAAGGGCCTGTCGGAAGAGAGCCTCCGCCTCGGCCAGACGATTCTCCTTGCAGAGGATGCCGGCCAGGTTTGTCATGATGCCCACTCGGTCTCGCAGGCAGCGCAGACGATCAGTGGGGTGGTGACGCTCGTAGCGGCCGATGGCCGTGAGCGACGCCTCGTAGAGGTCACGGGCCTCGTCGTGCTCATTGAGTGCGTCGAGGCTCAGGGCCAGGTTGGCGAGGCAGTGAGCGTACTCGATGGACGAATGAGGACGCTCCACCTCCATGAAGGCGTCACGGGCCAGTCGGAAGAAGGTGACGGCCTCAAAGTATCTCAAGGAGTCAACGCTCTCGTTCCCCCGCTCGTATAGTTCCGTTGCGCGGGCGAGCGCTTCCTGCGCAGTCGATGAGCGTGTCATGACGGCCTCCCCCGCTTCCTTCGGGCACGTGCGTCTGCAGGCGGCTCGCCGAGGACGGCGGGCCGGGAACGAGTGTCTCACCCTCCTGGAGCGCGGTAGCGCTCCATCCGCCATGGGGCGGATCGCGCCGCGACCGCCGCCATCCGTCAGTACAGGTGTCAGAGGAACTCCAGCTGAAGGAAGGGGGTGTCAACGATGGCCACCTGCAACTGCCAGTGCGCATGGTGCAAGGAGGCGCGAGCAAACCAGTACTCAACTCACAGCTGCTCGCAGATTCCCGCGTGTTCTAAGACCAAGTGAGTGAGGAAGGAGGGTCGTGATGAGCAGGCTGCTGGCCTACGCCATGTACATCTGCCGGGGCTGCGGCGCTGAGATCGCCTACCCGCAGCGATTCGTGCGCTGCCCCGTGTGCGGCATCAAGTACAACTGACAGGGAAAGGTGGTTGGGGCCGGGCGGTGAGCCCGGCCCCAACCACGTGGTTGTGCCGCGAGAACCGGGCGGACGGCAGCGGGCCGCCGTCCGCCCCTAGTGATCCGGTGGGGCACCGGTTCTCAGGGATCAGTGAGCCCGCTCGTCGACGTCGACCGCACCGGCATGTGAGACCGAGCGGTCGGGGGCGCGGAAGGCGGTGAGCCCCGCCCAGGTCAACGGCGAGCCCGCCGTGGTCGGCTGCTCCCGCCACCGGCGGAGGCTCGCACGCTTCCACTCGTTCATCTCTCGCACCGGGTTCGCGGCCTGCAGACACTCATCCACCACGACTGACAGGTCGAAGAACGGCCGGACGGTCGGGTCCTGACTGACCTGCTGGAAGAAGCGGTCCGTGAGCATCGTCCACCGCGTGGCCATGACGAGCTCGGCACCGGCCTCGAGAATCGCGGTCACCATCCCGAATGGCTCAAGCTGGCGCGGCTCGGTGCCCGACTGACAGGCCACCAGGCCGACGCGCGGAGGCATCGGCCACAGGATGAGACCGTGCTTCTCCTCCGGGGCGTCGAAGGGGGTGACACTGTCTGCCTCCTGGGCGACGTCGACGCCAGTGGGCCAGCGGGTGCCGATATCGATACGGGCTCCGGTCTCGCGGTGCTGGTACTGCTGATGCGCCGCGTACTCGCTCCACTTCCACGTGCCGTGGACGAGGTCGTCGGCGGAGAACCAGCGGCAGCCGGCAGCGTCGAGGGGCGTCCGGCCGAAGACCTCGGCGTCGTCGGCGAGCTGGAGCCGAGAGCTCATGCCGTCTCCGGTCATATGCCCCACGTAGAGCAGGTGGGACAAGGGCCGGTTGTTGTCCGGCGCGGCCACGCTATCGTCACGACGAAGCACCGAGGACAACCAGATGCGGTCAGCACGCTCCCGCCTGCGATCGGGCGCCAGCCCGAGCGATCCGCGGTTGCTCACGCGCTGGTCCCACTGCCTGAGCGAGGATCTGGACAGGACGCCTGGGCCGCTGGTTGCAGGGTTCCAGGGCTGGATGAGGTAGAGCGCAGGGGCGTCCTTGACATTCTCCCAGAACGGGTGCGCGACGGTGGGGTCGGCGTCGCGCGAGAGGATCGCGCCCATCGTCACCACATCGACCACATCCAGGAGCCGTTCGGCGTGCCCGTCGGCGGTCTGCCGTCCCGTCGGCAGCAGCTCCCAGGGGACCTGCCCGCACGACGGCGGGGTGTTGAGCACGACGAGCACGCGCCGTGACCCGTCCTCGGCTGCTTCGAGCACCGAGCGGACGAAGCCCTCGGGCAGAACGGCCTCAGCGACGTCGCTCATGAGCCTGAGCTCGGCCTCAGGTGACAGAAGCGGGCCTCGGGCCACACGCAGGAACCGGTTGGTGTCCTCGCCGCTGAGCCCGGCCTCCAAGGGCCGGTGGTCGATGCGAGCGCTGGAGCGCCTCGACGGAACCGCGAGTGGGGGGAAGACGTCGTCGAAGGACTCGGACGGGGTGGCGGCACCGTCGTCGTCGATGTAGTCGGGCAGTGCCCTGGCCAGGGCCTGGGTGACCTCGACGAGCCGGGAGCGTTCCAGGACCGCGAAGGCGGGCGGGCACTGCGCTGACTCCCAGGCGAGGTAGGTGCCCGACGGGGCGTCGACACCGTGCAGAATGAACTCAAGGGTCTCCATCGTCAGTAACCTCCGTCATCGTGCCGGTACTCCGCGGGCTCGCACAGGGCGTCGACCGTTGTCCGCTCAGCCAGCCACGCCTCACCGGTGACCAGCTCCAGGTCCGCGGGGACCGGGTTGTCGGGAAGCTCCCCGTCCGGCTCGTGCCGCCTGGCTGCGAACAGCAACGAGCGCCTGTCCCTCGCCCACGCGGTCGCCTCCTCCTGCTCGCGTACCATGCCGTGGCGCTCCGCGCCGCGAAGCGCTGGCTCGGGTCGCTCCACCGAGACGATGTCCACGCAGTCGATGTCCCCCTGGTCGCAGCCGCGTGCCCCCACGAGGTGGCGGCCGTCGTCGTCGACAGCCAGGTCGATGAGCAGGGGGAGGGTGGTGCCCCTGCGGTAGGCGCGTGCGTAGACCTGCGGCAGGGCGTCGTCGGGCCGCCGGTGCGGGCTCAGCCGGACCGATACGCGCAATGAGCCGTTGTCGTGCTCCCAGGTGACCGAGCTCGAGTCCGTGTCCAGCAGCCCCTGCTCGTTGACCCCCCAGTCCACCGAGTCGTGCCTCGTCTTCTGGTTGGCGGCGTGCTCGGCTGCGGGACGGGGCCGTGCCCCTGCGGCGAGGCCCCACATGTCCTCGTCATCGTCGTCACCGCTCAACAGGCCATGTGGGTCTGCCAGCTCGTTATGGAGCTGTGCCAGACGGGCCTGTGGTGAGTCCTCGGTCTCGGGCTCCTGATCCGGGTTACCGAGATCGAGCAGCCAGCCAAGCAGGTCGCGCAGCACCACCCGGAGGCGCCGGTGAAGGTGTGTGGCGGCACTGCCGTCGATGACGTGCTGCGCCAGAGTCGGCACGATGGCGGCCGAGTCCCCCAGGACCGCGCTGGTGATGCTGCCCAGGCCGAAGCAGCCCGGCACCTGCCCGCGCAAGGACAGGGAGGCCAGCTCCAGGTCCAGCAGGGCCGGATCGGGTTGGGGCAGCGGCACAGCGACGGGGCTCGGCCAGTAGCGGCGGATCCACATGCCCAGGGTGAGACGCGCAAGGCAGCGAGTGGTTGCCGTCGGCTCGGAGTGCCACCGGGTCTCGACGACGGCGCGGTCCTGCGACCGGCCCGCTGCGCGCGAGGCGAGCAGCTCGCGTGCGGCCTCCACGACGTCGTGCCCGTAGACGAGTTCGACCCACAGCGGGACGTCGTCGGTGTCGAAGGCCCCGCCCATGTATCCGGGGTGGACGCGGGATCCGGACCGAGTGCGCAGCTCCACGCACAGCCAGCCCCCGTCCACGGGCAGGACTGGCCGCAGCAGTTCCTCCTCGGGTACGAGCGCGGCCGGGGCGATGACGAGCTCGTCCTGTTCAAGGATGAGGTGGACCGTGTCCAGGGGATCGCCGGTGGGGGCGCTCAGGACAGGAGGGCGCATACTCTTCAAGACGGATCACATCCCTTGGATGAGGTCGAGGATGTCGTCGTACGTGGCCTGCCCGCGACGCTTGTCGAGGTCGGCGGAGGCGTCGCAGCATGAGCGGATCGTGGAGGCGGTCTCGATGGCCAGTCTGGCAAGGTCGGCGTGACTCGTCCTTCGTGACTGTGACGGTGTGCTGGTGCGACGATTACGGTGGGCGGGGGGCCTCGCCTGGAGATACGCCTCGAAGGCCATGGCTGCTTCGGTAGCAACGGGATCTGGCGTGCGCGAGGCGTCGTGCAGGTAACCGGACAGATAGCTCACCAGTGGTTGCGCCGGGTGCGCGACCGGCCGGGTGCGTTCCTCCGTGCGGGACCCGAGCCTCATGGCCTCGTCGACGCCGCGCCGTTGCTCGGCCTCGTAGGACGCGTTCACCCAGCTGGTGATGGTGAGCATGGTGCCTGTCAGCGTCGTGGTGATCGTGGGCAGGTCGAGGGCCGCCCCGATGCCGGTGAACTCACGCCGGTGGACTGCACGCCACAGACGCCGCATGTACTCGGTCTCCATGACAGCGATGATGCTCTGGTAGGTCCTGGACGTGCGGCTGGTGATGGCGTGCGAGGGGGCGGTTTCCATTCTTAGGCTGCCGAAACGCCGGGCGCTGTTGGCCACGCGTCGGTACAGCGAGTCCTTGGGCACCCCCCTGGAAAGAGATGACCACGCCGCCAGCATCGTCATGATTCCCAGGACCACTTCGAAGCCGAGCAGGAGTGTCAGACGGGCAAGGGGCGACTCCACCCCGATCCAGGTGGCGCATCGCTGGCCCTCGGCCTCAAGCTGTCTAGGGAGGGACCGGTAGGTCACGCCTAAGGGGGCGCCGTTGCGGAAGGCGGGTTGAAGGCGCTGGTACAGGGCCTGGTTGAGCGGGGCTGCGCTGAGGTGGTCCTGCCTCCCGCGAGCTGCGGAGTCGATGACGGGCTGACGGCGGAGAGCCGAGGTCTCCTCCGGGTGGACGAGATGGGCGCGTGCAAGGCTGACGAGCTGGGCGGTAAGCTCCGCCTGGCTCAGGTCCTCTGGGAGTCCGTTGCCGAGTGCGCCCAGCGACGCGGAGGCCTGGGCCTCGGAGGCGAACACGAGCTGCCGCGCCCAGCGGCGTAGCGCGTCGGTTGAGGTGGCCTCGATGGCCTCGGGGATCGGCGTCCATGTGCTCAATGAGGCGAGGACGTGGTCGTGAACGGGCTGGCTCTGCAGGAGCGTGCGGGCGTCGGCGGCTCTGACCTGGGTGTTGAGGTGGGCGACGATCGTGTCCAGCAGGTCCGTGACGTGCGGCGAGTGAGCGTTCAGGACGGTGGGGTCAGGGAGTGCGGCGAGCTCGGCCCAGACGACGCGCAGGAACTGCCGACGTCGAACCTGCTTGGTCGTCAGATCGGGACATCGCGGCGGGGCGGCGGTGAAGCGGTTCTCCAGGAGCTCGACCCAGAGCAGGGCCTTTCGGAATTGCTCACCGTTGCCGACGATGAGATCGCGGACGGTCCGAGCGTCCCCGTGGTTGAGGTAGGTGTAGTCGAGGTCCGGCTGGTCCCTGGTCAGGGACTTGAGGTCAACGACGGCGCCGACGTTGTTCAGATGACCTTTGAGCACGCAACGCAGCACCACTGCACGGAAGCGTTGCTCCGGGACGCCGGTCATGCGGGTGGAGGGCTGGCGCCCCCGCCGCCCGGGCCTTTCCGTCCACCTCCCGAACAGTGCGGGGTCCAGTTCCGACACCGTGGCCCAGGCGTCTTTGACGACCGCGGAGGCGGGTGTCGACAGGAACATTTCCAACCGGGGCGCGCGTCGGGAGGGAAGATGACGCATCTCGTCGTCCCACGGGTCGTCCTCTTCCTCGCCTGAGGTATCGCGGTCGACAGAGGTGTCGGGCTCGTCACCGTAGTCGTCGAGGTCCGGTTCCTGGTCTTCCGGGGTGAAGACCAGCGAATCGTCGGCGTACTCGTCAGTGAGCGACGACAAGGTGGACATTGCGAGCGCTCCTTGTGCTCTGGGTAACAGGCGCTGGGCAGAGAGTAGCAGCCCCGTTCTGTCCGGATCGAAACCGGAGATCTTCCCCTCCTGTCCTGTTGGGTGTGGGGCGGCTGCTGCTGGGACCGGGGTGAATCAGCACCGCTCCCGAGGGGTGACAGAACCCATTTCACTCCCAAGGAGACGACGATGAACACCCATGAGGTTGCCAGATCCATCCCGGAGACGCTGAGGAGACGGACCTTCATTCTTGAGGAGCTGACCCGCCAGACGGCGCCCGAACGCGTCGCCGACCTTGCCACGGCACGACTGCTGGCCGTTGTCGCCGAGCAGCCGCCGCAGGCTGTGGTCACCCTGACTCTGAGTGCTGAGCGCGACGGTGAGGTTGTGGTCCGTGTTGACGCCGTCGGCGCCGGGTCGACTTTCGATGAGGACCTTCGGTGGTGCTCGGAGGGAGTCCACTCCTGGAAGGAGGACGTTGCAGCCACGCCGTCGTGCCCGGCCCCGGCGGTCTTGTGCGAGGTGGTGGCGGAGGCCGCCGTCCGGCCCCGCTTCATGCCTTCTGCCTCGCCCGAGCTCGGTCGCACGGGTGGCTCGCCGCTGCTGGTCCTTGACGGCACCGTCGGCAGCAGTGACCCGACGGCGGGCCGTTCCCTGTCCACCTGGCCCAACCAGCTCACGACCTCCGGTATCCCGCTGGTGCGGGTGCTGCGTTCGACCGGCGGCAGCGTGCGCGTGCACCTGGCGTCGGCCAGCGAGGTCGAGCGTCTCATGCTGGAGGACATGCTCCTGCGCACCGAGGGTCGCGCCTCGATGGAGAGCACCATGCGCTACCTGGGAGTGCCGGTACGGATGCGGGTGCTGGTGGGCGTCGACGACGGCAGCTCCATTCCCGCGCGACTGGCCGCCACTCTGGGATGGTTGGCCAGTGACATCGCGCTCAGGACGGTGGACACGCCCCAGGAGCGCCACCGGCTCTGGCACGGCAGCGAAGGCTTCCTTGAGGGGCACGCGGTGCCGCGCGGTATGGCTCAGGGGCTGGTGCGGGTACCGGTGGCCGGTGAGGTCACCGAGGTGATCGGTCTGCGCTGCTCCACCTCCACGGTTCCTGACGTCCCGCTGGCCGAGGCGTTTCCCGAGGACGGGATCCGTCTCGGAACGGGCCTGGACTCCGCCGGGCGGGAGGTCGAAGTCGCGATGGGGGTGATCCAGACCACCCAGCACATGCACATCATTGGGGCGTCAGGATCCGGCAAGACGACCTTCACCGCCGCCGTCATCGGCGAGTGCGTCCGTCAGGGCATGGGGGTCACGGTGATCGACCCGCATGGCCCTCAGGTTGACCGGCTGCTGCGCGAGCTGGTCCTGCCGCAGGGGCGCCGGCTGCACGTGGTCCGGGTCGGGGACCTGGACCATCCGGTTCCCATGAACCCCTTCTCGGGCCGAGCCCACGACCTCGTGACTGCCGAGATCATCGAGATGTTCTACGAGATCTACGACCCGCACCGCAAGGGTATCATCGGGCCGCGTTTCGAGCGCTGCTTCCGGCAGGTCATGGATGCCCTCCACCTGCTCCTGGGCGACCGCGCCACTATTAGCCTGGTCCCGGAGGTCCTGCTCGATCGCGAACGGGTGCGTCTGGTAGCCGGCGCGGTCTCCGCCAAGGACCCCATCCTGGCCCGGGCGCTGCGTTCGGAACTCGTGGAGAACACCTCCGACGAGTTCAGCGACCTGCTGGCGTGGGTGACCTCCAAGTTCGACCGGCTCGTCCGGTCCCGTCTCATGCGTAACGTCATGGGCTCGGGGATGGAGATGATCGACATCTCCGAGGTCATGCGCCGCGGTGACGTGCTGCTGATCGACCTGGCGGCGCCTCGGGTCGGGGCTGAGCAGGCCCGTTTCATCGGGATGACCTGGCTGATGGAGCACACGATGGCCATGGGGGAGCGGCGCGACTGGGAGCTGCCGCACCTGGTGGCCGTGGACGAGGTGCAGCTGTTCTCCGCCGGCGGGTTGCCCGAGATGCTCGCCGAGGGGCGCAAGTTCGGCATGAGCCTGCTGCTGGCCCACCAGCACATGGGCCAGCTCAGCCCGACTCTGGCGGAGGCCCTGGAGGCCAACGCCTCAAGCGTCGTCGCGTTGCGCGCCTCCTTGCAGGACGCGCCCCGGGTGGCCGAGCGGATCGGCACCTGGGCCGGCGGCTCCCTGAGTCGCCTGCCCAATATGCGTGCCGCCACGACGTTGGCGACTCCTGCCGGGCAGACCCAGGCCTTCACCCTGCGGGTCGACCACAACGAGCGCGTGATGGCTGCCGAGCAGAGCGACCCCGGGGCGGGCGAGGCCCGGGCCCAGCAGGCGGAGGCAGACTTCCGTCGGCGCCTGGCCGCTCTAGGGACAGTGCACCCCCTCACCGGTGACGACCTGGAAGCCATGATCCGGAAGAACCGCCAGAGGTCGACGTCGACGTCGTCGTCCGGTAGCCCCGGTAAGTCCTTCCTCGAGGAGTGGTTGGAGAAGCGCGCCCGGATGCAGGAGGAGACGGGGAAGACCTCCTCTGACGAGCCCGCGTGACACCACCGTCCGTCCACAGCAGGTGAGCCCGTCGCAGCGCCGCACGCAGCGGAACAAAGAACGAGACACGAGGAGACATAATGAAGGCTAGGTTGATTAAGCTCCATGAGACCCTGTTCGCCGAGATGGCGAAGACGCTGACACCGGAGGAGATCGGGCGGCTCGGTGAGGAGGACGCGCGTGGCTTGGTGGCGCGGGTCTACAGCGAGCTGGAGCTGCGGGTGGGCAAGCGCCTGTGCGCCGCACTGTCCGACGCAGAGATCGAGGAGTTCGCGGACATCGTCGATGAACCGGAGAGCGGGGAGATTGCCTCAGCCGTCTGGCTGGAAGCGCACTGCCCGAACTACCGGGAGGTCGTCGACAACACGATGGCCGAGGTGATCGAGGAGACTGTTGAGGTGATTGCTGCCCTGCTGCGCGTCGGGGTGACAGCCGCCGGGGCCCCGGAGGCGATGAGTGAGAGCTGAGTGAGGACAGCCAGTGCCCAGCCGCCTGCAGCGCTGGTAGAGAGCCATCCTCGGGGGCGGGACCTTCACCCCGCACCCCGAGGGTGTTGTCAGCGGTAGGTGGCGCGGACGGGCTCGGGGTCGGGGCTGAGGGTGGTCAATGGGACGGTGCTGTAGGTGTCGAGGGCGGTGCGGTGGTGGGGCATGACCAGGTGCGGGCCAGGGCGGCGGGGTAGGTCGGTGCCGGAGAGCGCGGTCTGGGATCCGACGGGCGGCGCCGCGGCCAGGGCTGAGGAATCGTCGGGGGCATCAGCCTGCGGGGCGTTGCCGGGTACTGGCAGGCCGGCGTCTGCAAGCAGGGTAGGGGCCGCGTCGGGTAGCAGTGGGAGATGAGAAGTAAGGAGCGTGCGGGCGTCAAGGTCGCCGGGCCCGGGGGAGCTGGTGCTGATCTGGAGATCGAGAACGCCCACGGTGCGCCAGGTGGCGATGAGGTCCGACACCAGCTCAGCGCGGTTGAGCTCTGCTGCCAGCTCGATGGCGAGGTTCATGACGTCTTCTGCTCGGTTGCGGATCCAAGTCTCCCGCTGGCTGGGCTTGGCAAGGCGGAACCTGGCTTGGTCCATCCGCAGCGCCGCCTCCATGGCCATGGGCAGGCTCTCTTCCAGGAGTTCCGCTGCTTCCTGCTCGTTCTCACGAAAACGGGCTTCTGTGCTTAGCATTGATGCGTGGAGATAGATGCTCTTGGTGACGAGTTCTTCGTTGCCGCTTTCAATTACTGTCGTCCTGAGTTGATCTACCCATGATAGTGCCTCTTCTGGTGAGTTGTTAGCATAGGCTGTGGCGGCGAGGTACATCAAGCAGAGGGTCTGTTGGGCTTTAGTTCCGCGTTTCTTGCGGAACACGTCTAACGCCCATCGAAGATCGTCAGTTGATGCTGGATATTCCGCCCCGTCCATTGCCATGAGCATATTCTTCGCCCGGGTGATCTCATCGCGTTCTGACGTCCTTCTCAGGGAAGAGGCTTGTGCGCGTGTGTCGGACGCTTCCGTGCTGCGACCCGCTGCAGAATGCGCGGTGGCGATGGCGTCGAGGCAGTCGGCCTGTTCTTGTTGGGTGTCTGGGAGGGTGGCGTAGAGGGCTCGTGCGGCGTCGTAACGCCCAATGGCCGTGGCGTACTCGCCCAGGGCGACCAGTGCGAAGCCTGCATTGAGCTGGCAGTCGGCCTGGTCGTGTTGGGTGTCTGGGAGGGTGGCGTAGAGAGCGAAGGCGGCGTCGAAGCGGTTTGTGGCGGTGGCGTACTCGCCCAGGCTGCCCAGTGCGGCGCCTGCGTTGAACAGGCAGTCGGCCTGGTCACCTTCGGTTCCCGGGAGGGTGGCGTAGAGGGCTCGTGCGGCGTCGAAGCGCTCGACGGCCGTGGCGTGCTCGCCCATGTGCCGCAGTGCGAGGCCTGCACTGCGGAGACAACGGGCCTGGGCTTGTTGGGTATCTGGGATGGTGGCGTAGAGGGCGAAGGCAGCGTCGTAGCGCTCGACGGCCGTGGCGTGCTCACCGATGGCGTGCAGTGCAATGCCTGCGTTGTTCAGGCATTTGGCCTGGTCGTGTTGGGTGTCTGGGAGGGTGGCGTAGAGGGCGAAGGCGGCGTCGTAGCGCTCGACGGCCGTGGCGTGCTCGCCGATGGCGTGCAGTGCAATGCCTGCGTTGTTCAGGCATTTGGCCTGGTCGTGTTGGGTGTCTGGGAGGGTGGCGTACAGGGCGAAGGCGGCGTAGTGACGGTTCGTGGCGGTGGCGTGCTCGCCGATGGCGTGCAGTGCGATGCCTGCGTTGTTCAGGCAGCTGGCCTGGTCGTGTTGGGTATCTGGAAGGGTGGCGTACAGGGCGAAGGCGGCGTCGTAGCGCTCGACGGCGGTGGCATGCTCGCCCATGTGCCGCAGTGCGTTGCCTGCGTTGTTCAGGCATTTGGCCTGGTCGTGTTGGGTGTCTGGGAGGGTGGCGTACAGGGCGAAGGCGGCGTAGTGACGGTTCGTGGCGGTGGCGTGCTCGCCGATGGCGTGCAGTGCAATGCCTGCGTTGTTCAGGCAGCGGGCCTGGTCGTGTTGGGCGTCTGGAAGGGTGGCGTACAGGGCGAAGGCGGCGTCGTAGCGCTCGACGGCCGTGGCGTGCTCGCCGATGGCGTGCAGTGCAATGCCTGCGTTGTTCAGGCAGCGGGCCTGGTCGTGTTGGGTATCTGGAAGGGTGGCGTACAGGGCGAAGGCGGCGTCGTAGCGCTCGACTGCGGTGGCGTGCTCGCCCACGGCCTTGAGTGCCAGGCCCGCACCGTGGAGGCAGCGGGCTTGGTCGTGTTGGGTGTCTGGGATGGTGGTGTAGAGGGCGTGTGCGGCGTCGAAGCGGTCTGCGGCGGTGGCGTGCTCGCCCACGGCCTTGAGTGCCAGGCCCGCACCGTGGAGGCAGCGGGCCTGGGCTTGTTGGGTGTCTGGGAGGGTGGCGTAGAGGGCGTGTGCGGCGTCGAAGCGGTCGACGGCCGTGGCGTACTCACCCAGGCTGCCCAGCGCGGCGCCTGCATTGAGCAGGCAGTCGGCCTGGTCGCTTTCGGTTCCCGGGATGGTGGTGTAGAGGGCGAAGGCGGCGTCGAAGCGGTCTGCGGCGGCGGCGTACTCGCCCACGGCCTTGAGTGCCAGGCCCGCACCGTGGAGGCAGCGGGCCTGGTCGTGTTGGGTGTCTGGGAGGGTGGCGTAGAGAGCGAAGGCGGCGTAGTGGCGGTTCGTGGCGGTGGCGTGCTCGCCGATGGCGTGCAGCGCGTTGCCGGCGTTGTTCAGGCAGTCGGCCTGGTCGCTTTCGGTCCCGGGGATGGTGGTGTAGAGGGCGAAGGCGGCGTCGAAGCGGTCTGCGGCGGCGGCGTACTCGCCCACGGCCTTGAGTGCCAGGCCCGCACCGTGGAGGCAGCGGGCCTGGGCTTGTTGGGTGTCTGGGAGGGTGGCGTAGAGCGCGAAGGCGGCGTCGCAGCGCTCAGCGGCGGCGGCGTACTCGCCCAGGGCGACCAGCGCGGCGCCTGCACCGAGCAGGCAGCGGGCCTGGGCTTGTTGGGTGTCTGGGAGGGTGGTGTAGAGAGCTCGTGCGGCGTCGAAGCGGTCTGCAGCGGTGGCGTGCTCGCCGATGGCGTGCAGTGCGATGCCTGCGTTGTTCAGGCATTTGGCCTGGTCGTGTTGGGTGTCTGGGAGGGTGACGTAGAGGGCGAAGGCGGCGTAGTGGCGGTTCGTGGCGGCGGCGTGCTCGCCCAGGTTGCCCAGCGCGGCGCCTGCGTTGAACAGGCAGTCGGCCTGGTCGCTTTCGGTCCCGGGGATGGTGGTGTAGAGGGCGAAGGCAGCGTCGAAGCGGTCTGCGGCGGTGGTGTACTCGCCCACGGCCTTGAGTGCCAGGCCCGCACCGTGGAGACAGCGGGCTTGGTCGTATTGGGTGTCTGGGAGGGTGGCGTAGAGGGCTCGTGCGGCGTCGTAACGCCCAATGGCCGTGGCGTACTCGCCCAGGGCGACCAGTGCGAAGCCTGCATTGAGCTGGCAGTCGGCCTGGTCGTGTTGGGTGTCTGGGAGGGTGACGTAGAGAGCGAAGGCGGCGTCGAAGCGGTTTGTGGCGGTGGCGTACTCGCCCAGGCTGCCCAGTGCGGCGCCTGCGTTGAACAGGCAGTCGGCCTGGTCGCTTTCGGTCCCGGGGATGGTGGTGTAGAGGGCGAAGGCGACGTCGTAGCGCTCGACGGCGGCGGCGTACTCGCCCACGGCCTTGAGTGCCAGGCCCGCACCGTGGAGACAGCGGGCCTGGTCGTGTTGGGTGTCTGGAAGGGGGGCGTAGAGGGCGAAGGCGACGTCGAAGCGCTCAGCGGCCGCGGCGTACTCACCCAGGGGGATCAGTGCGAAGCCTGCACCGAACAAGCAGCGGGCTTGGTCGTGTTGGGTGTCTGGGAGGGTGGCGTAGAGGGCTCGTGCGGCGTCGTAGCGCTCGGCGGCCGCGGCGTACTCGCCTCGCTGGAACGCCTTTCCGGCCTCCTGAAACAGCGTCGACGCGATGGCGCGTGACGTGCTGTCGGGAACGCGGGAGCCGTCATCAGCCATCGCCGAATCCTCTCTCTGATGGCCGCACGGCCGGAGAGAGCCGGTCCCGGCCTGCTGCGGGATACAGGCCATCACGATACCGATTCCGCCGTGCTGAGCATGGGGAACCGGGGCGCACTACTCGGGGATGACCTGAGGCTCTGCCGCCGACATCACTGCGCGGTAGCGTCCCGGCTCCCGGCCCAAAAGCGGCGCCACCAGCCACCGCTCCACCTCCCGGTGGAGCCTGCGCACGCCGTCGGGCTGTGCCAGGGCCTCGGTCACCAGGCAGTCGCGCACACTGTCCTCCACGGTCACGCGAAAGCCCTCCGCCCGACTCACGTCCTCGAAGCGCTCCAGCACCCGATCCAGAACCATCATCATCCGACCCCGGTCGAAGGGGTGCATGAAGATGACCTCGTCGAGCCGGTTGAACACCTCCGGGGGCAGCAGACGACGGACCTCGGCCTCCGCCGTCTCCATCCGGTCGCCCCCTTCACCGAAACCCGTACTGACGCGTGTCAGCGCCCCCGCGCCCGTGTTCGCGGTCAGGATGACGTCCAAGCCCGTGGCGTCAACCGTCCTGCCCGCATAGTCGGTGACCGTCCCGTTCCCAAGCAGCTCCAGCAGCAGGGCGTCACGCAGCTCGGGATCCGCCTTGTCCACCTCATCAAGCAGCAGCACCGCCGACGGCGTACGCGCGATGCGCGACGTCAGCCACTGCTCCCGGTTCTCCGAACCCACGTACCCCGGCGGAGAACCGAGCAGCGAGGCAGACAGGTGACCCGACGTCAGCGCCCCCATGTCCACCCGGATGAGGCTGGTCTCGTACTGACCGTGCTCACGCAGCGCATTGACCAGCGTCCGCGCCAGCAGCGTCTTGCCGGTACCGGTTGAGCCGGCCAGCATCACCGCCGACCGCGGTCGCTGCGAGGCCAGCCGCATCCCCGACCGCCCCAGCACCACGTGCCGGGCGAGCGCGGCGCAGGACTCATCCTGCCCGACGACCTCTGAACGCAGCAGGCACGTCAGGGTCAGCTCGTCGACGGCGCACACGGAACAGCCGGACTGCGGCTCGCGGCCCACGCGTGGACGCACGCAGTCGCCGCCGTCGAGAACTGTCCACGTGGCCCACTGGTCCAACAGGCGTCTGCCCAGCAGCGGCTGGGAGCAGCCCTCGTTCTCCGACGGCGCCAAGGCCGCAGCCAGGACCGTGGGCTCCGGGATGGTGACCGAGTGGAAGGCCGACAAGCGGCGGGCATCCTCCCGCAGCGCGGACACCACCTCGGGACTCCCCGGACGGGGGCGCGCGTCCACTAGGACCGCACCCGGGAGCAGTGCCGACGCGCGGTCATATTCCTCAAGCTCTTCCCAGGCACGGGCCGGCACCACGACCACCAAGGGGGTGTGGAGACAGTCCGCGACCCGCCGAGCCAGCTCTCGCACCTCCGACAGCCCAGGATCCGGGTAACGGTCGAGGATGACCAGGACCTCCTTGTGCGGTTGTTCCGGTGAGCGGACGGAGTCGCGGAGTATCTCCTTGAGTCGGGAGGTCTCCCGCACCACTCGCACCCGGGTGGGTGCGTGACGCCACCGGGGCGTGTACCTGCGTAACGCTGCTGTCAGTGGAGTTGAGACGGCGTCGGCCTCCTGGGACGGTGCGATCACGTAGACCGGGACCGGGTCCTTGGCCAGCAGGTGCGACAGGACCTC
The DNA here is from genome assembly GCF_000223355.1 of Actinomyces sp. oral taxon 175 str. F0384. Classification (NCBI taxonomy): domain Bacteria; kingdom Bacillati; phylum Actinomycetota; class Actinomycetes; order Actinomycetales; family Actinomycetaceae; genus Actinomyces; species Actinomyces sp. oral taxon 175. The sequence goes on from NZ_AFUR01000002.1 coordinate 104,643, forward strand.
CTTGGTCCACTCCGGCAGGAGTCGGGGCAGGGGTGAGCCGTCCCTCCGCTGGGCGGAGGGGGGTGTGCAGAACGTTGATGTGCTTGTAGCCACGCCCTTGATGACGGATGCGTGCAGTCACCGCGTCCGTCAACGAGAGGACGTGTGCGCCCGAAGGCGGCCCGCTCATCTCTCGGCCCTCCGGGACTCCTGCGGGCGCCCCACCTCGTGGCGGCTCTCCTCGACCAGCGCCCGGAGGGTGGCGCGCGCCTCCGGTTTGGTTCGAAGTAGCTCGCGCACGGTCTCACCGGCGCGTTCTCCCGAGTACTGCTCCTGGAACGGCCCACACATGAGGTTGGCGGTGGAGGAGTCCTCGGCGAGTGTCTCCATGACGCAGATAGCGACCTCCAGGTCGCTGCGACCGTTGTTGGCCGGGTCGCCCAGGGCGCTTCGGAGAGCCTTCAGGAACACGGTCCGCAGCTCCTTGTCGGCAGCGTGGGAGCTGTTCCGCGACCTGGCGCCGACGGTCGGGTTCTTGACGGGCTCGGTGCTCGGGAGCGGGGTGTCCAGGGAGTCCAGGAGGGCGTAGCCCGACCTTGTGCTGTCCTCATCGGCGTCGAAGCTCTGGTCCAGGCTGACGGGTTCGGCCGCTGACCGGGTGACAATGACGGCCGTGATGGTGCTCTGCCAACGCTCCTCGCCGACCTCTCTCCGGGCCTGGGCGATTGCGGCGTCTGCCGTTGACCGTGCGTCCTCGATCGTCATCTCAGGCTGGCCGCCCAGGAGATCCAGCGCTGCGCTCTCGACGCCCTCGCGGTGGGAGCAGCCGGTGGCCAACCGGGTGGTGAAGTAGTCCGTCACGATCCTCTCTGTGGCGGGGTCAGCCAGGTGGAGGCAGGCGACAGAGGCTGCCGGCTTGGCGGGACGCCCCGCAGAGACCTGACGAGCACGGTGCTGGTCGATGACGACGTTGTTGATCGTGGTTCGCAGCTGCGCCAAGGACTGGCGCGTGCCGGAGCTCTTGTCGCCAAGGCGGTTGAGGACGGGGATGACTCCCTTGACGTAACGGTCGCCGTCCTGGAACCCGAAGAGGACCTCCCAGACGATCGAGACGCACTCAGGACACGGCTGCGCCGTCGTCCGCGCGGCCTGGTTCGGTGGGGTGTCGTGGCTCGGCGACCGCTCTCCCTTCGGTGTCCACGCACCCAGACGGTTGGTGTCCTCGAATAGGCGGGCCCTGCTCATCGGCCGACTGGCGTCGTGGTGGCGCTGGCAGGTCCGCTTGACCTCGGAGCACGAGTAGGCGATCTGTGCCAGGGGGGTGATGATCTCCTGGGAGTAGTCCTCGTTGCTCAGGGCGATGACCTTGGCGGCCCTGAGGCCAGACGTGTCGTAGCGCTTGACGTGGTACACGATCCCTGTCATCGGGCTGTAGCATCGGCTCATGGCATCGGCCGCGTCCTGTTCGGTGTACGGCTGACGCTTCTTCGTGCTGGAGGATCGCGCTCCGGTGCGGTTGCGGCGGTTGTGGGCATTCGTTGACGTGGCCATGACCAGTTCCTTCCAGTGAGGAGCGGAGGTCCCGCTCAACCGGAAGGAGTGGTGCTAATTCGTCTGGTCGCCCGAGCCTCGGTGGCGTACTGAGGAACCGGAGTGGAGGGTGGCAGTCCTTTCTCCTTGTTGCGTTCTCGGGCTCGTTTGTCCTCGATGTCGCATATCGCCAGCTTTCAGCAGCTTGACCACCGTCTCTGGACTGCTGGGTGTCCTGCTGGAACGGTGATCTGGACTTGCAATGCCCCCCTGGCCGGTTGGCTTGCAGCGCCCGACTGCAAGCCAGGCAGATGTCGCCCCTAAACGGATCGTTCACGGCGTACCTCGGATCCGCATGGTTCTCCGGGGCTTCCCGGAGTAGATGGAGGCAGATAGTCCGATTCTGGGCTCGCCCGCTTTCATTTCCTCCGGTCGCCCAGGGCTCCTTCCAGGCAGCCCAGGGTCGCGTCGATGAGGCTGTGGCGCTGGGAGTGGGGGCAGTCTGCGTGCACCCAACGCAGGCAGGCGTCGTCGAGGATTCCGAGGTAGCCCCACGGGGCGAAGTTGTCGCGCCGTCCCCGACGGCCGCCCGGCCACCGTCTCCGCCGCCACCACCCTCCCGGCTGCCCCCGAGGGCGAGATCCTCACCAGCGAGGGCGTCGCCTACATCGTCTCCGCCATCGAGGCCGTCGTCGCCACCCTGCGCGGCGTGGACGAGGACGTCGACTCCGAGGACCCCACCTCCTCCGGCATCGTCGAGGACCTCATCGGCAAGCTCGAGCAGCAGGCCTGGTTCCTCTCCGCCGAGGTCCGCAAGCCTGTCCGCTGAGCCTGAGGCTCGCGCCGACGCGCTGACTCCATCACGTGGGGCCCACCTCCTGGCGAGGTGGGCCCCACGTTCGCATCTGTGGGCCGGACTGTCGGCTCCGGGGGTTGTTCGCCGGGGGCGGTCCCAGATCTCATTGCCGCCAGTCGCCCGGCGCCCCGCAGGCGGCCCGGTGCAGCCCGGTGTCGCGTCGGACGGGTCATAGCGCTGCCTGCACGACCCAGGAGTGGCACCCTTGAGACATGACGAGTGAGTCAACTGGAATGAGCCGATCCGCCGCCCCCTCCTGGATCGACCACGCCATCTGGTGGCAGGTCTACCCCCTCGGCGCCACCGGCGCCCCCATTCGCCCCGAATCGGGTACGCCGCTGACCGAGCCCGGCGCCCCCGCGCGCCTGGACCGTCTGGAGCCCTGGCTCGACTACGCCGTCGAGCTCGGCGCCAACGGCCTGTCGCTCGGCCCCATCTTCGCCTCATCCACCCACGGCTACGACACCACCGACCACCTGCGCATCGACCCCCGCCTGGGGGACGACGCCGCCTTCGACCGCCTCGCCGAGGCCTGCCGCACCCGGGGCCTGGCCCTCATGCTCGACGGCGTCCTCGGGCACGTCGGCACCGAGCACCCCCTCTTCCGGGCCGCCCGCGCCGGGGGAGAAGAGCGCGGCCTCTTCCGCTTCGACGACGCCGCCGTCGGGGACGGTGCTGGCGGGAGCGATGCCGGACCGACCGGCCCCGGCTACGCCACCTTCGAGGGGCATGAGTCCCTGGCCGCCCTCAACCACGACTCCGCCGAGGTGCGCGACCTGGCCGTGCGGGTGCTCACCCACTGGCTCGACCGCGGCGCGAGCGCCTGGCGCCTGGACGCCGCCTACGCCGTCGACCCCGCCTTCTGGGCGAGCGTCCTGCCCGCCGTGCGCGAGCGCCACCCCGACGCCTGGTTCATGGGCGAGGTCATCCACGGCGACTACGCCGGCTTCGTGGAGGCCTCCACCGTGGACACCGTCACCCAGTACGAGCTGTGGAAGGCCACCTGGAGCTCGCTGGCCGACGTCAACTTCTACGAGCTCGACTGGTGCCTCAAGCGCCACAACGAGCTGCTGGACCGGTTCGTCCCGGCCACCTTCGTCGGCAACCACGACGTCACCCGCATCGCCAGCAAGGTCGGGGCCGGCGGGGCGGCGCTCGCCGTCGTCCTGCTCATGACCGTGGGTGGCGTGCCCAGCGTCTACTACGGGGACGAGCAGGCCTTCCGGGGGGTGAAGACCGAGACTCTCGGCGGCGACGACGAGGTCCGCCCCGCCCTTCCGGCCACGCCGTCCGGGCTCGCGCCGCAGGGGGCTTGGATGCTGCGCCTCCACCAGGACCTCATCGGGCTGCGACGCCGCCACCCCTGGCTCGTGCGCGCCCGCACCGAGGTCACCGAGCTGGACAACCCACGACTGTCCTACGACGCCGTGGGCGAGGAGGGTCAGCGGCTGCACGTGAGCCTGGCCCTGGAACCGGCACCCCGCGCCGAGGTGCACGCCCCCGGCGAGGCGCCGCTCGTCGTCGAGCCGCCTGCGGAGTGAGGGGGCTCGCGCGGGCGGGTGCGTCGGCCGCGCTTGCGTTCCAATGGTCGAGGACTGGGGCCCGTGCGCTGACGGGGGCATTCGACGCCGTCGGGGACACTTTGCCGCCGGCGGGTGCCATCGACGCGTACGGGGACAGGAAACTCGTCCCCGCACGCGTGGGCTGTCCCTGCCCGGAAGAGGCCGCACCCCGCCGCGCGGAATGTCCCCGTCGATGTCGCCGGCAGGGGTTTGCAGCCGGGGTTTGCGGCGTTCGTCTACACCGTGATGAGTGGGAGACCGGGGTGGATCACGCTCAGGTCTTCAGGGTCGGAGGTCACCGCGGTGTGCCCCTGCTCCTCCGCCAGCAGGGCGACGTGAACGTCAACGATGTCCCGGTGTCCGCTGCGTCCGCACAGCAGGCCGACGGCTCGCGCCGTCATGTCATCCAGAGGCGCCACGTGCACGCTGGGATCCGCCAGTAGTCGCGCGACGCGGGCTTGCCGAGGGCCTCCCCGCCAGGCCTGTGCCACGACGCCGGCTGGCACGCTCAGGGGCAGTCCCCTCTCTAGTGCCCGGCGAAGGAGTGCGCGGACCCGCGAGTCCCCGCGCTCGAGTGCGAGCAGCGCGCCGGTGTCGAGAGTCAGGCCCTTAACGCTCTTCTTGCTGGTGGTGGTCACGCCAGTCCCAGTGCCTTGTCCGCCCAGGCCAGGTCGGCGTCGTCGACGGGGCCGAGCTCGCGATCAAGGTCGTCCAGCAGCTGGGCGAGGTCGTCCTCCCGTTGTGCGCGAGCGACCGCTGCGCTGATGAAGCCCGACACCGACGGCGCCCGGCCCTGCTCGACCGCGCGACGAATTGAGACGACCTGCTCGTCCGGGAGGCTCACCGCGATCTTCTGAGTCATACCCGAATCATACCGCGGGTGGCGCAGGCGCCTCGCGCCGAGGTGTGTGCCCCCGGCGAGGCGTCGCTCGTCGTCGAGCCGCCCGCGGAGTGAGGGGCTCGCGCGCGGCCGGAGATCGGTGGCGTCGGCGTCCTGGTCGATCGAGGCGCGGGCGGCCCCGCGCGCTGATGGGGACATTCGACGCCGTCGGGGACACTTTGCCGCCGACGGGTGCCATCGACGCGTACGGGGACGGGAATCTTGTCCCCGCACGCGCAGGTTGTCCCCGTCCGGAAGAGACCGCACCCCGCCGCGCGGAATGTCCCTGTCGATGTCCCCATCGATGTCGCCGGTGGTGTGGCCTCGGATGTCAGTGTGGCCTCACGTCGTGGCGGGGTCGGGAGAAACGGTGCGGAACCGGCGTCGGTAGGCCGACGGTGTCGTGCTCAGTATCCGGGCGAAGGCCTGGCGCATAGTGACGGCGCTGCCGAAGCCGCAGCTCGAGGCCACCTGCTCGACCGCCAGGTCTGTGCTCTCCAGAAGGCGCTGGGCTTCGCGCACCCGCTGCGCGCGCACCCATGCCGCAGGCGCGATGCCGGTCGACTCCCGGAAGGCACGGATGAAGGAACGGGTGCTCATCTGTGCCGTCCTCGCCAGCCGTTCCACGGGTAGCGGCTCGCCCAGGTGCTCCAGCGCCCAGGCCACCGTGCTGCCGATCGGGTCGTCGTCGGCGCGCGGCGGCACCGGCCGCTCGATGTACTGTGCCTGCCCGCCTTCGCGATGCGGTGCGATGACGAGCTGGCGTGCGACCTCGTTGGCGGCCTGTGCCCCCAGGTGCGTGCGTACCAGGTGGAGGCAGGTGTCCAGGCCCGACGCCGCACCCGCCGAGGTCAGAACATCGCCATGGTCCACGTAGAGGACCGACTCGTCCAGCGCGATCTCAGGGTGCTCGCGCGCCATCGGCTCGAAGGCCCGCCAGTGCGTCACCGCTCGGCGCCCGCCGATGAGACCGGCCTCGGCCAAGGGGATCGCCCCCAGGCACAGGCCGACAACGCAAGCGCCCCGCGCATGTGCGGTCTTCAGGAGGGAGCGCAGCTCCTCCCCAGTGGGGCGTCCGTCGACGAACCACGCGGGGACCACGACGACGTCGGCCTCACTCGCCAGCTCTGGACCTCCCAGGCCGTCAAGGATGTAGCCCTCGGAGGTGCGGATGGCGGCGGTGCGCGATAGTGCGGTGGACGGCGGTGGGCCCGCACCTTCCGCGGGAGCCGCGGCCTCCTGTGGGGGCGTCACCGACTCGGAGGTGGTGGTGAACAGTGAGACCTGCCAGTTCGCAAGACCCAGCCGGCTCACGGTCCCGAAGACCATCTGGGGGATCGACAGGTGGAACATGGTGATGCCGTCGAAGGCGTAGACGGCGATATGCATGCGACCTCCCTGAGTACGTCCCGCCTGGCGCCGAACCGGTGTCCCTCAACACCTGGCGTGAAACCATCGATACGTAGCATATGCGCCACTGGTGGACACCAGTCCGATCGCACATCCTGAGTGTCACTACGCAACCGCCGCGCCACGGCGCACACGTTTGGAGACACCGTGACTGATCGAGATGAACCGGGACGAACCGTCCCGAGCAGGGCTCTGGTTCTCGTCGACGTACAGAATGAGTACGCCCGCCTTCCGCTGCGCATTCGCTACCCGCGCCTGCGCGACTGCCTGGAGCAGATCGAGCGGGCGCTCGACGCCGCCGAGAGCGCCGGACTCCCCGTGGCCTGCGTGCAGCACGCCGGTCCGCCCGGCGGCGCGATCTTCGCCCCCGGCGGGAAGGGCTTCGAGCTCTGCCCGCGTATCGAGTGCCGACGGACCCCGCAGTGGAAAAGCGTCGTCAAGCACCACGGGTCGATCTACGCGGGAACCGACCTCGCCGCATGGCTGCACGAGCAGGGCGTCAATACCGTCACGCTCGTCGGCTTCATGGTGAATAACTGCGTCCTGGCCTCGGCGGCCTGGGGAGAGACGATCGGCCTGGCCACAGAGGTGCTCTCTGACGCCGTCGGCGCCATCAACCTGCGCAACCGCGCCGGCAAGGCCGATGCTCGTACGGTTCACACCACGCTCATGGCGTTGCTGCACTCCAACTGGGCGGCGGTGACCACCGCCGACGACTGGTGCCGGGCGCTGGCTCGCCGTGAGCCGCTGCCTCGCAGCAACCTCGTCGTCTCCGCGATGGCTCCGTTCTGACGGCGGCGTTGTTGACCATGACGGGGGCATATCGTCACGGCCGGGGGCATTCGACGCCGTTGGGGACACTTTGCCGCCGGCGGGTGCCATCGACGCCTACGGGGACAGGAATCCCGTCCCCGTATGCGCAGGTTGTCCCCGTCCGGACGAGACCGCACCCCGCCGCGCGGAATGTCCCCAACTGCGGGGCCAACAGCAACGCGGATCACCTTGACCCTCACGTGGCGTGAGGGATGAGGCTGCCCCGCATGAGCACCTTCAACGCATTCGAGATGAGCCCCGTGCCCGCGCCCAGTGAGGACGCCCAACCGCCCGAGCCCTTCCACGGCATCTACGGCATGCCGATGTTCGTCACCGTCCCGACACCGGACCTGGACGCCTCGGTCGATTTCTGGACTGAGGCGCTGGGCTTCTTCACTTTGTTCAGCATTCCCGGCCAGCTGGTGCACCTGCGCCGCTGGGCCTTCCAGGATGTCCTCCTGGTGCCGGCGCAGCAGGCACCCGCCCCGGCCGATGGCCCCTCGATGAGCGTCAGCTTCTCCTGCGTCCTGTCCCAGATCGACGAGATCGCCGCGGCCTGCGAGCAGCGCCGACCGGGCAGCGTCACCGGCCCGCGCATCACGCCGTGGAACTCCCGCGAGGTCGAAGTCGCCACCCCTGAGGGCGTGCGCGTCATCCTCACCGCCGCCAGGCCCCTGGATCCGAACAGCGCGCAGGCCGATGGCCTCCGGCGCATCGGCATCGAGGTTCCCAAGGCCTGACTGCAGCCGCTGTGCGCCCTCGTGCGCCGGGGGCATTCGACGCCGTCGGGGACAGGAATCCCGTCCCCGTACGCGCACACTGTCCCCGGCCGGAAGAGACGGCACCCCGCCGCGCGGAATGTCCCCGTCGATGTCCCCGGATGTCGCCGGCCGGGCGAAGGCGGCAGCTGGTCTCAGGACGCCGGGTGGAAGCGTGCGCCCGACGTTGGGTCGGCCAGCCAGGCCAGGGCCGCCTCAATGCGTCCGGGGGTCGAGCTCAGCAGCGGCTCGGGCAGCGCGTCCGGCGCGAACCAGCCCACCTGCGTGGACTCGTCGTCGGCCACGTGGGCGCGATCCGCGCTGCCGGGCCTCGCCCGCCCCACGAAATTGATGTCCATGAACACGCAGTTGTCCCCGTTGGGAAAGGCGAAGGGCTCGCCCGCGGTCACGCCCGTGAGCGCCAGCACCTCCACGTCCACGCCGGTCTCCTCCAGGCACTCGCGCCGGATTGCCACCGCCGGCTGCTCGCCGGGCTCGGGGATGCCGGAGACCACCGCCCAGCGCCCGTTGTCGGCGCGCCGACCCAGCAGGAGCCGGCCGGCCTCGTCGACGACGACGATGCTCACCCCCGGCAGCCACAGCATGTCGTGCCCGATCTTCTGTCGCAGGGAGACGATGAACTCCGGAGTCGCCATGACGCGAGCCTAGACGATCACTTGCCGCCGGGGCGGAGGTGGGCGTGGGTGCCTGAGGTGGGAAGCGGTAGCGGTCGTAGAGGCGGAGGTGGCCGCCAGGCGTTGGCACTCGCCCAACACTTCGACCGAATCTTCAAAAAAGACCCGGAGCCGCGTCGATTATGAAGATTCGGTCGAAGTGTGTGGGGGTTGGCGGTGTGTGCAGGGGTGAGTGGCGGGATGGGCGGGGCCCAGCGCCCCGCACCCCGCCTACATGAGCATGGCGACGACGACCCTCGTGAGGGCCGCCATGACCCACGCCGTGACGAACATGTAGGTGTAGGCGATGACCGGCCACTTCCAGGTGCCGGTCTCGCGGCGCATCGCAGCCGCCGTGGCCATGCACTGCAGGGCGTAGACGAAGAACACCAGGATCGCCGCGATTGTGGCTGGGTTGAACAGCTGGTCGCCGGCCTTGTTGGTGAGCGTGTCCCTCTGGTACGTCATCGTGGCCAGGTGGGCGCCCGGGTCCTCGGGGTCCTCGGCGGCGGCGATCTGCCCGAGGGTGGCCACGAAGGTCTCGCGCGCCGCCAGCGAGGACAGGATCGATACGTTGATGCGCCACTCGAAGCCCAGTGGCTCGAACACCGGCTGGACCGTCCTGCCGATGGCGGCCGCCCAGGAGTTGTCCATCGTGTAGGAGGTCTTCTGCGCATCCAGCAGCTTGCCGAGCTCCTCGGGGTCGGTGATGACCTGCCCGTCATCGCCCTTGATGGTCGACGACGCCGGGTCCTCCACCGCCGCGGACACGGCCGCGCACTCGGCGCTAGCGGAGCAGTGGGCGCTGAACTGCTCATCAGAGCGCATGGGCACGTTGAGCAGCACCCACAGGATGAGCGTGGTCAGGGCGATGACGGTCCCGGCCTTCTTCACGAAGCCCTTGCAGGCGTCCCACACCATGATGAGAACCGTGCGCGGCCGCGGCAGCCGGTAGGGCGGCATCTCCATGTAGAAGGGCAGCAGCACCCCGCCGCGGTCGGTGAGGCGCTTGACCACCCAGGCGGCCACCATCGCGGAGACCGCCCCCAGCAGGTAGAGGGCGAACATGACGGTGCCGCGCGCGCTCAGCGGCCCGATCTTCGCGTCGGCGGGCACCATGATGGAGGTGAGCAGGACGTAGACGGGCAACCGTGCCGAGCAGGTCATGAGCGGGGCGGCCAGCATTGTGGCCACCCGGTCCTTGGCGCTGGGCAGCGTGCGGGTGGCCATGATCCCGGGGATCGCGCAGGCGAAGGAGGACAGCAGCGCCACGAAGGCCCGCCCCTCCAGTCCGGCCCGGCTCATGATCCGGTCCATGAGGAAGGCGGCACGCGACATGTACCCCACGCCTTCGAGGAAGGCGATGATGAGGAACATGATGATGATCTGGGGGACGAAGGTGAGCACCGCGCCCACGCCCCCGATGAGACCGTCCCCCAGGAGCCCGGCCAGCAGCGGGTGGGACTCGTCGAGCCAGCCGTGCACCAGCTCCCCCAGGGCGCTGAACCCGCCCTCGACGGCGTCCTGGAAAGGAGCCGCCCAGGTGAAGATCGCCTGGAAGAAGATGTACATGATGGCGAAGAACACCAGGGAGCCCAGGACGGGGTTGAGCAGGACCTTATCGACGGCGGTCGTGATGCGGTCCTGCTGGGGCGCCTGGTAGTCGGCGGCCTCCAGGATGGAGTCGGCCCAGGAGGCCACCTCGGTGGGCTCCGTCGGCGCGGGTAGCGGCGGGGGCTGCCAGGAGGGGATGTTGGTGAGCTGCTCGCGCAGCTCGGGGATGCCGATGCTGCGGTTGCCGACCACTCGCACCGCCGGGATCCCCAGGGCCTGCCCGAGGGCCGCCACGTCCAGGCGCCCGGCGCGCCGCGTGAGCTCGTCGGTCATGGTGACCACCAGGCAGGTGGGCAGCTCCAGGGACAGGGCCTCGGCGACGAAGTTCAGCCCGCGCCGTAGCGTCGTGGCGTCGACGACGACCACGAGGGCGTCGGGCACGGTGATGCTCTGTGAGGCGTCGGTGAGGACGTCACGCACCACCTGCTCGTCGGGGCTGATCGGGTTCAGGGAGTAGGCGCCCGGCAGGTCCTCGATGGTCAGGCTGGTCTCGCCGATCCGGCAGGTCCCCAGCGACCGCGCCACGGTGACGCCGGGGTAGTTGCCGGTCTTGGCGTGCAGACCGGTCAGGGCGTTGTAGATGGAGGTCTTGCCGGCGTTGGGGGCGCCGGCCAGGGCGACCCTCAGGGCGCCGGACACCAGGGTCTTGGAGCTGGAGGACCCGCAGTGGCAGTCGGGGGCGCCGGGGACCTCGGAGGCTGCGCAGTGGTCACTCATGGGCGCTGCTCCTCACGGTCGGTAGTGTCGGCCCGCTGCCCGGTGAGGGGCTCGACGACGTCGGCCTCGGTGAGGACCTCGACGTGAACCATGCGGGCCTCGTGGCGGCGCAGGCACAGTTCGTAGTCGGCGACGCGGTAGACCACTGGGTCGCCCAGCGGGGCGCGGCGCAGGGGCGTCACGGTTCGGCCGGGCACGAAGCCCAGGTTGCTCAGTCGCTGGGAGATGGGGTCCTCGGCCGTGTCCTCCTGCAGGGCGATGACCCGGGCGCTGGTCCCCAGACGCAGATCGGACAGGCACGTGTGCGTCGACGGCGGGGCGGCTCCTGCGCCGGCCGGTGTCGTTGTGCTGTGAGGTGAGACTGCAGTCGCCATGTTGCTCTCAGAGCTCCTCGGATCCTAAGTCTGTGATTGGTCATGATGCGGGAGTACACATCGACCATGACATTCTAAGGTGAGGCTTAACTATCGTCACGACTTTGGGACGGCACCGACACAGATCAGGGGTGGGCCCACGTCCCGCAACACGTCGAGCCGGGCACTTCTCGCGCAGCCGGGCGGAAAACGGAGGGGCTTGCGAAAAATGCCCGGCTCGGTGGCGGGCTGCTTGGGGGAGGGTCTACTCGTCGATCCGGCGGACCTCGACCAGCCAGGGGCAGCGGCGCCGCAGCAGGTGCTCGAAGCGCGCGTGCATCGTGATCTCCGCGGCCGGGCAGTGGTCGCAGGCGCCCTCCATGGCGATCTCGACGACGCCGTCGCGCACCGAGTGCACCACGAGCGCGCCCCCGTGGCTGTTGACGAAGGTCCCCAGGGAGCCACCGGCGATCTGCCGGGCGGCGGCCTCCAGGGCGTCGTCGGGGCCGGAGGCGTGGGCGGTGGCGGCGCCCTTCCACGACTTCGGGGCGCCCAGGGCGTCCACCAGGGCGGATCGCACCCGGGCCCCCTCCGTGCGCCAGTCGTGGCCGGTGCCCAGGAGGGTGAGCACTCCGCCGCCGTCGACCCTCACCGAGCGCAGGGTGCCATCATCCAGGAGCTGCTGGAGAAGCGCCGGGGCGTGGGCGACCTCCCCGGTGAAGGCCAGCAGGCCGTCGGGAATGACCCACCGCAGCACGTCCGGGTCCGGCGTGGTTGTCGGGTGCGTGGGAACGACGGGCACGGCTGCCTCACTCCTCCTGATGTTCGGGGTGCCCCCGCCGTCGCGGGGGCACCGTCCTGGTCACTGCTTCGTTGTGCTCCAGCTACATGAACGCTGCCACGAGTGCGCGGCTGAGGGCCGCCATGACCCAGGCCATGACGAACATGTAGGTGAAGGCGATGATCGGCCACTTCCAGGTGCCGGTCTCGCGGCGCATCGCACCGGCCGTGGCCATGCACTGCAGGGCGTAGACGAAGAACACCAGGATCGCGATGACGGTGGCCGGGTTGAACAGCTGGTCGCCGGCCTTGTTGGTCAGGGTGTCCTTCTGGTAGGTCATCGTGGCCAGGTGGGCGCCGGGGTCCTCGGGGTCCTCGGCGGCGGCGATCTGGCCGAGGGTGGCCACGAAGGTCTCGCGGGCCGCCAGTGAGGACAGGGTGGCGACGTTGATGCGCCAGTCGAAGCCCAGGGGCTCGAAGACCGGCTGGACCGCCTTGCCTCCCTTGGCCGCCCAGGAGTTGTCCATCGTGTAGGAGGTCTTCTGGGCATCCAGCAGCTTGCCGAGCTCCTCGGCGTCAGTGATGACCTGCCCGTCATCGCCCTTGACGGTGGAGGACTCCGGCTTGTCCACGGCCGCCGCGATGGCGGCGCACTGCTTGTCGGAGGCGCAGAAGGCCTCGAACTGGGCGTCCGAGCGCATCGGAACGTTGAGCAGCACCCACAGGATGACGGTGGTCAGGGTGATGATCGTGCCGGCCTTCTTCAAGAAGCCCTTGCAGGCGTCCCACACCATGATGAGGACGGTGCGCAGGCGGGGCATGCGGTAGGGCGGCATCTCCATGTAGAAGGGCAGCAGCACCCCGCCGCGGTCGGTGAGCTGCTTGACCACCCAGGCGGCCGCCATCGCGGAGACCGCGCCCAGCAGGTAGAGGGCGAACATGACCACGCCGCGTGTCCCGAAGGGGCCGACCTTGGCGTCGCCGTCGACCGTCAAGGAGATCATGATGACGTAGACGGGCAGGCGGGCCGAGCAGGTCATGAGGGGGGCGGCCAGCATCGTGGCCACCCGGTCCTTCGTGGAGGGCAGCGTGCGAGTTGCCATGATCCCGGGGATCGCGCAGGCCAGCGAGGACAGCAGCGCCACGAAGGCCCGCCCCTCCAGGCCGGCGATACTCATGACCTTGTCCATGAGGAAGGCGGCTCGGGACATGTACCCCACGCCCTCCAGGACGGAGATGATGAGGAACATGATGATGATCTGGGGGATGAAGGTGAGCACGGCGCCCACACCCCCGATGATGCCGTCGCCCAGGAGTCCGGCGATGAGCGGATGGGACTCATCGAGCCAGTTGTGCACCAGTCCGCCCAGGGCCCCGAAGCCTCCTTCGACGGCGTCCTGGAAGGGGGCCGCCCAGGTGAAGATCGCCTGGAAGAAGAGGAACATGATCGTGAAGAACACGATGGTGCCGGGGATGGGGCGCAGCAGGACCTTGTCGACCGCGGAGGTGATCTGGTCGTTCTGGGGCGCCTGGTAGTCGGCCGCGGCCAGCACCGAGTCGGCCCAGGAGGTGATCTCGTCGGGGTCGGTGGGCGGCGGCAGCGGGGTGCGCTGCCAGTTCTCGACCTGGGCGAGCTGGGCGCGCAGGTCGGGCATGCCGACGCCACGGTGCCCGATGACTCGCACGGCCGGGATCCCCAGGGCCTGTCCGAGGGCTGCAACGTTGAGCCGGCCCGTGCGGCGGCTGAGCTCGTCGGTCATGGTGACCACCAGGCAGGTGGGCAGCTCCAGGGCGAGGGCCTCGGCGATGAAGTTCATGCCGCGCTGCAGGGTCGTGGCGTCGACGACGATGACCAGGGCGTCCGGGGCGCTGACCGTGGTCGAGGTCCCGGTGAGGACGTCGTGGACGATCTGCTCGTCGGGGCTGATCGGGTCCAGGGAGTAGGCGCCCGGCAGGTCCTCGATGGTCAGGGTCTTGCCGCCGACCTTGCAGGTTCCCATCGATCGCTGGACGGTGACGCCGGGGTAGTTGCCGGTCTTGGCGTGCAGGCCGGTCAGGGCGTTGTAGATGGAGGTCTTGCCGGCGTTGGGGGCGCCGGCCAGGGCAATGCGGGGAGCGCCGGCCACCAGGGTCTTGGAGCTTCCTGAGCCGCAGTGGCAGTCGGCGCCGTCATAGGGCTGCTCGCAGTGCTGCGACTGCCCGGTGGCGTGCCGCGTGGTGTTGTGGGTGCTCACAGAGTCTCTCCCGTGTTCGGTGCTTCGGGGTCGTCGGCCGCGTGCCGTCCGGCAGGCCGGGGTTGGAGGATGATGCGGTTCTCGGCCTCCACAGTGGTGACCTGGATGAGCCTGGCCTCCTGACGGCGCAGGCACAGCTCGTAGTCGGAGACGCGGTAGACCACCGGGTCCCCCATCGGGGCACGGCGCAGCGGCGTGGCGATCCGGCCGGGGACGAAGCCCAGGTTGCGCAGGCGCTTGACCAGGACGCCGCCGACGCCGTCGTCGGCCAGGCCGGTGATACGTCCGCTGGTGCCGGGGCTCAGGTCCGATAGTGCGAAAGTGGTCGCACCCGGTTCGGGAAGGTATGAGGTGCCTTCGGTGGCACGGTGTCGTGGAACAGCAAAATCCATGGTGTCCTCAGATCGACATGAAGAGGGCTTCGTCGATATGAGTCTAAGGCAATGCTTCTCAACCTCGCAGCAGGTCAGGAGGCCTTCTGCTGTGTTGAGACGCATCTGCGCGGAGGGATGGTGACAAGGAGATCCGATTTCTTAGTGAAACCTGGGAGTGGAAACTAAGGTTGCCCTGAGCTGAGTGGGGCCCGACGGCGGGGTCGTCCCTTAAAAAATATGCTGAGACCACTTCCTGCCTCCGAAGATAGATATTCTTGCGGAAGCAGGAAGTGGTTGGTCGATAAGATGCCGGGATGGTTGGTTGGGGATATTTCTACCTGAAGTCGAGAGCTGTTTCCCTGCGCTCTGCGGCCTCGGGAATCATTGAGTGGGATCGAGGTTTCCGGTGAGGTGAGGGCGGGTCAGCGGGCGGAAGGGGCGGGCATGTTCTGGGCGCCCAGGTAGTAGACGTAGCCGAGCGGCACCACGAAGAGGAAGAAGGTGATGCGGACCAGCCAGGCATTGACGTTCCATTTGTTGGCCAGGCCTCCGCAGACGCCGAGCCAGATCTTGTCAGCGGAACGGGCGGGCCAATCGAAACCAGTAGAATTCTGTGCTGTCATGGCGCATATTCTGCAATGCCTGATGCACTGATGTCACGCCGGGATCACGGCCTGAATAAATGAGTGTCCAACAGGGGGTGACCGGGCGGTGAATATATCTGGTGTGAGGCTTGCGCGCACTGAGGGGGCAAGATGTGGGCAGGTTTCCTCCCACTTCCATGGGACGAACCTTGGAAAATACTTGATGTCCAATAAGAGTGACGTGAATCTCTCCACGAGCCTCTCTTATTTGGTCCGATATCTCTTGTGAAAATAAGGGAGGTGTGACGACGGGCCTGTGCCCGGGGAGCTTCTACTTCCCGGGCACAGGCCCGTCGTCACACCTTGGTGCTGAGCGCTCAGCGGGGCCGGTTCATGGCCACGGCTCGGGCGCGCTCGGCCCAGGAGTCGTCGAGCGGCTCGGGCTCCCAGGTGGTGCCGGCGTGCTCGGCGGCGCGGGCCAGCAGCCAGTCGGCCACGGCCGGGTTCTTGGGCAGCAGGGAGCCGTGCAGGTAGGTACCGATGACGTGGTGGACGCGCCCGCCCTCGGTGGAGTCCTTGCCGTTGTTGCCGTCGCCCATCTTCACGGTGCCGAAGGGGCGTGCGCCCGACCCCAGGGTGGTCAGGCCGGAGTGGTTCTCGTAGCCGACCACCGCGCCGAAGTCCTCGGTGTCCAGGGTGATGTTGCCGATGAGGCGGGTGTCTCCGGCCACCGTATGGGCGTCCATGAGACTGATGCCGGGGATCTCCTGGCCCTTGGCAGTGGTGAAGCCGTGCCCGAAGAGCTGGTAGAGGCCGCAGATCGCCAGCATCGGGACGCCGTCGGCCGCCCAGGCCTTGAGGGTGGGGCCGACCTTGACCAGGTCCTCCTTGATGCGGTCCTGACCGGAGTCCTGGCCGCCGCCGCCCACGAGGATGTCGATGTCGCCGGGCAGCTCGTCGCCCGGGTCGTAGGAGAGCAGCTCGACGTCGTAGCCCTGCCACTGGGCGCGCCGCGCCAGCACGAGCGTATTGCCCCAGTCGCCGTAGATGTTCATGTCCCTCGGGTAGAGCTGGAGCAGGCGCAGATGTCCGCGGGCGGGGCCGTCAGTGGTGTGCTCGTAGCGCGTGGTCATGACATGACCTCCTCAACGTCCGTCATCTCGCCCAGGATCGAGCGCAGGGCCAGCATCGCGGTATAGGTGGTGAAGATCCGCATGGGACGGTCGGCGTCGGCGGCCACCCGGCGCATGAGGGCCACGGCCCGGCGCAGGTCGGGCTCGACCTTGGCGACCTCGACCTCGTCGTAGCGCAGTCGCAGGGCCATGTCCCAGGCCCGCACCCCGGTGACGACGGCGACCCCGCCGGCGCGCAGGGCCGAGAAGTCCACGTCCCACAGCCAGGACATGTCGCGGCCGTCGGCGTACTCGTCGTTGATGGCCACGACCACCACCTCGCCGTCCTGCGCCTGGGAGGCCGCCGAGAGCAGCCCCATGCGGAAGCCGGCCGGGTTCTTGACCAGGGAGAGCTGGACGGGCCGGCCATCCAGGGTGAGCACCTCGCCGCGGCCGAAGGCGGCCTGAACGTTCCCCAGGGTGGTCAGCAGTCCGGGCAGGTCGGCGTCCTCGCCCAGCACCTCCAGGACCACCCCGAGGGCGGCGCAGGCGTTGAGCAGGTTGTGGACGCCGGGGATGGCGAAGTCGACCTCGTGGGAGACCCCGTCCACGCGCACGGTGGCGCGCTGGCCGTCGATGGACTCCAGGGTGACGCGCGGGCCGGGGGCCTGGCCGGCCTGACGGGGACTGACGGTGCCGGTGCGCAGGTCGTCGTCGGACAGGAACAGGGAGCGCAGATCCTCCCCGGCGCCGAAGGAGACGACGCGGGCGCTGACACCTTCCAGGAAGGCGGGGGCGGCCAGGCGCGGGTCGTCGCCGTTGAGGACGACGACGTCGCTGGTGGCCTGGGCGATCGAGTGCAGCAGGGAGGCGGTGTAGTCGATCTCGCCGAAGCGGTCGAGCTGGTCGCGCATGACGTTGAGCAGGAGGCAGGCGCGCGGGCGGACCCGGGCCACGAAGTGCACGGCGTGAGCCTCGTCGAGCTCGAGGACGGCGATGTCGGCGTCCAGGTTGCCGGCGGCGTCGACCTCGGTGAGCAGGGAGGCGAGCACGCCGCGCACGAAGTTCGAGCCGGTCCGGTTGGTGAAGACCTTCAGGCCCTGCTCGCGCAGGAGCTGGACGACCATCTTGGTGGTCGTGGTCTTACCGTTGGTGCCCGAGACCACGATGACGCCGCGGGGCAGACGGCCGAGGGTGCGCTCCAGGAAACCGGGGTCGGTGCGCTCCATGACCAGGCCGGGGAAGGCGGTGCCGCCGCTGCCGCCGCCGCGCACGCGGGCGGCCAGGCGCGCTGTGCGGCCGAGGGCGACCGTAAGACGAGAACGCATGGAACTCCTGCTGGCTGAAGAGGGGCGCGCCGACGATGCGATCGGGGCGCGGGTGCCCATATGGGCGGCTGTTGGTGCCCAATTGGGCACCAGCTGGGCGTCAGTCTAGGGCAGCGGGGCCGGTCACGGATGCGTCACGATGCTCACGTGGTCGGCCGGGTTCGCGGGGGACGGAAGTGCTCGCCGGGGCGACTTACTGGGGGACGACGACGTGCAGGGCGCCGTCCTCGACCTCGGCGCGCAGGGTGCGGGTGGAGCCGACCGTGTCGCCGTCGAGCTCGAAGGGGACGGGGCGGTCGGCCTCGATGAGGACCTTCCGGGCGCGGGTGAGGGTGAAGCCCTCCATCTCCTGGCGGGTGAGGATCTGCGCCCCCAGGCGGGCCCAGTCCACGACCTTGCCGGGGCTGGCCAGGAGCAGGTCGACCAGGCCGTCGGAGGGGGTGGCCCGCGGGAAGAGCGTCATGCCGCCGGTGATGGTGCCGACGTTGCCCATGAGGGCCATGACCATCCGGCGACGCACCGGGGGTGCGTCGTCGAGGGTGATGGTGGCGGTGAAGGGGTCGGGGACCGCGTTCTGGACGGCGGCCACCGCGTAGGCGCCCGAGCGGATGACCTTCTTCAGGCCCGAGTCGGTGGACTCCATGATCTGGGCGTCCAGGCCCATGCCGGCCATGACGACGAAGCGCTCCTGGCCGTCGTCGAAGGCGCAGGTGACCATGTCGATGGCCTGGAGGCGGCCGTGCAGGGCCAGGCGGATGGCGGCGTCGGTGTCCAGGGGGACGGAGAGGTTGCGGGCCAGCAGGTTGCCGGTGCCGGCGGGGATGAGAGCCATGGGCATCTCGGTGCCGGCCAGCTCGGAGGAGACGGCGCGCACGGTGCCGTCGCCGCCGGCCACCATGACCAGGTCGACGCCGGCCTCCAGGGCGCGACGGGCCATGGAGCGGCCGGGGTCGTCGGGGGTGGTCTCCAGCCAGACGGTGGGCAGCCAGCCGGCGGCGCGCACCTCGGCGGCGACCCGACGGCGCAGGAGCGAGAGATCGTCGAACTTGGTGGGGTTGTAGATGACGGCGGCACGCTTCTCGCTGCTGGCGCGCGACAGGCGGCGATTGACCCAGCTGGTGAGGATCGCGTCGATGCCGCCGACCCGCAGGGCCAGGTTCGCGAAGGCGGCACCCAGGAGGAAGCCGCCGACGAGGTCGCTGAGCGCAGCCAGGCCCATGTACCACTGGCTGACGGCGGTCACGGCGACGGCCGCGTAGCCCAGGACGGTGCCGGCGGCGACCATGGTGCTGCGGTGGTGGGCGCGCGCGAGGGTCACCAGGACCCAGGAGGCCAGGGTCATCGCCGTGATGTGCCCGTTGGGGTAGGAGTACTCGAAGGCGGCGATGGAGTCGGAGAAGGTGGAGCCCGGGGCGGGGCGGGCCAGGTACAGGGCGATGAGGTACTGCGTGGGGATGCCGGCGGCGGCGATGGCCAGCGAGACGCTCAGGCGGCGCATGCGGGCCGTGTAGGCGTAGGCGACCCCGGCCACGATGAGCCCGAGGATGAGGAAGGGGTGGGTGAGGGTCGCGAAGGCCTCGGCGAGCTGGCCGGCGGCTGACCGCAGCTGGGCGTCGGGGGTCGGCAGGAGGGCGTCGATGGCGGGGGAGCGATGTGTGGCGCCGGGGGTGAGCGGTCCCGGGGCGCTCAGGTAGGTCCACACGAGGAAGGCCAGGGCGAAGCCGATGCACAGGACGGCCTCGACGTACTTCAGGCGTCGGGGGGCTCGGGGGGAGGGGGAGGCGGCGGTGGGGGTGGCGGAGTCGCATGGAGGCTCGGTCACGCTCGCTCGTCCTTTCCCCGGGGTGAATATCCGGGAGTCAGCCTAGCCGGTGCGCCTGTGGGCGGCATATGTCCCGGCTGTGGGTGGCGAAGTGGCTGGGGTGGTGGAGGGTGAGGGGGCGGTTCCGACGGCGGAGCCGGACGACGGCCGGCTGTGCGGGGTGCGTGGAGTGGTCGCGCCCTGGGGGCTGCGGCGGGGGTGTGTTGACGGCAGGAGGAGTGAGGGACGAGAAAGGGGGTTGCGGATGCGTCATGGATTCCTGATTTTGGTAAGCAGAGGTGGTGCGATGTGAGCGGAGCGAGAATGTTTCCGTCAGCTTCGCGTGTTGTCTGATGAATTCGGTGACGTGCGCGTGCACGTGAATGGCGGCGTCGGCCTTAATCGCCTGCGAGGGAGGTGGGAAATGGGTACATTGAGCCGGTCAGTCCTGGGTGCCTCATAGTGCCCGTTCCCCCGACTCACCTCGAAGGACGCATGTCATGCGACAGCAGATTCGGTTCCTCGCTCACGCCCTTGGTCGTCGCGAGACCCTCAAGTACCTGTCGATCGCGGCCGTCGGTGCGGCTGTCGCCCCGCTGACCGGCTGCTCCGGATCCACCTTGGCCTTCAAGAAGTTCGCCACCGGGACCTGGGAGGTCACCATGGACGGCCTGGAGAAGGCCCCTGACGTCACGGTGACGGTGGCGGACGGAAAATGGACTTTCGTCCCCAAGAGTGGAGACCAGGATCGTCAGACGGAGGGGACCTGGAGCTTGTCGGGTACGTCCTTGACGCTCAAAGAGACCGGCGATGCTGAGTGGTTCTTCAATGAGGGATCTCAGGGGGTTGGTGTGGGTATTCCGGAAGAGGTGAATACCGAGGAGATTCCGAAGTCATTCAAGTGGCGGTATGAGAGTGCTGACGAGATGGATATCCCGTTGTCGTGGGACAAGAAGGCCCAGACCTTGACTCTTACGGGAATCGACTCCAACAAGAAGCCCTTTACGATCAAGGCTAAGAAACAGGAGAAGTAGCGGTCTTCGGCCGGGTTGCCACGTGTGGCATGACGTTGTAGTGGGTCCTGTCCATTCTGGTGAGTGGGTAGGGCCTTGCGTCGCTCGGTCGGGGCTTTCATGAGTGCTGTAAGTCCTCCTTGTGGATCCAGTTAATTTGCTCAGGAAATCGGATAGAGTTTAGCGTCTAGTGTCGAGTCAGTTCTTGGTTGAATTAATGAGAAAGTTGCAATCTTGGGGTTCTTTAGGGTTGGAGAGAATGTATCCCACTAAACTCAGGTTGTGCTTTCTGGGTTGACAAACTGTCGTGCTGCATGAACTTCTAATTGTTGTGGAGAGCGCTTGGGTATCGGCCAATATCGCCTGGCCGTCGTGCGGTAAAACTACTGCTGTCGTTGGGTAGTAGTAGTCGCTCGTCATGGTGGGGTGCGACGTGGGTTTGAGTGCCGATTGGGGTCCTAGTTCGCTCGGATGGTGACAGCTCTGTCCGCGACTTCCTACGGTAACGGTTATGTAACTATTTGCCTTTGGGGGGGGGGCGATTGCTCGAGGTGTGCACCTCCCGGAAAGTGCGTACAGGTAGTCTTGGTGTGTCGGCTTGAACAACGGCGTGGGCGGGTTAGAGAGCCGTGCCAGATCAAAGTCTGGGTTGTGTGGAGTGGAGTGGTGAGGTTTGGCTCGTGATCCGAAGAAGACGGTTGTCCTGGACACCAACGTCTTCATCTATGCGCAAGACTATGCCCAACAGGACAGTGCGGACGGCAAGGTCGCAGCTGAAGTTCTCCGGGCACTTGGGGAGCTCGGTTACACGCCGGTGATCGCAGAGGCAGTCCTTGACGATCTGCACCGTGGTGGGGAACTCAAGAACTTCCGGCTCCGTGGGGCTGAACGTTACGCTCGGATTGACCCTGGCCCGCCTGGGGATCTGAGGCAGCGTGCTGGATATGGTGACTTTCTGGGAGCCAACGACGACTGCGACCTGCGCATTCTCGCGGCGCTCGACCAGAATCTCGCCGCGTGGATCATTACCAATGATAAGAAGATGATCGGCCATGCTGAGCAAGCCGGGCTCACCCACGTCTTGGATGCTCGGCAGTTCCTCGAGTTCCTCGAGCCGGCCCGGCACCCGAGCGAGCCTCCTCCACAAGTCAACGTGGTGCCTGCTAACCAAATCAACGTTCACTCATCATTCTTTGTCTCATTGATCGGCAGATACTCCGATTTCCACAACTGGTGGCAGAAGAAGGTTGTTCCGCAGGAACGGACGACCTTTATTGTCGGAGACCCTAGCGACCCGCAGGCGCTCGCCGTCATTAAGGAACACGATGTCGACTATGGGCTCCCGCAAGACACGACCAAGATCTGTACCTTCAAGGTTTCAGCCGGTGCTCGTGGTCGACGCTACGGGGAACTTCTTCTGAAAGCCACCTTGCAGCATATCCGTGCCATCCCCTCCAGCACCACCTTCCTTGAGGTCGCCGCTGACAATGAGCTCGTAAAGTGGCTCCAACCGTTTGGGTTCCAGACTCTGAAGGGTAAACATGCCGTCAACGGTGACAGGGTCATGGTCAAGCACCTAACCGCCGGAGGGCGCCGTAAGAATCTGGACCCATGGACCTACCATAAGACCTACGGGCCTGGCGCCCTGCGTGTCCAGAGAGCGTTCCTCGTTCCCATCAAGCCCGGATGGCACGACCGTCTGTTCCCAGTGCCCTGGCCGGTCCAACTGTCTCTTTTTGGTGAATCAGACGAGTCCACAGAACCGTGTGGGAACGCCATCACCAAGGTCTATATCTCACGTACCCGATCCAGGCAGCCAGCACGAGGTGACGTCCTCGTCTTCGTCGAGACCAAGTCTGGGCGGCGAGTCTCCAACCTCGGCGTCGTTGAGGATGTACTTGTGTCAGCCGACCCCATTGAGGTGCTCCGATTCGCCGGGAGCCGCACGGTCTACACGCCTCAGGAGGTTGATGCGATGTGCTCCAAAGGTGAGGTTCACGTGATGAAGTTCCGGCACGACAGGACCCTGACGCACCCCTGGCATCCCGGACTTCCCGGCTACGATAAGTTCGTAAGTCGAACCCCTCAGTCGATCGCGGCAGTGCGGAAGGAGGGCCTGGAGTGGCTCAAGCAGCAGCAACTGGGCGGGTAGCACTCATGTCTATCCACCCTAGGTACGCCCGGGCGATCCTCGAAGGTCGCAAGACTGTCGAGTTCCGCAAGCGCCGGCTGGCCGACGACGTCACCCATGTTGTCATCTATTCCACACTCCCCGACCGAGCGGTCGTCGGTTACTTCGCCGTCGAAGGGCAGGAAACCTCCACCCCCGCGTCCCTGTGGGGGCAGTTCCACGATCGAGGAGTCATTGATGAGAGCGACTTCTTCACCTACTACGCTGGCAGGGATCGTGCGACCGGTATCAGGGTCGGGGCGGTGACGCGTCTGCGCACGCCCCTGTCTCTGACCCTCGACCTTGGTGTGGCCCACCCTCCGCAGAGTTTCCAGTACCTGCCCAGTGACCGCTTCGCGAAGGTTCTGGCCGCTGCCTGACCGAGACTCAAGCAGAGTGTGTTGCCCTGGCGGGTGGCATGTTGCTCAGTCGCTGAGCCAACGTCTCCCGTCCGTCCTATGCATATGGAAGGAACGCTGGTTGGAGGCATCGTCGGGTGTGGTCACGTAGACCATGGTCGGCCTGGTGTTGCGGCAGTTGGTGGCGGTCTCCATGTGGGTGAATAGGTCACTCTTTAAATCCGTGCATGTGTCCGCGCT
Source organism: Actinomyces sp. oral taxon 175 str. F0384 (assembly GCF_000223355.1). Taxonomy (NCBI): domain Bacteria; kingdom Bacillati; phylum Actinomycetota; class Actinomycetes; order Actinomycetales; family Actinomycetaceae; genus Actinomyces; species Actinomyces sp. oral taxon 175. The sequence goes on from NZ_AFUR01000002.1 coordinate 127,784, forward strand.
TCGGTACTGGGCCGCTAGATGTTGAGGTCCATGTCAGAGCGGGGCTTTCCTGTATCGGGAGGCTGGTTCAGCGCCCCCATCCTGGCAGCCCGACCTCCGTCGTCCCAGTACTCCATGGCTGCAACCTCATGACCCACAACGTATAGGGGTTCCAACACGAAGTGGTTGCCGTCAATGACGGCAACCACTTCGTGTTCGGGGTATTCGGCCTGGCGGCCTACTACCCCCTCCTCGTCGAAGACCTCATGAGCAAGCTCATGGGTCTCCTCATCGTCGGGGTGGCGGGATTTGAACCCACGACCTCTTCGTCCCGAACGAAGCGCGCTACCAAACTGCGCCACACCCCGTGTGCAGCAGGCGACAGCATAGCCTCCACCCACCGTGGGGAGGAAATCGGATCGGCTGAGTCCTCCGTCACGTCGGTGTTCGCTCCCTGTGGGAACCCGGTTGGTTCGAGGTGCCCACCGTGCCAGGCTGCTCACAGCGGGTCCACCTGCTGGTCCGCGCCCAGGAGCGCCCTGAGTGGCCCGTGCCCTCGTCGTCGGGCCCCATTCCGCCCGAAAGGCGCAAGGACTGACAAGACGTGAGGACACCCCCGAGCACCCGTCGCAGACAAGGAGCTCCCATGCGCATTGAGGCCGTCGTCGGCGATATCACCACCGAGAAGGTCGACGCCATCGTCAACGCCGCCAACAGCACCCTCCTGGGCGGAGGGGGCGTCGACGGCGCCATCCACCGCGCCGCAGGCCCCGGCCTGCTCGATGCCTGCCAGAAGGTGCGCGACACCGAGCTGCCCGACGGACTGCCGGTCGGCCGTGCCGTGGCCACCCCCGGCTTCGACCTGCCCGCCGCCTGGGTCATCCACACCGTGGGCCCCAACCTCCATGCCGGCGAGGACGACCCCGCCCTGCTGCGCGCCTGCTTCGACAGCTCTCTGGCGCTCGCCATCCAGCTCGGCTGCACCGGCATCGCGCTGCCGGCCGTCTCCGCCGGCGTCTACGGCTGGCCGATCACCCGGGTCGCCGAGATCGCCGTGGCCCGGGCCCGCGCCGTCGAGCGGCTCTCCCACACCGATCCCGGCGCCGTCGGACGCCTGGGGCTCATCCGCTTCGTCCTGTCCTCGCAAGTCAACCACGAGGCCTTCGCCCGCGAGCTCGCGGACCTCGAGGACTGAGGCGCCGACCCGTCTGCGTCTCCCCTCTGTCCTCTTCTCTGCACCCTCTCCCCGAACCGACGGGGACAGCCGACGCCGGCGGGGACATTTCAGTGCGGCCGGGGACATCTCGCGCGTCGGGGGACTGGAATCCCGTCCCTGTACGCGCAGACTGTCCCCGCCCGGAGGCGAACGCACCCGCCCGCGCGCAGTGTCCCCGGCCGGAAGAAAAAGTCCCCGTACATGTGTGGCAGACCTCTTTACGCTTGGCCCTATGACCACCGACGCTCACCACGGACACGTCTCCACCGCTCCGGGCGGCCCCACTGGTCCCTGCGCCGCCGCCGGTCCTATCGGCCCCGTCGGCCGCGACCCCCTGCCCTTGGCGGGGCGCACCGTCCTGGTGACGGGAGTCAGCCGCCGCATCGGCATCGGCCACGCCATCGCCTGCCGCGCCGCCGACTACGGGGCGAGCATCGTCGCCCACCACTACCGCCCGCACGACGTCTCCCAGTCCTGGGGCGCCGACGACATCGACGCCGTCATGGCCTCCATCCGCAGCCACCTGGTCGGCCCGGCCCGGCTCGTCGACATCCCCGCCGACCTGGCCGCCTCCGGGGAGCCGGCCCGCGTCGTCGAGCAGGCCGCAGCCGCCGCAGGCCACCTCGACGCCCTCGTGTGCAACCAGGCCATGAGCAGCCCCGACGGGTCGCTCAGCGAGATGATCGAGACCGTGCTGGACGCCCACTGGGCCGTCGACGCCCGCGCCTCCATCCTCCTGGCGCAGGCCTTCGCCGCCCAGGAGGGCTTCGCCTCGCCCGCTCCGTCCGGTTCCGCGCACCGCCGCGGCGCCATCGTCTTCCTCACCTCGGGCCAGGGTCTGGGCCCACTGCCCGGGGAGATCGCCTACGCCGCCGCCAAGGCCGCCATCGCCGGCCTCACCCCGACGATCTCCGAGGAGCTCATCGACGCCGGCATCACCGTCAACACGGTCAACCCCGGCCCCGTCGACACCGGCTACGTCACCGAGGCGGACCGTGAGGCGACCGCCGTCATGTTCCCCCAGGGGCGCTGGGGCGAGCCCGACGACGCCGCCCGCCTCATCACCTGGCTGCTCACCGACGAGGCCCGCTGGATCACCGGGCAGGTCATCAACTCCGAGGGCGGCTTCGCCCGCTGGCGCCGCTGACTGCCGCACCCAGGCGCCGGCGTACCTGTGCGCTCTGCCTGCCCCGTCCTACTGCGCGCACCCCGCGACCCCCACACACTTCGACCGAAACTTCAAAAACGACACGGCTCCGGGTCTTCTATGAAGTTTTGGTCGAAGTGTTGGCGGGGCGCGGGTCGAAGTGTTGGTGGGGTGGTGGTGGGGGAGTGCCTTGGACGACGTGTGGGGGCGTGCTGGACGAAGTGTTGCAGGGGCGCGGCGCCTCAGGCCGGCAGCAGGCGCAGCAGCGTGGCCTCGGGCCGGCAGGCCAGGCGCACGGGCGTGTAGGGGCTCGTGCCGAGTCCGGCGGAGACGTGCAGGTACATGTGGTCGGCGGCCCGCGGGTCCCCGAGCCGGCCCGGCCACTGCGACAGCCCCGAGGCGCGCCCCCGGTCCAGGTCGCAGTTGGTCACCAGTGCCCCCACCCCGGGCACGCACAGCTGCCCGCCGTGGGTGTGCCCGGCCAGGACCAGGTCGACGTCGTCGGCCGACATCGCCTCCAGGACCCGCCGGTAGGGGGCGTGCGTGAGCCCCAGCCGCAGAGCCCGACCCTCATGGTCACGGATCGCCGGCAGGGAGGTGGCCGACTCCGCTGAGCCGGCGGCCTCGGGGACGGGCAGGACATCGCGGTTGGCGTGCGGGTCGTCGACGCCGACCAGCTCGATGCGCCGCCCGCGCACGGTCAGCGAGCCACGCCGGTTGGTCAGGTCCACCCAGCCGCCTGCGGCCTGCAGGTCACGGACCTCCTCCCAGGGCAGGGCCTCGATGTCCTCGTCGCGCACGCGACTGGCGGCCTTGCGCGGGTCCCGGTGCAGGTAGCGCGTCGGCAGGCGGAAGACGGTGGAGCGGTAGTCGTGGTCGCCCATGACGAAGGCCCCGGGCAGACCCGTCAGCGGCTCGAGTGCCCGCCGCAGCGGCTCCAGCCCGGATGCCAGGGAGAGGTTGTCGCCGGTGTTGACGACGACGTCGGGCTGCAGCTGCGCCAGCTGCCGCACCCAGGCGACCCGCGCCTCGGTGTGGCCCGTCAGGTGAAGATCGGCCAGGTGCAGCACCGTGAGGGGCTCCTCGTCGGCGGCGAGCACCGGCACGTCGATGCGCCGCAGCACGGGGCACCTGGCCTCAATGAGGCTGTAGGCCAGCGTGGCCGCCCCCAGGGCAGCGGTGGTGCCGATGACGGACAGGGCGGCGCGGCCGGCAGGGCAGGGCGTCATGGGGAGTCGGGTCCTGTTCTGTGCAGTTGTCGTTCTCGCGGGGAGAGTCGCTCACCCGTGGGAGGGAATGGGCAGGACCGGGTCGTTCGCCACGGCCTGGGACATGTAGTCGCGCCACATCGGCGCGGCCAGGTCACTACCGTAAATCGTCGGGAAGTACACCCCTCCGATCGTCCTGCCGACAAGGCTCCTGCCGCTCTCCGTGGCGTCACCGATCCAGACCGCGGTGGACAGCTGCGGGGTGAATCCCACGAACCAGGTGTTCTCAGCCTCATCCGTGGTTCCGGTCTTGCCCGCGATCGGTCGACCGAAGACGGCGTCCTTAGCGGTACCTCCTGGTTCGGATGTGGCGCGGAGCGTTTTTGCGGTCTCGTCCGCGGCACCCTGGTCCATGGCTTGGGTGCAGTCAGCGCTGGGTACGGCCATCGAGGTGCCGCTGGCGTCCAGGATCTGGTCGATGGCGATGGGCTTGCAGTACTTACCGCCGGAGGCGAAGGTTGCGTAGGCGTTGGCCATGCTGAGCGGTGGGACGGGTGTGCTTCCCAAGGCGATGGAGGGGTCAGGATCCAGCTGGCTACCGTCCGCCTTGGTGATGCCCAGGGAGGCGGCGAGCTTCGTGACCTCACAGACATCGAGGTCCCTGAGCATCTCGGTGAAGCCCGTGTTGATGGACTGCTTCGTGGCTTCTCTGACGGTCATCATGCCGGCGTTGGTTCCGGCGACGTTGTTGACGGGCCAGGAGCCGGCCGCACGGTCGGGATCGCAGGAAACTGTGAACGTATTGGGCCCGTAGTTCTTCGGCGCGGACGCGTTCAGCATCTGGTAGGGCGTGTGGCCGGTTTTGAGCCACTCGGCCAGGATGATCGCCTTGAAGGTCGACCCCGGCTGGAAGCCGACGTTTCCATCGGGGAGCTCGATTCCACCGTGCTTGGCGTCCGCTGCGAAGACGAGCTGGGAGTCCTCATAGTTGGTGTTCTGAGCCAGCGCCTGGATTCGTCCAGTGCCGGGCTCGATCGAGACGATGGTGGAGTTGGCTCCGTCGGAGCCCCCGATCGGAGTTCTGGCCTGAATGACGGAGTCGGCGGCACTCTGACGCTCGAGGTTTAAGGTGGTGGTGATCTTCAGGCCACCGCGCGTCAGGAGCTGACGGCGGGCGGCGACATTGGGTCCGAAGTTCTCCGAGCCGAGAATCTCATTGACCACATAGGTGCAGAAGTAGGCGTAGCTGCCTGCGGCCCCACAGCCCGCGGGCGAGTCCTGAATGTCGAGCTTGATCTCGGAGTTGACCGCCTCGTCGTACTGCTGCTTGGTAATGAACTTCTCTTCCAGCATCTTGGCCAGCACCCAGTCCCGACGATTCTTGGCCAGTTCCGGCTGGGACTTGGGGTCGTAGGCGCTGGGTGCGTTGGTGGTTCCGGCCAGCAGGGCGGCCTCGGCCACCGTCAGATCCTTGGCATGCTTATTGAAGTAGTGCAGCGAGGAGGCCTCGACCCCGTAGGTGGAGGGACTGAAGGCGGCGATGTTGAGGTAGCCCTCGAGGATCTGCTGCTTGGAGTACTTCTGCTCCAGGCTGAGGGCGAACTTCATCTCCCGCAGCTTGCGGGCCACGGTGCTCTCCGTGGCGTCCCGGATGAGCTTGTGGTCGTCGTTCTTCAGACCGGTCTCGATGAGGGTATTGCGCACGTACTGCTGGGTCAGCGTGGAGGCGCCCTGACGCGAGCCGCCGGCGTTGTTGGACACCAAGGCCCGCACCATGCCGGTGGGGTCGACGCCCTGGTGCTGGTAGAAGCGCTGGTCCTCGACGGCGACGATCGCGTTCTGCATGTTGACCGAGATCGAGCTCAGGGGCACCACGATGCGGTTCTCCGCGTAGAACTTGGTGATCTCGGAGCCATCGGAGGCCAGGAGGGTGGAGATCTGGCTGGGCGGCTGAACGTTGAAGTCGCTGGGGAGCTCCTCGAAGAGCTCGGCGGATGCCTTGGTCAGCGCTGCCGTGGCGCCCACGAAGGGGGCGGCGAAGCCCGCGGACAAGACCCCGCCGACGCACGAGAGAGTCAGGAAGACCACGAGCATCGAGACGACCTGGGGTGGTGTCAGGGAGCGCCCGCGCGCAGAGGATTTCGCCATGGCGTCAGCCTACGTGGAATCGCTTGGAGGATGCAGTGGCGTAGACCCTCTTCGGGCTGGGAAGACCCTTGGAGACCGGCTCTGCGCCCTCTGTTCGGCGGGACTGGGGGCGACTCGACGGCGTGGCGGGCGCCCGACGACGGGGCGGCTCGATCACATAGCGAGACGGCTCCGGCACACAGATAATTCTTAGTAATTCACCAGGTAGGAGTCACGGTGACGTCACGATCTTTTGAGGAGAGGTGTGGTTCGGAGGTGGGCTGTCGTCCGTGAGAACCGGAATCCTCAGCCGTGGGAAAGGCTCGGGGCGCAGCGGGCCCGATGTCCGGCAATCGGCTCGCTATCAGAGAACTCTCCTCGTCGGTACTGATCTTCGGCGCACTGTCGGGGATCTGCGCCGATCGGATTGCCCAGGTCTCGAGGGGAGGATTTGGTGAGAGACACTCGATTGCCATACGGTAACGACTGTGACGTGACCGACAACGGCGTCGGCCGTTGAATGGATCGGGAGTGAGCATGATTCAAGACGACCAGACCTGGGCGGCCCAAGCGGCCTGCGCCACCGTCGAGCCTGACCAGCTCTTCGGCAAGGGCGCTGAGCAGCGCGACGCACGATCCCTGTGCTTCGCATGTCCGGTTCGTATGGAGTGCCTGGCCGAGGCGCTCAACTCCGAGTCCAGCTTCGGCGTCTGGGGTGGGCTGACCGAGCGGGAGAGGCGGGCCCTGCTGCGGCGCTTCCCCGAGGTCGACGACTGGGGCCTGTGGCTTGAGCGCGAGGATGACGAGCTCGTCGCCGAGATCCACGCCCGCCGTGCCCCTCGCATCCTGGCCCGGGTGCGCTGCGCCTCCTGAGGGCCGCCCCCGCGTTGCCAGCTTCCGGCGCCTGGCGGCGGGCTCTAGGCTGAGGCCCATGACTGCATCATCTGAGCCCGTATCCGCCGCGCCCACCACCTGGGAGTACGTCACCGTCCCCCTCATCACTCACGCCACCAAGCAGATCCTCGACCAGTGGGGTGCTGACGGCTGGGAGCTCGTCCAGGTCGTGCCCGGCCCCTCCGGCACGGACAACCTCATCGCCTACCTCAAGCGCCCCCGGTCCTGACGGGCCGCCCGGCGAGGCCGGTGCGCACGACGCCGCGCCTGCGGTCCGGTACCTTCCGGCTGCAGGCGCGGCGTCGTCTCTGCGGTTGATGCGGGTGTCAGCGCCCGGCGGCTTCTCCGGTGCGCTGCGCTGAGGGCTCGCGACCCGAGACGGGACCTCAGCGGGCGCGACGGCGCAGGCGGTCGACGTCGAGCAGCGTGACGGCCCGGCCCTCGAGGCGGATCCAGCCGCGGGAGACGAACTCGGCCAGCGACTTGTTGACCGTCTCACGCGAGGCGCCCACCAGCTGGGCGAGCTCCTCCTGGGTGAGGTCGTGGGGGACGTGGACGCCGTCGTCGGTGGGTGAGCCGAAGCGGTCGGCCAGGTCCAGCAGGGCCTTGGCCACGCGGCCGGGCACGTCGGAGAAGACGAGGTCCGCCAGCGCGGTGTTCGTGCGGCGCAGGCGCTGGGCCAGGGCGCGCAGCATGTCCTTGGCCAGCTGCGGGTGGGACTCCACGAAGGTCATGAGCTGGTTGTGGTCCAGCGTCAGGAGCTCGGTGGGGGCCACGGCGGTGGCGGTGGTGGAGCGCGGGCCCGGGTCGAACAGGGTCAGCTCGCCGACGATCTCGCCGGGGCCGAGCACCGCGAGCAGGTTCTCGCGGCCGTCGGCGCTGGCGTGGCCGAGCTTCACCTTCCCGGAGAGGAGAATGTAGAGGCGGTCGCCTGAGTCGCCCTCGTTGAAGAGGGTCTCGCCACGGCGCAGAGTCGTCTGCGTCATCATGGCGCGCAGTTCCTCCTGCTCCTCCGGGCTCAGGCCCTCGAAGAGCGGGATCCTGGAGATAATGCTGTCTTCCACGGAGATCCTCCTGGTGGTTAGGGGGCTGGCATCCCGCATGCGGGAGCCCTCGGGTCTATCCTGCCACGGCTTGTGACCTGTGGCACGCCGTCGAGCATTGTAGCCCCCGTGTGTTGCAGGTCAAAGGGAAGTGAGCAAGATCGGGTGCGTCGTGCGACACGGTCCCATCCGTGAGGTTGCGGGCAGGCGGCGGGATCGACTGCAATGGCGGTTTGCGGAGGACGACCCGGTCAGAGGCGGACCGGGGCTCGCAGGAGGAACCCTCCGGCGCGGGTGGTGCTGGTGGTGCCGCCGATGAGATCGCGGAGAGAGGACACAGTGCGCAGGGCAGTGAGTAGCGAGACTGCTGAGGCCGAGGTGGCGGGGGCGGTCGGGGCTGCGCCCGGGGTTGCCGAGACGGCGCTGACGACCGAGCCGGCCCGGCGTGCGGGCGCCGTCGACGACGAGCTCATGACCCTCTACCCCGACGCCGCCTGCGCCCTGGACCACGACGGCCCCTTCCAGCTGCTCGTGGCCACCGTCCTGTCGGCCCAGACCACTGACGCGCGCGTCAACACGGTCACCCCCGAGCTCTTCGAGCGCTACCCCGACCCCGCCGCCCTGGGGGCCGCCCGGCGCGAGGACCTGGAGGCGATCCTGCGGCCGCTCGGCTTCCAGCGCGCCAAGGCCGGCCACCTGCTCGGCATCGGTCAGGCCCTCACCGAGCGCTTCGAGGGGCGGGTGCCGGGCAGCCGCGAGGAGCTCGTGGCCCTGCCGGGAGTGGGGCGCAAGACCGCCAATGTCGTACTCGGCAACGCCTTCGGGCAGCCCGCCATCACCGTGGACACCCACGTGGGCAGGCTCTCGCGCCGCCTGGGGTGGACGACGTCGAAGGACCCGCTGCGCGTGGAGAAGGACATCGCGGCCCTGTGGGAGCCGTGGCGCTGGACCGACGGCTGCCACCGGCTCATCGAGCACGGGCGCCGGGTGTGCTCGGCCCGCTCGCCCCGCTGCGGCCAGTGCACACTGCTCGAGGCCGGGCTGTGCCCGCAGGCGGGGGTCTGAGGGCCGAGCCCGTGCAGGCCGGCGCTGAGCTGACGACGAGCTGACGCCGAGCCGGGCGGACGCTGCGTCGTCCTACCGTTTCTGCAGGGATACGCGAAGAATGCGCTTCTCGGGGACGTCAGGTGGAGGTGTCCGGGACCGGTGTCGGGCTAGCCCCACCTCCAATTCGCCAGATGGCCGGATGGGCTGGGAGAGACGGCGCCGTCAGGCTGGAGGCATGACTGCTCACTCGCCCCTGGCCTCCTCCGACCCGACCGCCGCCCCCGCCTCATCCCTGCCGCCGACCACGCCGCCTGCCGGGCCGGGCCCGACGTCGCCGGTCGCCATCCGGCTGCGCGGCCTGACCCGCGTCTACGAGGTCCCCGGACGCCAGGACGCCCGCGTCACCGCCCTGGACCACGTCGACGCCGACCTGCCCGAGGGCAGCTTCACCGCCGTCGTCGGGGCCTCCGGGTCGGGCAAGTCCACGCTGCTGCACTGCATGGCCGGCCTCGATGAGCCCACCAGCGGACAGGTGACCATGCTCGGCGCCCTCACCTCCGGGATGCGGGCCGCCGAGCGGGCCCGGTTCCGCGCCCGCCACGTCGGCTTCGTCTTCCAGGAGTATAACCTCATCGCCTCCCTGAGCGCCGCCGACAACGTCTCCATGCCCTCGCGGCTGGCCGGGCGTCCCCTGAACAGCGCCCAGACCCAGGAGGCCCTTGACGCCGTCGGGCTCGCTCACCGCGCCGGCCTCAAGCCCCACCAGCTCTCCGGAGGGGAGCGCCAGCGCGTGGCCATCGCCCGCGTCATGGCCAGCCGCCCCCGGATCGTCTTCGCCGACGAGCCCACCGGCGCCCTCGACCTGGACTCCGCCGCCCTCGTCCTGGACTGGCTGCGCCGGCTCACCGAGCAGGGCACCACCGTGGTCATGGTGACCCACGACGTCGAGGCCGCCGCCCGTGCCGACGCGGTCGCCGTCATGAGCCAGGGGCACCTGGTGCAGTGGACCGACTGCCGTGACGCCCGCCAGATCGCCGAGCTCGTCCACTCGGCGCGAGCCACGCGCGCCGCCTGACCGGGGCCGGATCAGGAAAGGATCGGAGAAGATCATGGTCACACTCATCTGGAACGACCTGCGCCACCACGCCCGCCAGTGGCTGTGGTCACTGCTCGTCGCCACCGTCGGCGGCGCCATCATCGGCGTCATCATCACCGCCTGGTACAGCGCCCTGAACTGGGCCCATGCCCAGGGCTCGGCCGAGCTCATCAACGCCGCCCACATCATCGGCTCCAGCCTTGTCTCCTACGCGGGGCTGGCCACCGCCGTCATCCTGTCCACGACGCTGGGTCTGACCGTCTCGGCCCAGCAGCGCTCCCACGCGCTGTGGAAGGTCCTGGGCATCCCCGGTAGCCGCATCCGCCGCATCATCCTGGCGCAGGTCGGGGTGATCGGGCTGCTCGGAGGCGTCATGGGGGCGGTGACCAGCCTGCCGCTGGTCCGCGTCTACCTGCTCACCTGGCGGGAGTTCGACGTGTTTCCCCAGAATCTGCCCATCATCATGCCGGGCTTCGGGGTGCCGTTGACCATCGCCGTGACGATGCTGTTCTGCGTCCTGGGCGCGATGGGGCCGGCCCGGCGGGCGGCGTCGGTCCCCGAGATGCAGGCGCTGCGGGAGGCCACGGCTCCGCAGACCCGGACCCGGTGGTGGCAGTGGGTGGTCGTCGGCATCATGCTCCTGGGGCTGGTCATGACCCCCTTCGAGAGCTCTCTACCCATGAGTGACGCGGAGAGGGCGGAGATGGCCACGTCCGGTATGAATCTCAACGACCCGGGGGACCGCGCGATGGCCGGCGCCTCCATGGGGCTCCTCGCCGCGATCGCTGCCCTGAGCGTGCCGAACTGGACGCTGCGGCCACTGCTGACCTGGTGGACCGCCCTCATCCCGGGCCGCAGCCCCGCCTGGTTCGCTGCCCGCGCCAACGCCCGCCACCGCGCCTCCCTGTCGATGACGACGATCGTCCCCTTCGCCATCGCCGTGGCCCTGACCGGCACCGTCTACGCCGCCGTCGGGGCTGGGCAGGCCATGGGCGCGCAGGGCTCGGTCAGCGGGTTCCTCTCTGTCGGGGTTCCAACCTTCTTCATTTCCGGCGTCGGCGGGATCGCTAATATCGCCATGGTGGGGCGGGCCCGACGCCAGGAGGGGGCGCTGCTGGGGGTCATCGGGGCGCGCACCCGCACGGTTCTGGCCTCCACGGCGCTGGAGGGTGTCATCTACGCCGTCACCGGCATCCTCTTCGGGCTGGCGGCCACCGCCGTCAGCGCCGTCTACGCCGCGCTGTACTCCGGGGGCGGGACGGCGGTTCTGGTCGCCTCGGTTCCGGTGGGGCTGCTGGCCCTCGTCAGTGGGATCTCGCTGGCGCTCGCGGTGGCAACCACCTGGCTGCCCGCCCAGCTCGACCGGCGCTCCCTCATGGACAACCTGCGCCAGCCGGTGTGAGACGGTGTGAGCCGGCGCCGGGTTGACCGCGCTGCACCCGTCGAGCTGGGTGGCGGCGCCGGGTTGACCGTGCTGCACCCGTCGAGTTGGGCACTTCATCTGCAGACCTACCGAAGAACAACGGGGCTGCGCGATAAGGCCCGGCTCGCGGCCTCAGGCGGAAGCGGGCGGGGCGACGTCGGCCAGGAAGGGCAGCAGGGCCCGGACGAACCCCGCAGGGGTCTCCTCCTGGGGGAAGTGGCCGGAGCGGTGGACTGTTACCTGACGCAGGTTGCCGGCCACGTGATGGGTGTCGCGCGCGTAGGCCTGGGCGGGCTGGACCGGGTCGAGCTCGCCCTGCACCGACAGGACGGGCACCGTCACCGGCTTGTCCAGGGCCGCCGTCTCCGCCCAGGACAGCACGAGGTTGCGCAGCGGCTCCAGGGCGCTGCGGGCGGCGCCGGGTCGGGACAGGAGCTCGGCGTAGTAGGGGGCCTCCTCGGCCAGTGCCTCGCGCGTGTGCGGCCCGGCCCAGGAACGCAGCAGGCCCTCCAGGGCGCTGCGGCTGCGCAGGCGGCGCTCGGCCAGGCCCGGGATCCGCAGGCTCGCGTACTGCAGCGCCGGCCCGGACAGGGCCCGGGTCCGCAGCGAGCGCAGCGCGAGCGGTGGGGGGCGCCGACCGGGACGATCGCCGTCGTCAGGTCCGGGGCCAGGCTCGGCAGCGCCCAGGCGACCTGACCGCCGAGCCCCGCGCCGACGACCACGGCGCGCTCGTGCCCAGGGAGCGGACCACGGCGGCCAGGTCCTGGGCGAGCGTCACCAGGTCGTAGCCCGACGGCGGCCGGTCCGAGCCGCCGAAGCCGCGCAGGTCGAGGGCCGCCACGCGGTGCCCGGCCTGCGCCAGGGCCGGGATGACGTGACGCCAGGTCCACCAGCACTCGGGGAAGCCGTGCACCAGGAGGGTGAGGGGGCCGGCTCCGGCCGGGGCCTCGGGGCCCGCCAGCGCGACATGGAAACGAGTGCCGCGGGCGGTGAGGTTGCGGTGGGTCCAGGGGCCGGGGCGATTGACGTCAACAGGCACGCCCGCAGCCTACTGGTCGGCGCCCCGTACCGGCGATGGGGCCGCCGGGCACCGCCCACGTCGTCCTGCACCGCCTCAGGGGCGCCCGCCGGGGACATTTCACGTGGCCGGGTGCGTGTCGTCCCGGGCGGGGACAGGACGCGCGTTGGGGGACAGGTATTCGGTCCCCGGCGGCGTCGATAGTCCCCGGCGGTACTGGAGTGTCCCCGTCGGTACTGGAGTGTCCCCGCTGGTGCGGGGTGTCTCCTGGTGGGGGCGTCCTCGAGTGGCCGGGGACATTCTGCGCGGCTGGGTGCGTGTTGTCTTGGGCGGGGACAAGATGCGCGTTGGGGGACAGGAATTCGGTCCCCGACGGCGTCGATTGTCCCCGTCGGTACAGGAATGTCCCCGCCGGTACTGGAATGTCCCCGGCGGCGCAATGATTCCGCGGTTCAGGTGACGTTATGAGCGCCTGGATATCCTCTTTGTCACCGATATGGACATGCGCCGGGGCGAACCGGCTCCCGGAGCAGGGCCGGAGATGACGATTGGGTTCCACATCGCTCCTGATCGCGGAGGGAAGGAGAAGGCATGACTGCCCAGCGCCACCATGACTCGGGTGATGGTTCTGCCGCTGACCTCGCCGAGGGCGTCCGCACTGACTCCTGTGGCTGTGCGCACGTGGATGTCGTGGCCTCAGACCCGGTTACTGACGCGGCTCCCAAGGAGGGAGCGGCCGCTGGGGGCGGCGGCGCACAAGGGGAGGAGGAGTCGGCACCGATCTCACCCGGACGCCTGGAGGCCTTCAGCGACGGGGTCATCGCCATCGCGATCACCCTGCTGAGCCTGGAGATCAAGCTGCCCGACGGTGGCGGGAGCCTCCTGCACTCCCTGGCCTCCTTGTGGCCCAGCTACCTGGGCTTCGTCCTCAGCTTCCTCCTGGTGGGGCAGGTCTGGCTCAACCATCACGCCATCTTCGTGCGGGTGCGCAGCGTCGACCAGTGGATGCTCATCTGCAACCTCTTCCTCCTGCTCGACGTCGCCTTCCTTCCCTTCGCCACCTCGGTCCTCACCCGGTCCCTGGAGTCCGGCCACGACGAGCGCACCGGCGCCGTCTTCTACGGGATGGTCATGGTGGTCGGCGGGTTGTTCTTCAACGCCCTGTGGCGGGCCTCCATCCGGGACCGGAGCCGCCTGCGAGCAGGGGTCTCCGAGGCGGAGGTGCGCTCCATGACCCGGCGCTTCGCGATGGGGCCATGGCTCTACTCACTGGCCGCGCTGCTGGGGATGGTCAGCGCCTGGCTGAGCGTGGTCACCTACGTGGCCCTCATCGTCTTCTACATGGTCGGCCACCGGCCGCGGCGGGTCAGCCCAGCAGGAGGCTGAGGGTGACGTACACGCCGGTGCCGCCGATGAGTGACAGCCCGATGGAGCGCCGCCACAGGTGCAGGCCCGCCGTCGCCCCGATCCCGGCGGCGGCCGGCAGCCAGCTCGACGGCGACAGGCTCACCCCACCCAGCGTGTAGGCCACCAGGACGATCATGACCCCCAGCGGCATCGCCCGGGACAGGAAGGCCAGCACCGCACTGTCCTGACGCCCGCGCAGCAGCACGAAGGGCACGATCCGGCACACGAAGGTGATGACGGCGACGACCACGACGGCGACTGCGATCTGCGAGTTGGTGAGCATCAGCTGTCCCTCCGTCCGGGCGCCGGCGCGCTCGCCCCGGGGCGGCGGCCGCGCCAGGCGTACAGACCCACCAGGCCGACGGCAAGGATCACCAGCGCGGTCAGCAGTGCCGCCGAACCACCGATGGCCAGGCCGACCCCGCCGGCCACCAGCCCCACGCACAGCACCCCGATATCGGGGTGATTGCGCCAGTTCTCAATGGCCAGGACCACGAACAGGGACGTGAGCACGAAGCCGAGCAGCTCGATGCGCTCACCCACCACGGAGGCCAGCGCCGTGCCGGCCAGTGCCCCGACGGTCGTGCCCGACACCCAGGAGGCGTGGCTGATCGCCTCCACGCCCACCAGGTAGCGCCCACTCATGGCCCGCCGGTCGCGCGCCGCCAGCAGCGCGTAGACCTCGTCGGTGATCGCGTGGACGGCGTAGAGGCGCGTGACCGCCCTGCCCCGCACCCGCTCCAGGGGGAAGCCCAGCCCGTAGAAGACGTGCCGGCCCGAGACGAAACCGGTGGACAGGGCAATGGCCGCCAGCGGCTCGCCGGCACCGGCCAGTGGCACCAGCAACATCTGCATGGTCCCGGAGTAGATGACCAGGCTCCACACCGGCGCCCACCACCAGGCCAGGCCCTCGGCGACCAGAAGCATCCCGGCCGCCAGCCCCAGCGTCACGTATCCGACGACGATGGGCACTGCGTCCCGGGCCGCATCGGCGAGGGTCTGCATCCGCCGAGCCGACGGCGCTCCTGCCTCGTCGGCCCCGGAAGGCGGCGGGGTGGTGTCGGGATCAGTCACGCGGGCCGCGGCCCTCGTCCTGCGTGCGCTGCCCGGACCGGCGAGCCACGTGGCCGACGACGGCGACCATGATCGTGAGCACGCCCATGAGGATGAAGCGGCCCGAGAGGCCGTCGTCCATGACGTAGGTGGACAGGGCCTTGCCCAGGTCGGAGTGGGCCTGAAGCCGATTGACCGTGGGCCCCAGGATCGACTTGGTGACCCCCGGCATGAGGATGAAGGGCAGGCCGATGACTGTGCTGAGGGCGCCGACGACGAAGGCCCCCAGTGAGGAGCGAGAGATCATGAACAGGGCGGCGGCGCAGGCCGCGGTCCCGCCCAGGATCTCCAGCGCGCCCATCGGGGAGGCGGCCGAGGGCCAGGCCGAGGGGTTGCCGCCGGTCAGGGTGGCGGCGCCGTCGTGCACGAGGAACCAGGCCAGAGGGAACAGGACGATGGCGACGAGCACCCCGGCCCAGTGGGTCTCGACTCGCGAGCTCGGGGCGCTCAGTGCGCTGGCGCCCTTGAGGAGGATCGCGTCGTCCTCGTCGGCACCGGTCATGGCCATGGCGGCCTGCCGGGCACGCGAACGGCCGCGCTCCTCCGGGTCGTCACTCTGACCGGCGTCGGCGCTCGCGGACAGGCCCCGGGCGGCGGGGGCGGCTGCGAACCAGTCGGGCGTCTGCTGCGGGGAGGGGGCCGACGGCGAGGCTGCCGGGATCGGGCGGTAGTCCCGGGCGCTCGTGGCGGCGGGGGCCGGTGTGCTGGCAGGCACCTCGGGGCGGTCACTGGAGTGCTCGATGTACGGGGAGGCGGCGGCCCGGGGGGCTGCTCCCAGCCCCGTGCCCATCCCTTCCGTTGAGGCGGTGGGGGACGGGGTACCGGAGGAGAAGGCGGGGCGAGCGGAGGGCGCCGCCCCGGTGGAACGCGCCGAGGGGGCGCTGGCGGCGGAGCCCGTCCGGGCCAGCTGAGCCGCGGGGGTCGCCGGCCAGGACGGGGCCGAGGGGCGGTTGTCCGCCGCGGCGTTCACCGGCGCTGCCGCCTCCGGCTCGGCCGGTGACGTCGATGCGGGCACCGATGGCGCCGAGGTCGCTGACGGCGCTGACGCCGGCTCCTGCGGCTCGGCCCCGGGCCGGCTCGGTGAGGCGGGCTCCGGCGAGTCCGCTGACGGGGCGGCCGGTGTCGTCACGGTCGCCGACGGCGCGGCGGGAGCCGCGAAGGCCGCCGAGACGGCGGGGGCCTCGATGGGCGCGAAGCCGTCATCGGTGTTGTCGACGTCCTCAACGTCCTCGACGGCGGCTGCGTCGGCTGCTGCGGTCGTGTCGGGCGTCTGGGAGGCGGAGGCCGGCGGGACCGGCCTCCAGGGCTGTGCGGTGGGGGCTGTCGGGAAGGGAGCCGAGGCGGGCTCCGAGGTGGCGGCCGGCTGCGCAGCCTCCTTGGCAACGTTCTCAGTAGGCTTCTCGGCACTGTCCTCGGACGCCTCGTCGGCCTCGCTGACCTCACCGGCCTCGCCGGTCTCCTCGTCGTGCTCGCCGTCGAAGCCATCGATGTCGTCGACGTCGGTGTTGTCAGTGTCGTCCAGGCTGACGGCGGCATCCGCGGTGCTGGTTGCGGTGGAGGGGATCGGCGGGGTGGCGTCCGCGATCCCATTCGAGGCTCGGGCCGCACCGGTGGCCACCGAGACGGGTACGGCCCTCACGGCCGGGGAGCCGGTCACGGGGGTGGGGATCGCCGGGGTCTCGGGGGTGCGGTCGTCGTCCACGTCCTGGCCGACGAGGTCATCGCCCTCGGCTGAGTCCTCGACGTCCTCGACGTCGTCGAACGCCTCGAAGTCCTCAACCTCGATGCGGCCCTCCGACACTGAGGTGGTCTCGGCGGCCTCGGCGGTCTCAGTCACGGAGGCGGGTCCCTGCGCGACCGCGGCCTCGGTGGTTGCAGGCGCGGTGGCGGCTGCCGTGGTCGGTCGGTCGGCCGACCGACTGAGGGGCTCGGCGCTGACCGTCGGGGCCGGCGCCTCGGCCTCGTCATCCACATCGTCCACCGGGGCGGGCGACGACGCCTCCGGGGCAGTAACAGCCGAGCCGGCGGAGACCGTGGAACCGGTGAGGACTGCCGCAGGTTCAGGAGCCGTGGTCGTTGTGGCCTCGACGGCGACCGGTGTCTGTTCATCGTCCACCTCGCCGGGCTCCGACGGCGGCGGAATCGACGGCGGCATCCCGGCGGCCTCAGCGGTCCTGACCGCCGGCGCGACGGCCTCGTCGCTGCGCGTCACGGTCTCGGACGGCGTTGGAGCTGCCTGAGCGCCCGCGGCAGCGGTCTTGGTGGTCTCAGCGGATTCAGCGCCCGCAGCGGCCTGGTTCCCGGCCGCAGGGAAGGACGCCTGCTCGCGGAGGTTGAGGGTGTCGCCCCCGTCGTCAGTGGCCTCGGCCCCCTTCTCTCCGGCCCCGTCGTGGACTGCATCATCGACCGTATCGACGGTATCGGCGTCGTTGGTGTCGGTGCCCGCACCGGCCGCAGCGGCCTTGCCGGCCTGGGCGGCCGTTGCCTGAGGCGCGGGGGAGGAGGACTGGGAGACCCGGTTGGCCTTGCCGATGAAGCTCGCGAGGGAGGGCGAGGCGGCGGGCTGATCGGTCGGGTTGGCCGTCACCTCTTCTGAACGCTGGTCCGTGGCCTGTGTCCGCGCGGTGGGCGTCGACGTCGTTGGGGAGGACGGGGCGGCGTCGTCGGAGGCGAGGGGCGCCTGCGGCGCGGTGCGGTCTGTGTTGTCGGTGCTCACGAGGTCTCCTTACGCATGCACACGGTAGTAGGAGGGGGATGCCGGATGGGGCCGGTCATCTCCAGGACACGAATTCGGGCATGGGCCCCTCAGACGCCGGAACGCAGCCTGGCCAGTGCGTTGGCACGGCCCTGCCGGCGAGCCACATGTGCTCCCCAGCCGATCGCCATGAGCTCGATGCCGATGGCGGCGAGCACGACGGCGTTCGGGCCGTGCGGCAGGAGCCTGGAGACCAGGTGGCCGCCAGGGATCATACCGTTACTGAGCGTGGGCACTGCCGCAAGCACAAGAACCGGGCCGATGACGCGCGCGCCGAGAGTGGAGCGGGCCGTCGAGGCGCCGGCCGCGGCCAGGGCCAGGAGGGAGACGAGGACGGCTGCGATCAGCAGCGGCCCGGTCTGGACACCGGGGGCGACTGCCCGCAGGTAGGTACGGGGCAGCAGAAAGGCCGCCAGCGCCAGCCCGGCGATGACCCAGGGCAGGGACAGGAGGTGGTCGCGGCGGCGCGAGGGCGGTGGCGTCGGAGTGGAGCCCACGGTCCGGTCGGCCTCGGTGAGGCGGAAGGCGGCGTGCCCCTGGGCCTGGCCGGCGCGGCGGGCCTGGCGCATCCCCCAGGAGCCACCCAGCCACAGGCCCGCCAGGGTGAGCATGAAACCGGTGCTGACGAGCTGCTGCAGCCAGGGCTCAGTCAAGGAGGCCGCGTGAATGGGGGCCAGGAAGACCATCGACTGGGCGGTCAGTGCGGTCAGTCCGGTGACGAGTGCGCCCAGCGAGGAGCGGCTGGCGAACAGCACGGCGGCGGCGGCGGACAGCATGAGGAGGGCGCCGAGCAGCAGGCCGGTGCGCAGGATCGAGGTCTGGTCGGCGGCCAGGCCCAGCAGGGCGGAGGCGCCCAGGGAGAAGAGGACTCCGACGACGGCGGTGAGCACGTAGTCGGGGCGGCGACTGCGCGGTGGCCGACCCGATGCGCCAGGGGTCGCGGGCGGCGGGCCGGAGCCCGGTGCGTCATGGGAGGGGGAGTCACTCACCTGATCGAGTCTAGGGGGTGCGCTCGTCTCGTGCTGGTTTCCTCGGGATACGGGGCCAGGGGGCGCCTGAGGGCGTCTGTGGCCGGCGATGACCGTGGTGTGCCACAGTGGGGGCGTGGTGCGAATGTCTGTGGGGATCGGTTCGTCGGAGCCCAGGGGACCCAGGGGGCCCGGGAGGCCCGTGGCGCGGGGCGTGACGGGCCTCCCCGGAACGCCGACCGAC
The DNA here is from genome assembly GCF_000223355.1 of Actinomyces sp. oral taxon 175 str. F0384. Classification (NCBI taxonomy): domain Bacteria; kingdom Bacillati; phylum Actinomycetota; class Actinomycetes; order Actinomycetales; family Actinomycetaceae; genus Actinomyces; species Actinomyces sp. oral taxon 175. Next base: position 146,469 of record NZ_AFUR01000002.1, read on the forward strand.
GGGTTGATTATCGGTGGGGCCGGCGCAGGTGCGCGGGCCGGGGCGGCCACCGACGGCGCCTCCTCGCCCGAGGATCCGGCGCTGGAGGCGCTCAGGGCCGTGGCCGCCGATGAGCGGGTGCGCGCCGCCGAGGCTGCGGTGCGTGAGGCCTGCTCCGAGCTGCGCTGGAACGAGGCCCTGCGACGCCGGTGGCGCGAGGCCCGCGCTGAGGCCGCGATCCGGGGCGCCATCGCCTCGGGCGGCGTCGAGGGAGCGGTGGTCTCCGCTGAGGTCCTGCGCGAGCAGGTGGTCGCCGGCTCCCTCACCCAGGCCGCCACCGGGGACCCGGGCCTGGACGCCGTGGCCGGGCTGTGGCGCGCCGGGACCCGCCTGGTGGGCTGGATGCCGGACCTGGTGGGCCGGGGACGGCCGGTGGTGCCCCCGGCGCGCTCGCTGCTGGCGGCGCTGCACCGCGACGTCGTCGGCCCCCTGGCGGCCGGCGGCCGGTTGGGCCTGGGGGAGGTCGGAGTGCCGCGGGCCCGGCAGGTGCATGCCCGCGAGGGCGGTCCTGGGGCCGCGCCGCAGGGCGAGGGACTGGTGGCGAGGCTGGCGGGACTGGTCGATCTCATTGAGGCGCCGCAGGCGCCGGCGCTGGTGCGGGCGGCCATCGTGCACGCCGAGATGCTGGCCGCCCGCCCCTTCACCGCCGGGAACGCCGCCGTGGGGCGCCTGCTGGTGCGTCACCTCCTGGTGCGTGACGGGCTCGAGCCGACCGGAACGGCCGTCACCGACCTCTACCCCGGGCGGGTGCCGGCGGCCTACGCCGAGGCCGCCGGAGCCTACGTCTCGGGCACCATGGACGGGGTGGTGGCCTGGGTGGTGTGGCAGGCCGAGGCGGTGCTCGCGGGGGTTCAGGAGGCCCAGCGCCTGTGCCGGGCGGTGCAGGCCGGCACCTGGCGGGCCGGGTGAGTTGGGCCGTCCAGGTGAGCCAGGCTCACCCCTGCTTGAGCCCGGCCGGAGGACTCAGAGGCCGCGGGCGCCGCGCGGGCGGCGTCGGGCCATGAGCCAGGCGGCGGTGCCCCCGACGGCCAGCACGCCGGCCACGTGGGCGATGACCGAGGCCCGGGTCGACAGGCTCGGCGGCTCCCAGCGCGGCCGCAGCCGCACCGGGCGGGCGAAGTCGCGCACCGGCCAGTCCCGCTCCTGCGCCAGGCGCCGCAGGTCCCGGTCGGGGTTGACGGCGACCGGATGGCCGACGGCGCTGAGCATCGGCTCATCGGAGATGGAGTCGGAGTAGGCCCAGCACCGGGCCGGATCGATGCCGTGGGCGGCGGCGTCCTCGTGCAGCGCCACCACCTTCTCCGAGTGCAGCATGGAGCGGGAGATGCGCCCGGTGAACAGACCGTCCTCGCCGACCTCCATGTGGGTGGCCACCGCCCGGTCGGCCCCGACGAGGCGGGCGATGGGGGCGACCATCTCAGAGATGGAGGCCGAGACCACCACGACGTCGTGCCCGGCCCGGCGGTGGCCCTCAATGAGGTCGAGGGCCTCGGCGTAGACGGCCGGCTCGATCGCCGTGGCCAGGGCGCCCTCGACGACCTCCACCAGGTCCCGACGGCTGATGCCAGCCGACATGAGGGCCAGATGCTCCATGAGGCTGCTGGAGCGCTGGGTGCCGGCTCCCACCAGGAGGTAGGGGATCTGGGCGATGAGCCCGTAAGCCAGGGTGCGGGAGGAGATGAGGCCGCTGCGCCGCATCGGGGTCCCCAGCGCCCAGGTCGACGACGTCGCCAGGATCGTCTTGTCCAGGTCGAAGTAGGCCGCCGCACGGTGCCCGGTGGGGGCCGGCCCGGCAGGCGGGAGCTCCGGCGCAGCCGGTGGGGCGGTCGGTGCCGTCACTGGTGACGTCGCCAGCAGTCGGGAGGGGGCGCTTGCGCGGTCCTGCGCGCTCATGGACCCATCTCATCACGAGGGGAGCTCCGGTGTCAGGCGTGTGAGCCCCTCGGTTGCCTGCGTCGTCGCCGAGGCTGCCGCGCTGGGCGGCCCCGGGCCACGGTGAGGCGCGGTGGGACGCGGTGGGCGCGGGGCCACAGGCGTGCCTTTGCGCCCCTCCTCCACAGGGCCGACGACGTCGCTGGGCGCAGCCGCGGACGGGCCCGCACCCTGGTGGAGAGCCGCCGGCGGCGGCGCCGCAGTATCGCCGTACCACTCGTGCGGGGTACCGGCCGGGGAGCCGGGAGGCGGCTGTGGCAACGGCCGGCCGTGGGCACGACCGGGGAGACAGTGAGGGAACCGAAAGGAGAGGGCGATGCCGGTGGAGATGCCTGTGAGGCAGACGCCCGTTCCCGCAGGGGACGGCGCATGGCAGCCGGGGCAGCCACAGCTGCCTGGGACATCGGCGCAGCCGGAGGAGACGCTGACCATCCCGGCAGTGGCGGCGTCCGGGGGCGCGGCGGCTCCAGAGCCGGAGGAGAAGGACCCGACGTCGGAGGCCACGGAAGGAGCCAGGGCGAGGCAGGTGGCGCGGGTCAGACCGGCGACGGGGCGCAGGCCGGTGTGGGACGGCCGAGACGTCTCCTTCCCTCCCCTGAGGCCCTCCGCCGGTGAGCCTGCGCAGTCCGGTGCTGAGGCACAGCCGGGGGAGAGGGGAAGGATCCCGGGGGCGGCGCGCTCGGGGCGCCCTGCCCAGGTCCTGGCCGTCACCGGCGCCCGCGGGGGCCAGGGGGCCAGCGTCCTGTTGCTGCACCTGGCGTGGGCGCTGGGCCGCGCGGGCAGACGGGTGGCGATGATGGACCTCGACCCCACCGGCGGCCTGGACCTCCTGTGCGGGCAGAGCGTCCTGACCGGGCTGCGCTGGGCGGACCTGCCGGCAGAGGAGTCGGCCTTCCGGCCCGGCCACCTCGTCGGGGCACTGCCCGTGTGGCACGCCATGCCGGTCCTCACCGGGGATGTGCGCGGAGGCCCCCTGCCGTGCGCGGCGGCGGTCCTGGAGGCCATGCGGGCCGAGCACGACGTCGTGCTGGTGGACCTGCCCCGCGGGGCGTCCCCGCCGCCGGGCGCCGGGGTCCTTATCGTCACCGGGCTCGACCTGCGCTCGGCCGTCGCCGCCGAGAGCATCGCCTCGCGACTGCGGGGCACGGCGCCCGCCGCTGTCGTGGCCGCCGATGCTGAAGCCGCCGCGGCCGCCGACGCCGCTGCTGGGGTGCCGGTCTGGCTCGTGGCGCGCCAGGTGGGTGAGGACGTCCTCGCCGAGGACCTCGAGCTCATCACCGGCTGCCCGGTCCTGGGGCAGGTGCCCACCGACCGGGTCCTGGCCAAGCGGCTGGCCCTCGGGGAGGACCCGGTGCGGTCCCGCTCGGCCCTCCGGCGCGCCGCGAGCGCCCTGGCCCGCGAGCTGCTGCCCCGGCTCGCCGACGCCGCAGCGTCGGAGACCCGCACAACGAACCAGTTGGCGAATCAGTCGGCGAGCCGGCCAACGAGCCAGTCAGTGAATCAGTCAGGCGATCAGTCCAGGAGGCAGTCATGGTCCCGGTAAGTCCCGGTCAGCCAGGTGCCTCCGGCGGGGGTGGGGCAGACGGCCCCGAGCTCGCCCGTGTCCGCAGCGCCCTGGCTCGCGGCGTGGGTCTGGAGGAGGCCCTCAACGATGCCGCCGCCCCCGCCACCGGACAGGTGGGGATGGCGCGCCTGGGCCAGAGGGTGCGCGCCGACGTCGACGGCGCCGGGCCGATCCTCCAGCCCCTCATCGAGACCGAGGGCGTCACCGACGTCCTCGTCAGCGACGGGCGCACCTGGATCGACCGGGGGCGCGGCCTCGAAGCGGTCCCCGCAGCCGCCATGGATGAGCCCGAGGTGCGGGCCCTGGCCGTGCGCATGGCCGCCTCCGCGCATAAGCGCCTCGACGACGCCTGCCCCGTCGTCGACGCCACCCTGCCCGACGGCACCCGACTCAACGCGGTGCTGCCGCCCCTGAGCGCCGATGGCACTCTCATCAGTCTGCGCACCAAGCGCCGCCGCGGCTTCACCTTGGACGAGCTCACCGCCGCCGGCACGATCGCCCCCGGCCTGGACGAGGTCCTGGCCGCCCTGGTGGCCGGCCGCGCCAGCTGTCTGGTCACCGGCGCCACCGGTACCGGCAAGACCACCCTCCTGGCCGCCCTGCTCTCACTCGTCCCGGCCACCGAGCGCATCGTGTGCATCGAGGAGGCCAGTGAGCTGCGCCCCGATCACCCCCACGTCGTCCACCTCCAGGAGCGCGGCGCCAACGTCCAGGGCGTCGGGGCGGTCGCCATGACCTCCCTGGTGCGTACCGCCCTGCGCATGCGGCCCGACCGGATCGTGCTGGGAGAGTGCCGCGGCCCCGAGGTGCGCGACGTCCTCACCGCCCTCAACACCGGCCACGAGGGCGGCTGGGCCACCCTCCACGCCAACTCGCCCGCCGACGTCCCCGCCCGCCTGACCGCCCTGGGGGCCCTCGCGGGACTCGACGAGGCGGCTGTCGCCGCCCAGGCGGCCAGCGCCCTCGACGCCGTCGTCCACCTGCGCCGGCAGGCCGGCACCACCGGGGCACGCCGGTACGTCGCCTCCATCGGAGTGCTGCGGCGCGGGACGAGCCCGGCCGGAGCGGTGCTCATCTGCGAGGAGGCCCTGCACGTGACGGGCGACGGCCGACTCAGACCCGGCCCGGCCGTATCAGCGTTGCGGGAGCGGATCGGCCCACAGGCCCTGGCCCGCACCGGCCTTGACGGACTGCCCGGGGCGGGGGAGAGGAGACCGGTATGACGGGCGTGACCAGCTGGGTGGGCGTGGCCTGCGTGACGGGCACGGCCGCGATCCC